>NZ_JAUSWJ010000001.1:3772500-4072500 GCF_030815145.1 Kaistia geumhonensis | reverse complement strand
CAGGGGCTCTATGCCCAGCTCTGGGCCCGCCAGTCCGGCGGCTTCCTCGGCGATCGCGCCGCGCACGAGATCGCGGCGGAGTAGCCGGCGACCGCAGCCGAAGGTAGCGCTGTCTCCCGCCTGCAACAGATCGAACAAATGATCGGCGCCCCCTTGCGCCGCGCTGCGCCTGCGACAAGAGTGCGGTCCTCAGGAGGGCACGCCGATCATGGCGTCGCCCACGCAACCGCTGACGAGGAGGGCTGCATGGAGCATATGCTTTCGCACATTCGGCCCCAGATGCGTCCCGGTGCGGGCTTCCGGGCCCTCTGACTCCATCTTTGGCCGAACCTGACGACCCCCGCCGCGCCTGACGCGGCCGCGTCGTCGTCGCCCGATCCCCACGCCTTTCTCTGCCGTCGACGGCGCCCGTGCGCCCCGACTGCGCTCCCCTTCCTTCTCGCCGCAGACGCACGCCATGTTCCGCAAATTCGAAACGCTCATCGACCCCTTTCGCCCGCATGACGACAGCATGCCGCCGCCGACGCTCATCGCCTTCTATTGGCGCTATTGCCGTCAGGTCTGGCCGTGGCTGGTCGCGCTGATGGTCGTCGGTCTCGTTGTGTCGCTCATCGAGGTCTCGATGATGCGCTACATCGGCTCGATCGTTGACCTCCTGAAGACGACCTCGCCCGAGCAGGTCTTCGTCGACTACGGGCCCACCTTCCTCTGGATGGGCTTCGTCATCGCCGTCGCGGCGCCGATCTCCCATATTCTGCACGATCTCCTGAACCAGCAGGCGATCGCGCCGTCGCTGACCAATCTCGTCCGCTGGCAGACGCATCGCTACGTGCTGCGCCAGTCGGTCACCTTCTTCGCCAACGACTTCGCCGGCCGCATCGCCTCGAAGATCGTCCAGACGGGACCGGCGCTGCGCGAATCGGTGACGCAGCTCATCGACGCGATCTGGTTTGTCGCCATCTTCGCGATCTCGGCGCTGGTCATCTTCGCCGAGGCGGACTGGCGGCTGACGGTGCCGCTGTCGATCTGGATCGTCTGCTACGTGGTGACGCTCGCCTGGTTCGTGCCCCGCATCCGCGACCGGGCGACGGCGATGTCGGAGGTGCGCTCGGCGCTGACCGGCCGCATCGTCGACAGCTACACCAACATCCAGACGGTGAAGCTCTTCGCCCATGCCGACCGCGAGGACGACTACGCGCAGGAGATCCTGAAGGAGCATACCGAGACGTTCCGCAGCGAGACGCGGCTCATCACGGCGATGAACGCGACGGTCTCGTGCCTCAACGGCATCCTGATCGTCTCCACCGGCGCGCTGGCGATCTGGCTCTGGTCGGTGTCGTCGATCTCGCTCGGCGCCATCGCGGTCGCCTCGGGTCTCTCGATCCGCATCTCCAACATGTCCGGCTGGATCATGTGGGTGGCGATCGGGATCTTCGAGCAGATGGGCACGGTGCAGGAAGGTCTCGAGACGATCGCGCGGCCTTATTCGCTGCTCGACAAACCGGCGGCGCCGGTGCTCGCCGTCCCGCGCGGCGAGATCCGCTTCGAGGACGTCACCTTCCACTATGGCAAGAAGGGCGGCATCATCGAGAACCTGTCGATGACCATCGCGCCGGGCGAGAAGGTCGGTCTGGTCGGCCGCTCCGGCGCCGGCAAGTCAACGCTCGTCAACCTCCTGCTGCGCTTCTACGATGTGGAGAAGGGCACGATCCGCATCGACGGGCAGGATATCGCCGGCGCGAAGCAGGAGACGCTTCGCCAGCAGATCGGGCTGGTGACGCAGGACACCTCGCTGCTGCACCGTTCGGTCATCGACAACATCCGCTACGGCAAGCCGGAAGCGACGATGGAGGATGTCGTCGAGGCGGCGCGCAAGGCGCATGCGCTCGACTTCATCGCCCATCTCAGCGATCCGCGTGGCCGCACGGGGTTCGAGGCGCATGTCGGCGAGCGCGGCGTGAAGCTCTCGGGCGGCCAGCGGCAGCGCATCGCCATCGCGCGCGTGCTCCTCAAGGACGCGCCGATCCTCATCCTCGACGAGGCCACCTCGGCGCTCGATTCGGAGGTCGAGGCGGCGATCCAGGAGAGCTTCTTCGAGCTGATGGCCGGCAAGACGGTGATCGCGATCGCGCACCGACTCTCCACCATCGCGGCGATGGACCGGCTAATCGTGCTCGACAAGGGCGCGATCGTGGAGACCGGCAGCCACGAGGAACTGCTCCGCCATGGCGGCCTCTATGCCAGCCTGTGGCGCCGCCAATCCGGCGGCTTCCTCGACGCGGCGTGACGAGAAGACGGGCGGGGCATGTCCCCGCCCGTCCCGCATCAGAGCGTGAAGGCGCGGAATGTCGCGATCTCGGCGGCGATGCCGCGCTGGACGACGAAGCTCTGCCGATCGAATCCGGTCGCCGCATGCATGTCGGCCACCGCCTTCGAGGCGGCTTCGATCGCCGCCGCGTTTTCCCAGGCCGCCAGCGTCGCGATGTTGAAACGCCCCGGCCCGCCGATCCGCTCGAAACCCTGCTCGCCCACCAGCCCGCCCTGACGGCGCAGCACCGCCTGCGTTGCTTCCGCCCGCTCCGCGAAGGCCGCTCGCGCCGCATCGGGCACGCAGAACAGGTCGATGCGATAGATGGCCCCCTCGGGCCAGACGATTCTGGAATTCATGATGGACATCCCTTCCTGAGCACCACACGGCCAGCATGACCCATAAATATGCGTGCGTCACGCATTTAATTGTAAATCGCACTCATTTCGCCCGATGCGAGGCGGCCGTCCGGCGTGCTAAGTGGCTGGCATGGAACGCTCCGAGGACAGGGACGACGGATTGCCGGCTGATCGCGACGGCGCGGTCGCGCGGATCGATGTCGCGCTCGGCCGACTGCGCCGCAGCATGATCCGTCGCGGCCTCGGTCGCCGCGTGCTCGACGAGCTCGGGCTGGCCATCGAGCCCGCCCTTGTCGAGGTGGTCGACGTCATCGACGAAGCGGGTCGCGGCGAGGCGGACGGCGTCTCGGTGGCGACCGTCGCCGAGCGGCTCGTCGTCGACCCCTCGCAGGCCAGCCGCCTGGTCGCCGAGGCCGTCCGGGCCGGGTTCGTCGAGCGGCTCGCCTCTCAGGCGGACGGGCGGCGCAGCCTGCTCGAGCTCACTGATTCCGGGCGCGAGCTGATTGCGGCGACGCGGAAGGCGAAGCGCCGCCTCCTTCGCGGGCAGATGGACGACTGGTCCGATGCCGATGTCGCCGCTTTCGCCGATCTCCTCGCGCGGTTTTCCGCCATCGCGCGGGGTTGAGGCCGGCGGGCACATTCCTGCCTCACGGCTGCCGCGACAATGTGCGCATAGGCCCTGCCGTCTCTGGACATCGGCGGGCGGCGATGGCTAAACAGCTTCAAACGAAATGGGCGTAGCCTACGCCTTGGCTTCGGCTGTCCGGTCGCGCGATTGGACATTTCGCCCTGGGGACCCGGCAGGGATCCGGCAGGGCGGAACGGCCGGGGCGGAGGATTGAGAGGGGAATGATCTTGGCACACAGCGCTGCGACAGAGCCGACCCGACGCGACTTTCTCTTCATCGCGACAGGCGCGGTCGGCGCGGTCGGCGTCGCGGCGACCGTCTGGCCCTTCATCAACCAGATGAATCCCGACGCCTCGGCGCTCGCCCTCGCCTCGTCCGAGGTCGACATCTCGTCGATCAAGGAAGGCGAGTCGGTGACCGTGAAGTGGCGCGGCAAGCCGGTGGTCGTGCGCAACCGCACCGCCAAGGAAGTGGAAGAGGCAAAGGCCGCTGCCCTTTCCGACCTCAAGGACCCGATCGCCCGCAACGCCAATCTTCCGGCCGACGCACCCGCCACCGATGCCAACCGCGCCGCGGAAGGCAAGGAGAACTGGTTCGTCATGGTCAATGTCTGCACCCATCTCGGCTGCATCCCGCTCGGCCAGGAAGGGTCTTTCGGCGGCTGGTTCTGCCCCTGCCACGGCTCGGTCTACGATACCGCGGGCCGCATCCGTCAGGGACCGGCGCCGGAGAACATGGCCATTCCGGTCTATTCATTCATGACCGACACCAAGATCAAGATCGGCTGACGGGAGAAAGACGCAACCATGTCCGGACCTTCGACCTATCAGCCCCAGCATCCTGCGCTGAAGTGGCTCGAGACGCGCCTGCCGATCATCGGCCTGGTGCACTCGTCCTTCATCGTGTTCCCCAACCCGCGGAACCTGAACTACTTCTGGACCTTCGGCGGCATCCTCGCCTTCATGCTGGTCGCGCAGATCGCGACCGGCGTGGTGCTCGCGATGCACTACACGCCGCATGTCACGCTCGCCTTCAACTCGGTCGAAGGCATCATGCGCGACGTGAACTCCGGCTGGATGCTCCGCTACCTGCATGCCAACGGCGCGTCGATGTTCTTCATCGCCGTCTACATCCACATCTTCCGCGGCCTCTATTACGGGTCCTACAAGGCCCCGCGCGAGGTCCTGTGGATCCTCGGCATGATCATCTTCCTGCTCATGATGGCGACCGGCTTCATGGGCTATGTGCTGCCCTGGGGCCAGATGTCCTTCTGGGGCGCTACCGTGATCACCAACCTGTTCGGCGCCATCCCGCTCGTCGGCCAGACGATCGTGACCTGGCTGTGGGGCGGCTTCTCGGTCGACAACCCGACGCTGAACCGCTTCTTCGCCCTGCATTACCTGCTGCCCTTCATCATCGCGGGCGTCGTGGTTCTGCATATCTGGGCGCTGCACATTCCCGGCTCCAACAACCCGACCGGCGTCTCGGTGAAGGACAAGCAGGACACCCTGCCCTTCCATCCCTATTTCACCGTCAAGGATGCGCTCGGCCTCGTCGTCTTCCTGATTTTCTACTGCTACTTCGTCTTCTACGTGCCGAACTATCTCGGCCACGCCGACAACTACATCGAGGCGAATCCGCTGGTGACGCCTGCGCATATCGTGCCGGAATGGTACTTCCTGCCCTTCTACGCGATCCTGCGCTCGATCCCGGACAAGCTGCTCGGCGTCATCGCCATGTTCGGCGCCATCGCGGTGCTGTTCGTGGTGCCGTGGCTCGATACGTCGAAGGTCCGCTCCGCGAATTTCCGCCCGCTCTATCGCCAGTTCTTCTGGATCTGGGCGGTCGCCGCGGTCGGCCTCGGCTATATCGGCGCCATGCCGCCCGAGGGTGGCTACCTGATCGTCGGCCGCATCCTGACGGTCTACTACTTCGCCCACTTCCTGATCATCCTGCCGCTGCTCGGCCTGTTCGAGAAGCCGAGGCCGCTCCCGGCCTCGATCACGGAGGCAGTGCTCGGCGGTGGTGCGCCCGTCACGGCGGGTGCTCCGTCCGGACCGCAGACCAAGTGAGCCGTGGGACAGGAAACGGATCGATGACCATGAAGAGCTTGTCCACGAAGCTTGCCGGCCTCGGCCTCGGCGTGATGCTCGGCATCGGCGCGATCGGCGCCGGCGCGGCGCTCGCCGCCGAGGGTGGCGGCGAGGAAGCCCAGCCGACGCATTTCCCGATCATCAAGCCGACGCTGGAGCCCTGGTCCTTCGCCGGCCTGTTCGGCCGCTTCGACACGGCGCAGCTGCAGCGCGGCTATCAGGTGTACAAGGAGGTCTGCGCCTCCTGTCATTCGATGAGCCTGATGTCGTTCCGCAACCTGGCGCAGGAAGGCGGGCCGCATTTCACCGAGGCACAGGCGCGCAGCGTCGCGGCCAGCTACCAGGTGCAGGACGGCCCGAACGACGCCGGCGACATGTTCGAGCGTCCCGGCCGCCTCTCCGACCGCTTCCCCTCGCCCTTCCCGAACCCGGAGGCGGCCGCCGCCGCCAACAATGGCAAGGCGCCCCCGGACCTGTCGCTGATGGCCAAGGCCCGCGCCGTGGAGCGCGGCTTCCCCTGGTTCATCCTCGACCTGTTCACGCAGTATGAGGAAGGCGGCCCGGACTACATCCACGGCCTCCTGACGGGCTACAAGGAAGCGCCGGCCGGCATGCAGATCCCCCCGGGACTGCACTACAACCCGCATTTCGTCAGCGGCCCGGCCATCGCCATGCCGCCGCCGCTCTCGGACGGTCAGGTCACCTATACCGACGGCACGCCGCAGACGGTCGACCAGTATTCGCGCGACGTGTCGGCCTTCCTGATGTGGACCGCCGAGCCGCATCTCGACGCGCGCAAGCGCGCCGGCTTCCAGGTGATCATCTTCCTGATCGTCTTCGCCGGCCTGCTCTATGTGACCAAGAAGAAGATCTGGTCCAAGGTCGCGCACTAGGTTCGCGCACCGAGGTCGCGCACGGGCGCGCCACACGGACGTTTGACATGCGAAATGGCCGGGCTCGTCCCGGCCATTTTCGTTTCTGGACTGCGCTACTGCTGAGCGGCGACGATCTCCTGCAGGCGCCGGCGGAGCATCGCCGCATCGGGCCTGAAGTCCTCGCGCAGCCACCAGTCCTCGAGATGGCGCAGGATCACGCCGACGGCCGGCCCGCGTCCGATTCCCGCCTCCACCACGTCACGTCCCGAGAGCGGGAAGACCGCCGGCTGGAAAGCCTCGATCGCCGATCGCCGCGCCGCGGCCTCGGCGGCGGGCAGCCGGCCCTCGGCGGCGAGCAGCGCCAGCGCGCCCGTCACCGCCTCGCGCCCGCGCCGGTAGAGCGCCACGCGGTCCGAGGCGGGGCCGCCGCCCATCAGCGCCGGTCGCGCGGCGAGCGCCTCGGTCATGCGGTCGCGCTCGCGATTGGCGAGGCGGAAGCGGCGCACGATGCGGTCGATATCCTCCTGCACGAAGCCGAACAGCGCCGCGAAGCGCAGGGCCGGATCATCCGGCGCGCCCGCGTCCGCGGCGAGCCGCTGAAAGACGCCGACCCGCCCGACGCCGGCGGCGATGAGCGGCAGGATGCCGCTGTCCTGCATCACGGCGAGCGTCGCGGCAGCGCCCGGCGCGATTACCAGACGCCGCATCTCCTGACCGATCCGCTCGGCCGAGAGATCGCCCAGCGCATGGCGGGCGCGGATGGCTGCCGCGAGGCCCTCGGCATCGGGCGCGCCATGACCATAGCGCGCATGGAAGCGGAAGAAGCGGAGCACCCGCAGCCGATCCTCGGCGATGCGCTGGTCGGCCGAGCCGATGAAGCGGACACGCCGCGCGGCGAGATCGTCGAGCCCGCCGACGAGATCGAAGATACGGCCCTGCGCATCGGCGAAGAGCGCGTTCATGGTGAAGTCGCGACGCGCGGCGTCGGCCGCCCAGTCGGTGCCGAACCGTACCACGGCGTGGCGGCCATTCGTCTCGACATCCTCGCGCAGCGTCGTCACCTCGACGACCCGGTGGCGACCGATCACCGTCACGGTGCCGTGCTCGATGCCCGTCGGCACCGATTGAAGCCCCGCCGCGGCCGCGCGCGCCATGACCTCGTCGGGCAGAAGCGTCGTCGCAATGTCGATATCGCCGGAGGCGGGAAGCCCCATCAGCGCGTTGCGCACAGCGCCGCCGACGACGCGCGCCGCGCCGCCCTCGGCCGAGAGGATGCGGAGCACGTCGACGACAAGCGGGTCGGCGAGGAAGTCCGCGCCGGCGAGCCTCGCGTCCGTCATTCGAACCGGCCCGGCACGATCTTCCCGTTCTCCATATGCGCGGGCCGGTAGATGCCGCCCGCTTCATCGGCGGGATAGGCGAGGATGACCAGGAGCGAGGCGAGCATTGCAACGATTCCGACAACGGCGAGCCGCAACCACACGATCATCGGCCAGCGCTCCTCGCCCGGCCTGACGCCGGCCTTGAAGAAGCGCCACGCCGCGTAGAGCGCGAAGGGAAGCAGGAAGAAGAGAAACGTGAAGGCGAGGAACCGAACCATGGTCAGGCAAAGAGCCGTTCATAGAGGCCGCGGATGATCCCGGCCGTGATCCCCCAGATATAGTGCTCGTCATACGGCATTTCGTAAAAGAAATGCCGGGTGCCGTCCCATTCGCGGCTGCCCTGCCGGTGGTTCTCAGGGGTCATGAGGAACGAGAGCGGCACCTCGAAGGCCGACTCGACCTCATCCGGGTTGAGGAGGAGCCGGAACGAGGGCTCGACGCGCGCCACGACCGGCGTGATGTGATAGCCCGTGCCGGCGATATAGGGGCCGAGCCGGCCGAGCGGCTGCACGAGGCGCGGATCGAGGCCGATCTCCTCTTCGGCTTCGCGAAGGGCGGCGGCGGCCGCATCGGCATCCCCGGGGTCGACGGCGCCGCCGGGAAAGGCGATCTGCCCGGCATGCTGGCGCAGCCGCGCCGTGCGCCGCGTCATCAGGACCGTCGGGTGATCGCGGGCGACGATCGGGATCAGCACCGCCGCCGGCCGCGCCCGGAAGCCTCGCGGCGGCTTGAAGTCGGCATTGATGACCGGCTCGCTCGCGCCCCCCTCCGCCTCCGAGACGGGCAGCAGCCGCCGCTTCGCCACGGCAAAGACCCGGTCGGGCAGGAATCGATCGTCGTCGGCCAGGATCGTCATGGCAGCGGTCCGATGACGAAGAATTGACCGGCCGATTCGACGACGAGCCGATCGCCCTTCGCGACCGCATGGCCGGCGAGATCCTCGGCGACCGCGCGCGTCAGCCGCGCCTCGAGGCCGGGCCGAACGGTCACATAGGGCATGAAGGCGCCCTTGTCCGCGTCGTCGATCCTGAGCGGATGCTCGCTGTCGAGCGGCACCTCCTCGCCGAGATTGGTGACGAAGACCAGCACCGGGGGATCGGCAGCCGCACGGAGGTCGACGGCCAGAAACGGCACGTCCACGACCTCGATCACGTATTTTTCCACCGGCGTGACCAGCACATAGCTGCCATCGGCCTCGCGCCGCAGAACGCTGGCGAAGAGCCGGACGAGCCCTTCGCGCAGGATCGGCTCGCCCTCGTGATGCCAGCGGCCCTCGCGGTCGATGCGGATATCGATGGAGCCCGACAGGGGTGGATTCCACAGCGCGACCGGCGCCGGGCGGAAGGGCGGCAGCGAGCCTGCGATCCGTTCGGCGAGGTCCTGCGGCGGACCGCCTTTCGTCGCGGCCTTCGTTTCGCCTTGCTTTGACCTTGCCATGCCTGAGGAAATCCGTGGCCCGGCGACTGGCGCCGCCGGTCCGATCTGCCAAGATGAAGGAGCGGCGCGGCTGAAACATCTCGCCGATCCGTCCCCTGAAACTATATGGGCCGACATGAGCGCGTTCAATCAGACATCCCTCGCCGCGGCCGACCCGCAATCGCTGGTCGCCGAGGCCGATGCCGCGGTGGTGACGATCGGCTCGGCTCGCGCCGCCATCGGCCAGCTCATCTATGGCCAGGAACAGGTGATCGAGCGCGTGCTCGTGACGCTGCTGTCCGGCGGCCACGGCCTCCTCGTCGGCGTGCCCGGCCTTGCCAAGACCAAGCTTGTCGAGACCCTCGGCACCGTGCTCGGGCTCGACGAACGCCGCGTGCAGTTCACGCCGGACCTGATGCCCTCCGACATCCTCGGCTCCGAGGTGATGGACCAGGACGCGGAAGGTCGCCGCGCGTTCCGATTCGTGAAGGGACCGATCTTCGCGCAGCTCCTGATGGCGGACGAGATCAACCGCGCCAGCCCGCGCACGCAGTCCGCGCTGCTGCAGGCGATGCAGGAGTATCACGTCACCATCGCCGGCCAGCGCTACGACCTGCCGGCGCCGTTCCATGTCCTCGCCACGCAGAATCCGCTGGAGCAGGAAGGCACCTACCCGCTCCCCGAGGCGCAGCTCGACCGCTTCATGCTGCAGATCGACGTGCTCTATCCCGACATCGAGGCCGAGCGGCGCATGCTGTTCGAGACGACGGGTTCCGGCGATGCCACCGCGACGCGGGTCATGGATGCCGCCGGGCTTCGCGCGCTCCAGCAGCTGGTGCGCCGCCTTCCGGTGGGCGAGAGCGTCGTCGAGGCGATCCTCGAACTCGTGCGCTCGGCCCGCCCCGGCGCGGCCGGCGATCGCAAGCTGGCCGAAGCCATCGCCTGGGGCCCCGGCCCGCGCGCCAGCCAGGCCCTGATGCTCGCGGTGCGCGCCCGGGCGCTCATCGACGGGCGCTATGCGCCGTCGATCGACGACGTGCTGGCGCTGGCGGAGCCGGTGCTTCAGCATCGCATGAGCCTTTCCTTCGCCGCGCGCGCCGATGGCGAAACGGTGCGGGGGGTGATCGGACGCCTCAAGGCACGGATCGGTTGACGGCGTGACGGAAGCGGCCTCTCCCGCCCCCTCCCCTCCCGGCGCGGATCGCCCCCTCGCCGAGGCGAAGACGCTCGCGGACAGCCTCCCCGGCCTACTGGTCGAGGCACGGCGCATCGCGACCACCGTCCTCGCGGGATGGCACGGACGGCGGCGCGCGGGCCCCGGTGAGACCTTCTGGCAGTTCCGGCCCTTCCTCGCCGGCGAGGCGCCCGGCCGGATCGACTGGCGGCGCTCGGCGCGCGACGATCATCTCTATGTCCGAGAGCGGGAGTGGGAAGCCGCCCATACGATCTGGCTCGCCGCCGATCTGTCGCGCTCCATGGAGTTCCGCTCGCCTCTCGCCACCGCCTCGAAGCGCGACCGCGCCGTGGTTCTGCTGCTGGCGGTCGCCGAGCTTCTGGCCGGCGCCGGCGAGCGCATCGGCCTCATCGGCCTCTCCGACCCGGTGCTGGCGCGAAACGCAGCCGAACGGCTCGCCGAGACGCTGCTGCATCGCGGTCGCGATTCCGTCGGACTGCCCGACACCCGCCGCCTCACGCGCTTCGCCGATCTCGTGATGATCGGCGATCTTCTCGATCCGCTCGGCGAGATCGACGCCAAGCTCGCCGACTGCGCCCGCGCCGGCGCGACCGTGCATCTGATCGAGATCCGCGACCCGGTCGAGGAGACCTTCCCCTATGCCGGCCGGGCCGAGTTCCGCGATCCGGAAAGCGGAACGGTCTATGTCGCCGGCCGCGCCGAGCAGATCGCGGATGATTATCGCCGCCATCTCGCGGCCCGGCGCGATCATCTCGCCTCCACCTGCCGACGCCTCGGCTGGAGCTATCTCGTCCACCGCACCGACCGTCCGGCGACCGAACCTCTGCTGGCCCTCCATGCCCGGCTCTCCGATCGCAGCCTCGCCGGAGGCGCGATCTGATGGGCGGCCTTCCCCTCGCCTTCGCGACACCCCTCGTCCTTTCGGCGCTCGTCCTGCTGCCGGCCATCTGGTGGCTGTTGAAGCTGACGCCGCCGCGCCCGCGCATCGAAACCTTCCCGCCGACGCGCATCCTCGCCGAGATCGTGCCGAAGGACGAGCAGCCGGCGCGCAGCCCCTGGTGGCTCACCGCGCTCCGCCTCCTGCTCGCGGCGCTGATCATCCTGGCGCTGGCGGGACCGGTCTGGCGGCCGGCCGGCGAGACCGCGCCGGGCGACGGCCCGCTGCTCGTCGTGCTCGACAATGACTGGGCGGCGGCGCGCAACTGGCCAGCCCGCGTCGAGACGGCCAAGCGCATCGTCGCACTCGCCGAGCGGAGCGGTCGTCCCGTGACGCTCGTCGCCACGGCTGAGGCGCCGGCGCAGGAATACGCCCCGTCGGATGCCGCCACCGCCATCGCCCGGATCGATGCGCTGCAGCCGCGCCCCTATCCCGCAGATCGCACCGCGATCGCCGCCGCCATGGCTCCCGCCGTCGCCGCGCGGCCGTTCGGCGGCGTCGCCTGGCTCGCGAGCGGGCTCGGCGGCGACGATGCCGAGGCCTTCGCGCGGTTCCTCAACGAGAGCGTGAAGGCGCCGGTCGGCCTCTATGACGGCGACGGGACCACGCTGGAAGGCCTGCTGCCGCCTGCCGCCGGCTCGGACGCGCTGACCCTCTCGGTCGTCCGCAGCGACGGCCGGCTCGTCGACGCCGGCCTGATCGAGGCCCGCGATCTGAAGGGCCGTTCGGTCGGCGTCGCGCCCTTCGCCTTCAAGGCGGGCGAGACCAAGGCCGAGGCGGTCTTCGACCTTCCGACCGAACTGCGCAACGAGATCGTGCGCGTCGAGATCGCCGGCAGCGCCAATGCCGGCGCGGTGCAGCTTCTGGACGACCGCTTCAAGCGCCGCCGCATCGGCATCGTGTCGGGCGGCTCGAACGACAGCAACGCCCAGCCGCTGCTCTCGCCGCGCTACTACCTGACCCGCGCCGTGCAGCCCTTCGCCGACGTCATCAATGCCGGCGACGCCAATGCCGCGACCGCGATCCCGCAGCTCATCGACGGTGGCGCGGCGGTGATCGTGCTGGCCGATATCGGCACGCTGACGCCCGAGATCGAGGAGCGGCTTTCGAAATGGGTCGAGGACGGCGGCACGCTGCTGCGCTTCGCCGGCCCGCGCCTCGCCGCCGCGACGGCGGGCGAGAACACGCTCGTTCCCGTGCGCCTTCGCGAAGGCGGGCGAACCCTTGGCGGAAGCCTGTCCTGGTCGAGCCCGCAGCCGCTGGCCTCCTTTGCGCCGGGCGGCCCCTTCGCCGGCATGGCGGTTCCGGGCGACGTGACGGTCAGCCGGCAGGTGCTCGCCGAGCCCGACGCGAACCTCCAGGCCCGCACCTGGGCGGCGCTCGCCGACGGCACGCCGCTCGTCACCGGCGCCCGGCTCGGCAAGGGTTGGCTGGTGCTCTTCCACGTCACCGCCGATACGAGCTGGTCCAACCTGCCGCTTTCGGGGAGCTTCGTCGACATGCTGCGCCGGATCGCGGCCTTCTCCGCCGTTCCCGCCACCGCGGCGAAGGCCGGCGCCGTCGAGGGCACGGCCGGCGGCGTCATGCTGCCGCCCTGGCGTCTGCTGGACGGTTTCGGCCGCACCGTGACCGCCGATCCGCTGGCGCGCCCGCTGCCGGCCGCGGCCGAGGGCGTCGCGCCGACCCGCGAGCATCCGCCGGGGCTCTACGGCAATGACGACGCCTTCCGCGCCGTGAACCTCCTCGGCGCCGATGCGACGCTGCCGCCCTTCGACGCGAAGCTCGTGAACGGCGCCAGCGTCGCCGCCTATCCGACGACGGCGCCGACCGATCTCTCGCCCTGGCTGCTCGTCGTCGCGCTCGCCTGTCTCGTCGCCGATGCGCTCGCCGTGCTCTGGCTGAATGGCGGCCTGCGCCTTCGCCGCGCGGCACCCGTGGCCGTCCTCGCGCTGGCGCTGATCGCGGCGCTGGCGCCGCGGCCCGCCCATGCCGATGCGGCGTCGGACCAGTTCGCGATGGACGCCGTCAACGCGACGCGGCTCGCCTATGTCGTCACCGGCAACGCGTCGATCGACGAGGTGAGCCGCGAGGGCCTCGCCGGTCTCTCGCGCGAGCTCGCCAATCGCACGGCGCTGGAGCCGAGCGATCCGATCGGCGTCGATGTCGCCAAGGACGATCTTTCCTTTTTCCCGCTGCTCTACTGGCCGATCGATGCGTCCTCGCCGATGCCGAGCTCCGAGACGCTTGCCCGCATCGACGCCTATATGAAGCAGGGCGGCACGATCCTCTTCGACACCCGCGACGAGCTCGACCGGCCGCCCGGCAGCGACGGCTTCGCCGGGACGCCGGAGGCGGAGCGGCTGCGGGCGATGCTCACCGGCCTCGACATCCCGCCGCTCGAGCCGGTGCCGAGCAACCATGTGCTGACCAAGGCCTTCTACCTGCTCGCCGATTATCCCGGCCGCTATTCCGGCAGCCCGCTCTGGGTCGAGACCTCGGCCGTCGATGACGAGGCGGCCGGCGACAGGCCGGTTCGGCCGGGCGACGGCGTTTCCTCGATCCTGATCACCGCCAACGATCTCGCCGGAGCCTGGGCGACCGATCCCGACGGGCGCTTTCTCTATCCCACCGTCCCGCCCGATCCGCGCCAGCGCGAGATGGCCTACCGGACCGGCATCAACATCGTGATGTACACGCTGACGGGCAACTACAAGGCCGACCAGGTGCATGTCCCGGCGCTGCTCGAGAGGCTCGGTCAGTGAACTGGTCGCTCACCTTCGCGCCGCTGCTGCCGCTCTGGCTGATCGCCACGCTCGGCATCCTCGGTCTCGCCGCCATCGCGCCGCTCGTGCTGCGCCGGACGCGCGGCGCCCTTCTGCGGCTTGCCGCGCTGGCCGCGCTCGTCTTCGCCCTTCTCGGCCCGGTGCTCCTCGACGAACAGCGCCAGGCGCTGCCAACAGTGGTCGCGATGGTGGTCGACAAGAGCGCCAGCCAGTCCTTTTCGGACCGCGCGGCCGCGACCGAGCGCATGCGGGAGGCTCTGGCCAGGCGCTTCGGTGATCTGCGCGACATCGAATTGCGCACCGTCGAGGTCGGCCCGACCGCCAACGGCGCGCCGGTCGACGGCACCGAGCTGTTCAAGGCCGTCTCGGCCGAACTCGCCGATGTCGCGCCCGAGCGGATCGGCGCCGTCGTCATGCTCACCGACGGCGAGGTGCACGATGTGCCGGCCAATCCGTCGGAAGTGCTCGGCAGCGCGCCGCTTCACGCGCTCGTCTCGGGGCGCGACGACGAGATCGACCGCCGCCTCGTCATCCGCCAGGCGCCGCGCTTCGGCATCGTCGGCGAGAAGCAGACGATCACCTACAGCGTCGACGACAGCGGACCGGCGCAGTCGGGTCCGGTGAAGGTCACCATCTCGCGCGACGGCGACCCGATCGCCACCGAGATCGTGACGCCCGGCGTCGACAACCGCTTCGAGATCGAGATCGCCCATGCCGGGCAGAACATCTACGAGTTCGAGGCCGAGCCGCTGGCGGACGAGCTGACGACCGTCAACAACCGCGCCGCGGTCGTGATCGACGGCATCCGCGAGAATCTCCGCGTCCTGCTCGTCTCGGGCGAGCCGCATGCCGGCGAGCGCATCTGGCGCAACCTCCTCAAATCCGACGCCTCGGTCGATCTCGTCCATTTCACCATCCTGCGCCCGCCGGAGAAGCAGGACGGCACGCCGATCGACGAATTGTCGCTGATCGCCTTCCCGACGCGCGAGCTGTTCTCGGTCAAGATCAACCAGTTCGACCTGATCATCTTCGATCGCTATGCGCAGCAGGGCGTGCTGCCGATCCTCTACTTCGACAACATCGCGCAATATGTGCGCAATGGCGGCGCGCTGCTCGTCGCCTCGGGGCCGGACTATGCCTCCGAGGCCAGCCTCTACACGACGCCGCTCGCCGATGTCCTGCCCGCCGCACCGACCGGCCGGGTGATCGAGAAGCCCTTCTTCCCCGAGGTCACCGATCTCGGCAAGCGCCACCCCGTGACGCGCGGCCTCGAAGGGGGCGACAGCAGCCCGCCGCACTGGAGCCGCTGGTTCCGCCAGATCGAGACCGACCAGCCGGGCGGCGAGGTCGTGATGAAGGGCGCCGATGGCGAGCCACTGCTCGTGCTGGAGCGCGAGGACAAGGGGCGCGTCGCGCTGCTGCTCTCGGACCAGGTCTGGCTCTGGGCGCGCAATTTCGAGGGTGGCGGCCCGCATGTCGACCTGCTGCGCCGCCTCGCCCACTGGCTGATGAAGGAGCCCGACCTCGAGGAGGAGGCGCTGCGGGCCAGCGCCAAGGGCGCGACGGTCACCATCGAGCGCCAGACCATGCGCGACGCCATCGATCCGGTGACGGTGATCGCGCCGTCGGGCGCCCGCAGCACTGCGACGCTCGCCCCCGACGGGCCGGGTCGTTTCCGCGCCGAGATCCCGGCGAACGAGATCGGCCTCTGGCGGGTCGAGGATGGCGAGCGGCGCGCCTTCGCGCTGGTCGGTCCCGCAAATCCGCGCGAGTTCCAGGATGTGCGCTCGACCTTCGGAAAGCTTCAGCCGGTCATCGACGCCTCGGGCGGCCGCATCGCGCGCATGGAGACGACCGCCGGGACGCCCGACGTGCCGCGCATCGTGCCCGTCCATTCCGGCCGCACCGTTTCCGGCCGCGACTGGATCGGCGTGCGCATGACGGAAGCTTCGCTGCTCACCGGCGTCGAGCGCCTGCCGCTCTTCTCGGGCTTCCTCGGCCTTGCGATCCTTCTCGGCCTCGCAGCCGCCACCTGGTATCGCGAGGGCCGCTGATCAGGCGGCCCGCCGTGCCGCGCCGCCGAGCCCGTCCAGCGCACCGTCCGCGAGCGGACAGACGAGGACGCGGGCCGGATCGGCGGGAGCCGGCAACGTGATCCGGTAGGGCTCCAGCCGCACGAAGCCGAACGGGCCATAATAGGGCTCGTCGCCGACCAGCAGCACGACGGAATGGCCGGCCTCCGCGGCGGCAGCGAGCGCGGTGCGCATCAGCGATTTTCCGGCGCCGCGCCCCTTCCAGCCCTCGACCACCGCCAGCGGTCCGAGCAGGATCGCGGGGCGATCGCCGATGACGATCGGCGTCAGCCGCACCGAGCCGATGAGCTGGAGCCCCGCCGTCGCGACGAAGGAGAGAGCCGGATCGTGGGGAACGCCCTCGCGCAGCAGCGAGGCGGCGCGGGCGAAGCGGCCGGGGCCGAACGAGGCCTCGTGCAGGGCCTCGATGGCATCCGCATGCTCAGGCCGCTCGGCCTGGACGGTGAAACTGTCGATCATCATGGAAGGCTGGCTCACGTCGGAAGGGTGATCGTCCGACGGATGGCCACGCTTCAGGCTTGCGCGGACCGGCGGACGAGAGGACGAGCGGCATCGCGCGACGAGGGGTCGCGGCCGTCGGTTCGTCGTCGCAGGGAGAGCCGCGCGGGCATCGCTCTATCCGTGTTCCAGCCAGATCGGCGCATATCATGCGTTCCGGTCGGGCGTAAAGCGGCAATCACCAGATTGGTTCCCTGGGGACGCCGTCCACGATCTCCGCGAGGCGCCGCCGCGTCGCGGGCGAGATGTCGTCGGGCAGCGCATCGGGCGCGAACAGCCCGACCTCGGCGATCTCGCGGTTCGGATAGGCCGGCGGGTTCGGACGCTCGAAGGCGCGGCTGACATAGACGAGGACATGATCGCGCATGCGGCGGCGATTGTGATAGACGCCGAACAGCGCCGGCTCGTCGCGGAGCACGATCCCGCCCTCCTCCGCGACCTCGCGGACGAGGGCGTCATGAACGGTCTCGCCCCGCTCCACGCCGCCGCCGGGGAGATACCAGCCCGGCATGTAGCTGTGACGCACGAGGAACACCCGATTTCCGCGGTCGAAGCAGGCGCAGCGCACACCGAGCGTCATGCCGCGTGTCAGCGGCGCGATCGAACCGGCGAGCCATGAAATGATGGATGGTATCGGCACCGTCCCGAATCCTCGGTTGTCAGCCGGCATTCGGGGCCAGAATCGCGGCGGCAGCAAGGTGCCGAGTCGCGCAGGGCGCCTTTCGCCCGGGGGCAAAAACCCCTATTGGCTGAGGCGATGTTCGTCCTCGCCCATCTCTCCGATCCCCATCTCGGCCCCTTGCCGCGCGCGCGGGTGCGCGAACTCGCCTCCAAGCGAATGATCGGCTTCGTGAACTGGCGCCGCGGCCGCATGCATGCGCTGGCGGGGCCGGTGCTTTCCGGCCTGCTCGACGATCTGGCGCTGCGGAAGCCGGACCATGTCGCGGTGACGGGCGATCTCGTCAATATCGGCCTGCCGGGCGAGATCATCGCGGCGCGCGACTGGCTGGAGGCTTTCGGCCCGCCGCATGACATCTCGGTCGTGCCCGGCAATCACGATGCCTACGTGCCCGGCGTGCTCGCGAAGGCGCTCGCCGCCTGGCATCCCTATGTGGTCGGGGACGGCACCGCCCATCCCGGCGCGGCGCGCTTTCCCTATGTGCGGCGGCGCGGGCCGGTCGCGCTCATCGGCATGTCGAGCGCACGCGCCTCGGCGCCTTTCATGGCGACCGGCCATGTCGACACCGCGACGCTGCCGGCGCTGCATGACGAACTCGACCGCGCGCGGCGTCAGGGACTGTTCCGCGTCGTCATGATCCACCACCCGCCCTCGCCGAATGCGACGCTCTGGCACAAGCGGCTGGTCGGCTCGGGCCGTGTCCGCGCCGTCATCCGCGATGCGGGCGCCGAACTCGTCATCCATGGCCACACCCATGTCGACAGCCATGTCGAGATCGAGGGGCGCGACGGGCCGGTGCCGGTCATCGGCGTGCCGAGCGCGTCGAATGCTCCCGGCGGCGAGAAGCCGGCCGGGCGCTACAATCTCTTCTCGATCGAGGGGGAGGCAGGCGCCTGGCGCTGCCACATGACCGAGCGCGGCTATGCGGGGCCCGGCGCGGCGATCGGCGTCATCCGCGAGCGTCGCCTGCGCTGACCGTCAGCCGATCTTGAACCAGGCATAGGCGAGGAGCGCCGCGATGCCGACGAGCAGGCCGCCGAGGAACGACACCGCGGCCATGGTCGCGCTGCTGCGCGGCTGGCCGGCCGGCTGGACGCTTCCGTCCCTGACCTTCCGCAGCATCGCCGCCCGGCGCTCGCTCGCCGGCTTCTCGGCCTTCTGCGGCTCGTCGGCGCGCAGGATGCGCTCGGCCAGCCAGTCCGCCTCCAGCGCGCGCTCGCGCTCGATGATGCGCTCGGCCACATATTGCGTCACGCAATCGGCCATGTCGTCGAGATCGGCCGTCTCGAGGATGACGGTGCGCCCGAAGCGGGTATCCTTCACGAACCGATAGGTGCGCCGGTCGCGCGCCATCATGACCAGCGAGGTCATGTCGATCCACAGCCGCGGCTGCGTCCCGCCGGAGATCTGGAAGATGAACTGCTCGTCGCCGTCCGGCACCTCGGCGAAGACGTTGCGCAGTTCGTCGGCCAGCATGTCCAGCCGCGCCCGCTCCGCCTCGCGCAGCTCGACGACGACATCGGTGCGCTCCGATTCCGCGACGCGAGCCTTGCGGATCGCATCGGTGAGGCTGCGCACGTTGGACGTGCCGCTCCGACCGTTGGTTTCGCTCATCAAGCTGCTCCGAATTAAGGCGAAGTCTTTAGACTCCGTTTAGCAAATCTGGTCACATCACGCATCATCCATCCACCGCCCGGCGGCAGAGGAGGTTCATTTCCGACGATGACCGAGTTCACAGGACCCGCCTCGCGCGTTCGCGATGCCGCCGAATCCTTCGGCTTATCCGTGATTCCGAGGATTATGCCCGAGAAGACCCGCACTGCGGAAGAGGCTGCGGCGGCCTGCGGCTGTTCTGTGGGCGAAATCGTCAAGTCGCTCGTCTTTCGCGGCAAGGAGACCGGTGACGGGATCCTCCTGCTCGTCTCCGGCTCGAACCGCGTCGACGAGGCGAAGGTCGGCGCACTCGTCGGGCAGGAGATCGAACGCCCGGACGCGGCCTTTGTTCGCGCGCTGACGGGATTCGCCATCGGCGGCATTCCCCCGCTCGGCCATGCGACGCCGCTGCCGACCTATATCGACCGCGATCTCCTCGTCCATGACACCGTATGGGCGGCAGCCGGCACGCCGAACGCCGTGTTCGCCGTCGATCCGAAGCGCCTCGCCGCGGCAATCGGCGCGACGACCATCGCCATGGGCTGAGGAGCCTTGTCGCCTGGGGCTGAGGAGGCTTGGCCCCCTCTCGTCCAGCGTGACGGCTGTCATATCTCCCGCCCGCCTCTATTGTCATTTCTGAGGCGCTTCTTCCTCGCCACCCGGGTCCATTCCAACATGCATTCCTTCCTGTCGCGCGGTGTGCTCGCCCTGACCCTGGCTTCGATCGCGGCTCTCGTTCAGCCGGCGGCGGGCGAGGCGGCGACGATGCTGCGGCGAGGCCTCGTCGGCCCTGTCGAGACGCTGGACCCGCAAAAGGCGGCGACGGTAGCCGAGACGATGCTGGCGCTCGATCTCTTCGAGGGGCTGGTCCGCCGCGACGGTGAGGGACGCCTCGTTCCGGGCGCGGCAAGCGGCTGGGAGATATCGCCGGACGGGCTCCTCTACAGCTTCACGCTGCGGGAGGGCGCCCGCTGGTCGAATGGCGAGGCGGTGAAGGCGGGCGACTTCGTCGCGTCCTTCCGTCGCCTGTTCGATCCGGCGACGGACGCGACCGAAGACGGGCCGCTGCAGGTCATCGCCAATGCCGGCGCGATCAAGTCGGGCTTCGCCAAGAGCGACACGCTCGGCGTCTCGGCGACCGACGACCGCACGCTGGTGATCCGGCTCGACCGACCGACGCCGACCTTTCTCGACCGCCTCGCCGCTCCCGCCGCCCTGCCGGTCAATGTCTCGGCGAGCCGCAAGCTCGGCAGCGACTTCAGGACCGGCGCCAAGCTGGTGACCAATGGCGCCTATGGCCTGTCGAATAGCGGCAAGGGCGTCTACACCCTCGCCCGCGACGCCAGGCGCAGCGGCGATGCCGCGGCCTCGATCGATACCGTCACCTATCGGCGCTTCGAAACGGCGGCCGACTGCCTCGCCGCCTTCCGCAGCGGCGAAGTCGACATCTGCCCGGATGCCCCCACCGAGGCGCTCGCGGACCTCAAGGCCGAGCTCGGGCCGGCTCTGCGCATCGAGCCCTATGCCGGCACCTATTTCTACGCGATCAACACGACGCGCGCGCCCTTCGATGATGCGCGGGTCCGCCGCGCGCTGTCGCTGGCGATCGATCGCGAGGCGCTCGCGGCTGCGGTCTGGTCGGGCGGCATGCTGCCGGCATCAAGCCTCGTCCCGGCCTCCCTCCTGACGCAGCCGCCCGCATCCGAGGAGCCGATCGAAGCGCGGCGCGAGGAAGCCCGTTCGCTCCTCTCCGCCGCCGGCTTTGGAGCGAAAAAGCCGCTCACGGTGGCGATCCGGACCGGCAGCGGCATCGCCAACGAGGCAACGGCGGCCAAGGTGATCGCCGACTGGAAGGCGGTGGGGGTCGAGGGCCGACTCGACACGAGCCATCCCGACCGCCATTTCGCGGCGCTGCGCGACAAGGCCGATTTCGATGTCGCGAGGGCGGGCTGGATCGCGGACGAGCCCAACGCACTCGACTTTCTGGAGATCCTGCGCAGCGGGGGGCGCTTCAACTATGCCCGCTACGCCAACCCGGCCTTCGACGCGCTGATCGCGGCGGCGGAGAGCGGGACCGACGCCGCCAAACGAGCGACGGACATCGAGAAGGCGCGGCAGATGCTGGAGACGGATGCGGTCGTCATCCCCCTCCTCTCCTATGCCTCGCTGTCGATCGTCTCCCCCAAGGTCGGAGGGTGGGATGCGAACCCGCTCGACCAGCATCCGAGCCGGACGTTGACGATTGTTGACTGAACAAGAAGAAAGCCCCGGCGAACCGGGGCTTTCGTTGAATTTTGTCAGTGACTGCGCCGATCAGCGGCAGGGCACGTAGTTGCGCCGGCCATAGGCGTCGACCCAGTAGCAGCGCTTGCTCGCCGCATCGGCGATGACCGCGCCGCCGATGGCGCCGACACCGGCACCGATCGCCGCGCTCTGGACATTGCCGCCGGCGATGCCGCCAACAGCGGCGCCCGCGAGGCCTCCGACCACGGCGCCGTCACCAGCCGCCGAGCCAGTCGAGCAACCGGCCATCGCCGCACCGGCGAGCGAAACCGCCACGATCAAAAAGGATGCCTTCATCTCGCTACCTCCTGTCGGCCCGGCCCAATGCCGGCGCGTCATTTGTCGGAGGTGAAATGCCGAAGCGGCCGTTCCGTTCCCGAGAGCGTCGGTAGGCCGGGCGTCTGATGCCCGCATCGACGACCAGACGACGGGAATGCTGCGAAAAGCAAGACGGCCCGCAAAGCAAGACGGCCGGGCAAGCCCGGCCGTCCTCATGCTGTCTGGACGTCTGCGCGCGATCAGCGGCAGGACGTGTAGTGCTTCTGGCCGTTCTTATCGACCCAGTAGCACTTGCCGGTGGCATCGGCGATGATCGCGCCGCCGATCGCACCGACGCCGGCGCCGATCGCCGCACCGCCCCAGGTGCCGGTCGCCAGACCGCCAACGGCGGCGCCGGCGAGACCGCCCACCACCGCGCCGTCGCCGGCGCGCGAGCCGGTGGTCGGGGTCGAGCAACCGGCTGCCAGCGCGCCGAGCAGCGCGACGGAAACGAGGATCGTGGCCTTCTTCATTTCGAACTCTCCTTGTGACGCGAGCCGGCATGGCCGGCTCCGGGCCTTCTGGCCGCATCGGAACGCCCAGGCACGGAACGAGCAAACGCAGCGTTCCGCACCGTCCCCCCGCGGGGTCCGGGCTCGAGCGTGAGCCTAGCCGTTCCCTCGCCTGTCGCAAAGAGGCAGGCTGAGCCTCTCCCGCCGGTTGTGACAGGCATCACAGAGGGAATCAGACGATGCCGCTCGAGCTGCCCCCCGTCGCCGGCCGCTCGGCCGTGACGCGGGCGCGGTAGGCCGACGCGCGATAGGCGGCGATCGGATCGATCGCGCCGCCCTTGGCGAGCCGCGCTTTGGCGATGATGGGCGAGACATCGGTGTTGAAGGCGCGCTTCAGCGTCTCGCGCGCCATCAGCACGTCGTTGGCCTCCTGGAATGCCTCGAGCACCGGCCGGTCGACGAGGAGCGCCTGCGCATAGGCGCGCTGGATCTCGATCGCGCTCGCCATCAGGCTCTCGATCGGATCGGTGACGTTGTGCGACTGGTCGATCATGTAGGCCGGATCGAAGGCCTCCGCCTTGCGATACTCGGCGTCCACCAGCTCGTTGAAGACGAGGAACAGCTGGAACGGGTTGATCGAGCCGGCGTCGAGGTCGTCGTCGCCATATTTGGAATCGTTGAAGTGGAATCCCGCGAGCTTCCTGAACTGGATGAGCCGCGCGACGATCATCTCGATATTGACGTTCGGCGCATGATGGCCGAGGTCGACGAGGCAGAAGGCCTTGGGACCGAGTTCCTGAGCGATGAGGTAATTGGTGCCCCAGTCCTGCACGATGGTCGAGTAGAAGGCCGGCTCGTAGAGCTTGTGCTCGGTGAAGACCCGCCAGTCGTCCGGCAGCGCCGCATAGACCGCCTTCATGGCATCGAGATAGCGCTCGAAGGCGCGCGTGAAATTGGACTGGCCGGGGAAGTTCGAGCCGTCGCCGATCCACACGGTCAGCGCCTTCGAGCCCAGCACGCGGCCGATCTCGATCGTCTCGATATTGTGCTCGATCGCCTGCTGGCGGACGGCCTTGTCGGTGTGCGACAGCGAGCCGAACTTATAGCTGAGAGCCTGGTCCTTCGCGTCCGAGAAGGTGTTGGAGTTCATCGCGTCGAAGCCGAGGCCGAGCGCGTCGCCCTTCGCCTTGATCGCCACCGGATCCGCCTTGTCCCACGGGATATGCAGCGAGACGGTCGGCGTTGCGCGAGTCAGCTGCTGGATGACGGCGCAGTCGTCCAGCTTGTCGAAGATGCCGCGCGGCTCGCCCGGGCCGGCAAAGCGTGCGAAACGCGTGCCGCCCGTTCCGACGCCCCAGGAGGGAATGGCGACGCCGAACGACGCAACCTTGCGCGTCACGGCGTCGATGTCGATACCGCGCCGGTCGAGCTGCTCGCCAAGCGCCGAATAGTCGTTGGCGAGCGCCGCCTCGGCGGCCTTGTTGTTCTCGGCGACGATCGCCTCCGAGATCGGTAGATCGGTCATGATGCGGGTCCCCCCGGATATCGGTCGTCCATCGGCGCGCGCCGCGGACCTAGCGGGTGAAGCTGATGGCGTTGCCGGCGTCGACATTGATGATGTTGCCGGTCGATTTCGCTGAGAGATCGGCGGCGAGGAAGAAGGCGGCCTCCGCGATATCCTCCGGGAACACCGAGCGCTTCAGGAGCGAACGGTTGCGGTAGAATTCCTCGAGATCGTCCTCGGTGATCTTGTTCGATTCCGCGCGCTGCTGGCGCCATTCTCCCTGCCAGATCTTGGAGCCGCGCAGCACCGCGTCCGGATTGATCGTGTTGACTCGGATACCGAACGGTGCGCCCTCGAGCGCGAGGCAGCGGGCAAGATGAATCTCCGCCGCCTTGGCCGCGCAATAGGCCGAGGCGCCGGCCGAGGCCGCCAGCCCGTTCTTCGACGCGATGAACACCATCGAGCCGCCGAGCTTCTGCTTCTTCATGATCCGGTAGGCCTCGCGCGAGACGAGGAAATAGCCGGTGGCGAGGATCGAGATGTTGCGATCCCAGACGGCAAGCGTCGTATCCTCGAAGGGCGAGGCCGACGAGATGCCAGCATTCGAGACGAGGATGTCGAGCCCGCCATATTCGACCAGCGAATCGTGGAAGGCCTTCTCGACCGCGCCCTCATCGGTGACATTGGCGAGAACGCCGCGGACATTGTCCTTGCCGAACCGCTTGCCGAAGCCCGCGACCGCCTCGTCGAGCGAGGCCTGATCGATATCGGCGAGAACCACGACGGCGCCCTCTGTCAGATAGCGCGTGGCGATGGCCGAGCCGATACCACCGGCCCCGCCGGTAATGAAGGCTATGCGCCCGGCAAGCGCCTTCGGCTTCGGCATGCGCTGGAGCTTCGCCTCCTCGAGCAGCCAGTACTCGATGTCGAAGGCTTCCTGCTCGGAGAGGCCGACATAGGTCGAAACCGTCGAGGCACCGCGCATCACATTGATCGCGTTGACATAAAACTCACCCGAGATGCGCGCTGTCGCCTTGTCGCGGGCAAAGGTGATCATGCCGACGCCAGGGATCAGATAGACGACAGCGTTCGGATCGCGCATCGCCGGGCTGTCGGGATGCTTGCAGCGCTCGTAATAGGCGGCGTAATCGGCGCGGTAGGCCTCGATCGCGGCGTCGAGGCCCTCGACGACTTCGTCGAGACTGTCGCGGGCCGGGTCATAGTCGAGCACCAGCGGGCGGATCTTGGTCCTGAGGAAATGGTCCGGGCAGGAAGTTCCGAGCGCGGCGAGCGGCTTCAGCTGAGCGGAATTGACGAAGTCGAGCACCGCCTGCTGGTCGTCGAAATGGCCGACCTTCGATTCCGTCTTGCCGATGCGGCCACGGATCTCGGGCATCAGCCGCGCGGCCACCGCCCGCCGCTTGTCGGCGTCGAGCGAGGCGGCGACGGCGCCACCGAAAATCGCCTTGCCCTTCGTCTTCTCGTCGAACCAGCCGATCGCCTTGTTGATGATTTCGAGCGTCAGCTCGTAGCAGGCCTTGGCGTCGTCGGCCCAGGTGAAGAGGCCGTGGCTCTCCAGCACGACGCCCTTCGCATTCGGGTTCTCGGCGGCGAATTTCGACAGCCAGAGCCCGAGCTCGAAGCCCGGCCGCTTCCAGGGCAGCCAGCCGATCTCGTCGCCATAGATCTCCTTCGTCAGCTCCTTCGAGTTCTGCGAGGCGGCGATGGCGATGATCGCGTCGGGATGCATGTGATCGACATGCCGGTAAGGCACATAGGCATGCAGCGGCGTGTCGATCGAGGCGGCGCGAGGATTGAGGTTGAAGGTGCAGTGCGGCAGGTAGCCGACCATCTCGTCCTCGAAGGCGAGGCCGCGATAGATACCCTTCAGCGCCTCGAGCTTGGACTGGTAGAGAGTCGCGAAGCCGTCGAGCTTGATCGAGCCGACATCGCCGCCCGAACCCTTCACCCAGAGAACCGTGACGTCCTCTCCTGTGAGCGGATCCTTCTCCGTCACCTTGGCGGAGGTGTTCCCGCCGCCGAAATTGGTGATGCGCTTGTCGGAACCGAGCAGGTTCGAGCGATAGAGCAGCAGCTCCGGCTCGCTCATCCCGCCGGCCTTGGCGTCGTCCCAGCGGTTGTCGAGGAAGAGAGAAGCGCCTGTCATGATCGGATTTGTCCGCTTTTTGAGAGCTGGACCGTCCGGCGGCGGGCCGGCCGGCACGGTAAGGCACGCCACGACGAAGGCCGGGCGACGGGTCGGCCAAGCTTTCCCAGCGCCCGGCGGCTTTGTCAATCATCCACCGTCATAAATGATCATATCGCGATGCAATATCGAGCAAGATCGTCAGATTGCGCTGCAAAACCGCGCTGTTGCGACGCAATATAACGCATTTTGATCGAAAATGATTGACATGGCGCGTTTCGCCGGCAAGATCGGCAACGTCTGGGAGGAGACATGCACGAAATCGAGCGCCAGAGGATCATCCTCAGCGAGATCGCCGACCGTCCGGTCGTGACGGTCGCGCAGCTGGTTGAGCTGACCGGCGCCTCCGAGGCGACGATCCGGCGCGACATCAACGCGCTGCATCAGGACGGCAAGCTCAACAAGGTGCGCGGCGGCGCCGAGGCGCTGCATCCACCCCAGCTCGTGGGCATCGGCGGACGCCACTTCGCGGCCAGCGAGCAGATGAACCTCGCCGAGAAGCGGGCCATCGCGCGGGCCGCGGTCGATCTCTGCGCCGACGGCGACTCCATCATCATCAATGGCGGCACCACCACCTACCAGATGGTCGATCATCTGGCGCGGCGGCGGATGCAGATCCTGACGAACTCCTTCGCCATCGCCGAGACGCTGGTCCGCACCTCGAAGAACACGATCGTGCTGCCGGGCGGCGCCGTCTATCGCGAACAGAGCCTCGTTCTCTCGCCCTTCGAGAACGACGTGACGCGCAATTTCTATGCGCGGCGGATGTTCATGAGCGCCAAGGGGATCAGCCCGAGCGGCGTCATGGAGGGCGATCCGCTGCTGATCCAGGCGGAGCAAAAGCTGATCAATCAGGCGGACGAGCTGATCCTCCTCGCCGATTCCTCGAAATTCGAGCGCCGCTCGCCGCTGATCCTCTGCCCGCTCGACCGCGTGACCATGATCATCACCGACAGCGGCCTCTCGCCCGCCCATGCCAAAATGATCGACGAGGCCGGCATTCGCCTCCTCGTCGTCGAGCCCGACTCCCAGGACAGCACGGAGGCCGTGGGGACGCCGTGACCGCCACCGGAAGGACTGCCAAACCCATGACAGCGACGACCGCGACCTCGACCGACGCGGCGACGCCGCTCGTCGAGCTCAAGAACACCTCCAAGACCTTCGGCGGCATCAAGGTGCTGAAGAATGTCGGCTTCGACGTGCGGCCGGGCGAGGTCCACGCGCTTCTCGGCGAGAACGGCGCCGGCAAGTCGACGCTGATCAAGATCCTCTCCGGGTTCCACACGCCGGACGAGGGCGGCGAGATCCTCGTCAACGGACGCCCGGTCTCGTTCTCCTCGCCCCGCGACGCCCGCAAGGCCGGCATCTCGACGGTGTATCAGGAACTGCTGCTCTTCCCCGACATGACGGTCGCGGAGAACATCTTCATCGGCCACGCGCCGCGCGCCGGCATGGGCGCGCTCGACTGGAACGAGATGCGCCGCCGCGCCCGGGAACTCCTCGACGATCTCGACAGCCACGATCTCGATGTGGATTCGCGGGTCGGAGGCCTCTCGGTCGCCAATCGCCAGCGCGTCGAGATCGCCAAGGCCCTGTCGCAGGACGCGCGCCTCCTGATCATGGACGAGCCGACGGCCTCGCTGGCCGACGCCGATGTCCGCCGCCTGCTCGACGTCGTCCGCCGCCTCCGCGAACGCGGCGTCGCCATCATCTATATCAGCCATCGCATGCCCGAGATCTTCGCCCTCGCCGATCGTGTCACGGTCCTGCGCGATGGCTCGCTGATCGGCACCAAGGATATCGAAGAGGTCGACGACGCCTCGCTCGTTTCAATGATGGTGGGCCGGTCGATCGACCAGCTGTTCCCGAAGGTGGTCGTGCCGATCGGGGAGCCGGTGCTCGAATTGCGGAACGTCTCCTTCAAGGACGAGGTCCAGGACATCTCCCTGACGCTGCGCGCCGGCGAGATCCTCGGCATCGCCGGGTTGGTCGGCTCGGGCCGTACCGAACTCGCGCTGACGATCTTCGGCATCACGCCGGCAACCTCAGGCGAGATCCTGCTGAACGGCCGGCCGGTCACGATTCGCAGCCCGCAGCAGGCGCGCGACCTCGGCATCGCCTATGTGCCGGAGGACCGCGGCCTGCAGGGCCTCGTGAAGCCGCAGACCATTCGCGAGAACGTGTCGATGGCGTTGCTCGACCGCATCTCGAAGGGCTCGATCGTCGACCGCGTGAAGGAGTCGGCGCTCGCTCGCGACGCCATCGCACGCTTCGGCATCCGCGCCCGCGGCCCCGAGCAGCGCGCCGGACAGCTTTCCGGCGGCAACCAGCAGAAGGTCGTGCTGGCCAAGTGGGTCTTTACCAACCCCAAGGTCCTCATCATGGACGAGCCGACGCGCGGTATCGACGTCGGCGCCAAATCGGAGATTCACGCGCTGATGTGCAAGCTCGCCGGCGAGGGACTCGCCGTGATCATGATCTCGAGCGAACTCCCCGAAGTGCTCGGCATGAGCGACCGGATCATGGTGATGAACGGCGGCCGCATGGTGCGCACCTTCGATCGCAGCGAGGCGACGCCAGACGTGGTCGGCGCGGCCATGACCCATGCCGGCGCCAGCAACGCGGGAGGCGCGGCATGAGCCTCGAAACCGCCACCATCCGCCGCTCGGCGACGACGGGCTTCGCAGCACGCACCTTCGCGACCTACGGCCAGGAGTTCATCATCCTCGCCTGCATCGTCGTGCTGTTCGTCGCCGTTGGCCTGATCGCGCCGCGCTTCGTCAGCCCGACCAACCTCACAACCATCTTCGTCGGCAACGCCTATATCGCGGTCGCCGCGATCGGCATGTCGATGGTCATCATCTCCGGCCATATCGACGTTTCGGTCGGCTCGCTGATCGGCGTGCTCGCCACGATTTCCGGCACTCTGGCCGTCTCGGGCTATCCGGTCTGGTTCGCCTGGCTGGCGCCGGTCGTGGTCGGCATGGTGGTCACGTCCTTCATCGGCGTGCTTGTCGCCTATGTCCGCATCCCCTCCATCGTCGTCACGCTCGGCATGCTCTCGATCCTGAAGGGCGGCCTCATCTCGGTGACGGGCGGCGCATGGATCACCAACCTGCCGCCAGACTATCTGATCGCGCAGTTCCGCCTGTTCGGCATCCCCTCGCCGGTCTGGTTCATGATCATCCTCACGGGCCTCGCGGCGATGTTCATGCGCTACACCGCCTTTGGCCGTTCGATCTACGCGATCGGCGGCAATGGCGAGGCGGCGCGCGTTGCCGGCATCCCGGTGGAGCGGACCACCGTCATGATCTTCGCGATCCACGGCCTCTTCGCCGGCATTGCCGCCGTACTCTTCGCAACGCAGCTGCAGGTCATCCAGTCGACCGTGCCACCCAATCTGGAGCTCACCGTCATCACCGCCTCCGTGGTGGGCGGCGTCTCCATCCTCGGCGGCACCGGAACGGTCGTCGGCTCGACCCTCGCCGCGATCCTCTTCGCCGCGATCGGCTCCTCGCTGATCTTCCTCAACGTCTCGGCCTACTGGCTGCGCGCCGTGCAGGGTCTCCTGATCCTCGCCACCGTGCTCGCCGACATGGCCCGCCGCCACCGGATCGGATGACCGACATGACGCTCTCGCTCCGATCCTTCATGCGTCACGAAGCCGTGCTCGGCATCCTGCTCGTGCTCGTGCTCTTCATCTTGGCGCAGCAGTCCGACAAGTTCTTCACGACGGCCAACATCCTGAACCAGGGCCGCCTGATGACGGAGATCGGCCTGATCGCGCTGCCGATGACCTTCGTCATCATCACCGGCGGCATCGATCTCTCGGTCGGCTCGATCCTCGGCCTCTGCGCCATCCTGCTCGGCGTCTTCTGGCAGAATCTCGGCCTGCCGCTGCCGGCCGCGATGGCGCTCGCCGTCTGCGTCGGCGCTCTCGCCGGGCTGGTGAACGGCCTCATCATCACCCGCTTCAAGGTGCCGCCGCTGATCGCGACGCTGGCGACGCTCGCGCTCTATCGCGGCCTCGCCGAAGGCATCAGCCAGGCGCGTTCGGTGCGGGGCTATCCGGAGTGGTTCTTCGTGCTCGGCCAGGGCGAGGTGCTCGGCGTTCCGACGCAGCTCTGGATCCTGATCGTATTCGCGATCGGCGCAGCAGCGATCCTCGGCCTCACCACCTTCGGCCGCGCGACCTATGCGGTCGGTGCCAACGAGACGGCCGCGCGCTTCTCGGGCATCAATGTCGACCGCACCAAGCTGCTGATCTACACGGCGTCCGGCCTCGTCTCTGGTATCGCGGCGGTGATCTTCGTCTCGCGCGTCTCGACGACGCGCTCCGACATGGGCACCGGCGTCGAACTCGACGTGATCACGGCGGTGGTGCTCGGCGGAACGTCGATCTTCGGCGGCCGCGGCACCATCATCGGCACCGTCGTGGGCCTCATCCTGGTGCAGGCCCTCAAGAACGGCCTCGCGCTCTCGGGCGTGAAGGGCGACGGCACGATCGTCGTCATCGGCGTCGTGCTCATCTTCGCCATCCTGGCGAGCAACCTCTTCAGCCGCAGCGGCGACGGCTGAGACGATAGAAGAAGAACTGCGGACGCTATCGCCGAAAACGGCGCCCGCGCGAACATGTTCGAGGAGGAGAAGGACATGAAGACCAAGACCATCCTGATGGCGGCCGGCCTGGTGCTGGCGAGCTCGGCGGCCTATGCGGCCAGCTGGACCGGCGGCGACGACCTGCCGACGAACCCGCTCGCCTGCGACGGCACCGCCGGTGAAGTCGCGGCGAAGCCCTATGACGGCGGCGTTCCGACCAATGCGCCCGACCGCAACGGCAAGAAGATCACCGTCGTCGACGTGCCGAAGCTGATCGGCGTCGGTTACTTCAGCGCCACGACCAAGGGTCAGGCCGAAGCCGCCAAGGAACTGGGCAATGTCGACGTCAAGACCGACGGCCCGACCAAGGCGAATATCGACGAGCAGATTACCTTCATCGACAACTACGTCACCTCCGGCGTTGATGGCATCCTGTTTGCCGCCAACGATCCGGTCGCCATCGCCCCGGTACTGAAGAAGGCGCTCGCCGCCGGAATCAACGTCGTCGGCTATGACGCCAACTCGACGCCGGACGCTCGCCAGTGGTTCGTGAACCAGGCCGAGTTCAACGGCGTGGCAAAGTCGCTCGTCGACAATCTCGCCAAGGAAATCGGCGAGGATTCCGCGTTCGCGATCGTCACCTCGACCTTCACCACGCCGAACCAGGCGCGCTGGATCGCCGAAATGGCCGCCTACGCCGCGAAGTGCCATCCGAAGCTCGAATTCCTCGAGACCGTTGAAGCGCAGGAGGACAACGTCCTGTCGTTCAACCAGGCGACGACCCTGATTAACAAGCATGGCGACAAGCTCAAGGGCATCGTCGGCATGACCTCGGTCGCGACCCCCGCGGCCGCCGAAGCGGTGACCCAGTCGGGTCTCTGCGGCAAGGTCGCTGTCGTCGGCCTCGCCACGCCGAACGCGATGAAGCCCTATGTCGAGAAGGACTGCGTGAAGTCGGTCGTCCTGTGGAACCCCGTGGATCTCGGCTATGCCGCGATGTACGTGCTCCGCGCCGCCGCCGACGGCACGCTGAAGCCGGGCGACACCTCGGTCAAGGCCGGCAAGCTCGGCGACCTCAAGGTCGTTAACGGCTCCGAGATCCTGCTCGGCGCGCCCTTCGTCTTCGACAAGAGCAATATCGGCCAGTTCGACTTCTGATCCGGCCCATCATCGGCGCGAGGCATGGGCGACCATGCCTCGCGTTTTCGTTTCCACATTTCGCGCGATGGCATCATGGCCGTATCACAGGCGCTCTCGGCACTCGCCGCCCTCTCGGCCCACATCGGGCGCGATCCGCTGGTTACCCAAGCGGCCGGCGGCAACACGTCGGTGAAGGAGGGCGGCCGGCTCTGGATCAAGGCCTCCGGCACCTGGCTCGCCGAAGCCGATCGCCGCGACATCTTTCTGCCCGTTGCGCTCGACCCGCTGCGCGCCGCGATCGCGGCCGGCGACGAACGCGCCGCCAAGGCGACCGATTTCGTCATCGCCGAGGCTAATCCCCACGGACTGAGGCCGTCGGTCGAGACCTCGGTTCATGCCGTCTTTCCGCAGGCGGTGGTCCTGCATGTCCATTGCATCGAGACGGTCGCGCTCGCCGCCCGAAGCGATGCCGCTGCCGCGATCGACACCTGCCTCGCCGGCCTCGATGGCGTCGTCCATTGCCATATTCCCTATCTGAAGCCCGGCCTGCCACTCGCCCGCGCCATCTCGGCCGAAGCCAAATCGGGCACCAATGTCGTGACGCTCGGCAATCACGGCCTCATCGTCGCAGCCGAAACGGTGGACGAGGCGGGGGCGCTGCTGCGCCGTGTCTCGGCCGCACTCGCGACGCCCGCCCGTCCGGCGCCGCCGGCCGATATCGGAGCGTTGGAACGCCTCGCCGAAGGTTCGGACTGGCGCCTTCCAGCAGATCCGGTCGCCCATGACACGGCGACCGATCCGGAGCGCCTCGCCGTCGCCCGGCGCGGCACGCTCTATCCCGATCATGTCGTGTTCCTGGGCAGCGCCGTGGCCGTCCTTCCCGACGGAGAGATGCCGGCGACCTTCGAATCCGACGCGACGGTGCCGCAGATGCTGCTCGCGTTGCCCGGCCTCGGCGTGCTCGTCCATCGCGCCGCGCTGAACGGTGCCGATGCGCTGGCGCGGGCGATCGCCGACGTCACCGGCCGCATCGATCCAGCCGCCGACCTCCGCCTTCTCACGGCTTCGGAAGAAAGCGAGCTCGTCAACTGGGACGCCGAGATCTATCGCCGCGCCTTGGCCAAAGCCGCCCGCTCCTGACGACACCCCATGACGAGCCAGCCATGACGACACGCCCCGCCGCCGTCGCCGTTCTCGATATAGGCAAGTCGAACACCAAGCTCGCCGTGATCGACCGCGCCAGCCGCGCCGTCATCGCGATGCGCAGCATGCGCAGCGCCGTTCTTCCCGCCCCGCCCTATCCGCATTTCGACGTCGAGGCGATCTGGGCCTGGTTCCTCGCCGGTCTCGCAGAAGCGGCGCCGCGCGCGCGAATCGAGGTCATCGCGGTGACGACGCATGGCGCGGCGATCACGCTGATCGACGAGGGCGGCCTCGTCCTGCCGGTGCTCGACTACGAGCACCCCGGGCCGGACGAACTTGCCGATGACTATCGCCGCGCTCGCGGCGCCTTCGGGGAGATCCTGTCGCCGGACCTGCCGGGCGGGCTCAATGCCGGCCGCCAGCTGTTCTGGTTGGCGCGGCGCTTCCCGCACGATTTCGCTCGGGCGTCGGCCATCCTGCCTTATCCGCAATACTGGGTCTGGCGGCTCACGGGAACGCGCGTCGCCGAGCCGACCGCCTTCGGGGCGCACACCGACCTCTGGAACGCCGGCGCCGGCGATTATTCGGCCCTTGCCCACCGCGAAGGATGGGCCTCGCTCTTTCCGCCCCGAATAGCGCCCTGGGGCATCGCGGGGGCCATCTTGCCGGAGCTCGCCGCCGCGGCCGGCCTGCCGGAGGATTGCCGCGTCGTCGCCGGCATCCACGACTCGAATGCCAGCCTGCTGCCGCATATCCTGAACCGGCCGCTTCCCTTCGCCGTCATCTCGACCGGTACCTGGATGATCACCTTCGCCGCTGGCGGCAGCCTCGACCGGCTCGATCCCGCGCGCGGCGGCCTCGCCTATGTCGACGCCTTCGGTCGGCCGGTCTCCTCGACCATGTCCATGACCGGCCGCGAGTTCGAGATCCTGACCGAAGGCGCCGCGGTCGAGCCGACCGATGCCGACATCGCCACCGTCATCGAGCGACGCATCATGGCGCTGCCGGGCTTCGTTCCGGGTTCCGGGCCGTTCGGCAGCCGAAAAGGCTCCTGGTCGCACGACGCCGCCAAGCTCACGCCGGGCGAGCGGACGGCCGCCGCGACGCTCTATGCCGCGCTCGTCGCAGAGGTGTCGCTGACGCTCGCCGGAGCGGAGGGTCCGGTGCTGATCGAGGGGCCGCTCGCGCGCAATCGCCTGTTTCTCTCTGCCCTGGCGGCGCTGGTGCCGCGGCCGGTCATCGGCCGCCCTGATGCGACCGGCACCACCGAAGGCGCCGCCCTTCTCGCCGATGGACCGGACGGCGCCCTCGCCCTCGCCGACCCGCCGCCCGCACCCTCGCTCGGCGCCGGCTTCGCCGACTATGCCGCCGACTGGCGGTCCGCGACCGGCGCATAACGCGGAGCGCGACCGCGGCGGCGGGTTCGGCTATTGTCCGGCCACCGCAAGGAGCCGCGACCCCAAGGAGCCGGATCGTCCATGTCGCTTCCCGCCTGCACCGTCGTGCTCGATATCGGAAAGACAAACGCCAAGCTGGCGCTGGTCGACGCCGGATCGCGCGCGATCGTCGAGATCCGCACGACGGCCAACGAGGTCCTGCGCGAGGGTCTCTATCCGCATTTCGACACCGACCGCCTGTGGAGCTGGATCGTCGCCGGCCTCAAGGACTATGCCGCGAAGGGCAGCATCGGCTGCATCTCGACGACGACCCATGGCGCGGCCGTCGCCATTCTCGGCCCCGACGGCCTCGTCCTCCCGATCCTCGACTATGAATACACCGGACCCGACTCCGTCGCCGAGGCCTACCGGCCGCTACGCGGCGCCTTCTGGGAGACCCTGTCGCCCGACCTTCCGGCCGGTCTCAACGCCGGCCGGCAGATCTACTGGCTCGAGGAGACGTTCCCCTCCGCCTTCGGCCGGGCGACGGCGATCCTCATGTATCCGCAATACTGGGTCTGGCGGCTCACCGGCGCGCTCGCGGCCGAGCCGACCTCGCTCGGCTGCCACAGCGATCTCTGGAACCCCGAGGCCGGCACCTTCTCGCGCCTCGCAGAGGATCGCGGCTGGGCGAAGCTCATCCCGCCCGTGACGCAGCCATGGGAGACCGCCGGCACGATCCGACCTGCGCTCGCGGCGAAGACCGGCCTTCCCGAGGACTGCCGCGTCGTCGCCGGCATCCACGATTCGAATGCCAGCCTGCTGCCGCATATCCTGCGGCGGAAGTCGCCTTTCACGGTGCTTTCGACGGGCACATGGCTGATCACATTCGCCATCGGCGGCTCGATGTCCAATCTCGACCCGGCCCGCGACTGCCTCGCCAATGTCGATGCCTTCGGACGCCCCGTTCCCTCGGCCCGCTTCATGGCCGGCCGCGAGTTCGAGCGGCTCACGGAAGGCACCAAGGCCGAGCCGACCGACGCCGACATCCTCTCGGTCGTGGAGAAGGGCATCATGGCGATGCCCTCGTTTGCGCCGGGCACCGGCCCCTACGCCTTCCTCGACGGCCACTGGACGGTCGATCCCGAGACGCTCACCGCGGGCCAGCGCGTCGCTGCCGCCAGTCTCTACTGCGCGCTCGTCGCGACCACCTGCATGCAGCTGACGAGTTCGGCCGGCCCGATCATCGTCGAGGGGCCGTTGTCGCGGAACACGCTGTTCCTCGGCGCGCTCGCGGCGATTGCCGGCCGCCCGGTGACCGCCCGCGCAGATGCGACGGGCACGACCGAGGGCGCCGCGCTGCTCGCGGACGGGCCGAAGGGCGCGGGCCCCGGCGCTCCCGACGCGGCGCCGTCTGCCCCTCTGCCGATCGATCTCTCCACCTATACGGCGGCCTGGCGCGCTGCGCTCGACTGACGCACGGACCATGATAGGCTCACGCTCGATCTGACGACGATCCGGTGGGGGGAATGATGATGAAGCGTGTCGGTCTGCTGGCCACCGCCGCTTTCGGCGTGGCTCTGGCGAATGCGGGCGCGGCCGAAGCCGCCAACGTGACCCGCGCCGAGGTCGAGGCCGTACTCCCGACCTTCGAGGCCATGGTCGCCAAGGCGATCGCCGACGGCGAGGTGCCGGGGCTCTCCGTCGCGATCGTGGCCGGCGACGAGGTCGTCTATCTCAAGGGCTTCGGCTCCCGCGAGGCCGGCAAGGACGCGCCCGTCGGCCCCGATACTGTGTTCCAGCTCGCATCCTTCTCGAAGCCGATCTCGGCAACCGTGGTCGCGGCCGTCGTCGGCGACAATCAGCACGGCATCGGCTGGGATTCGCTCATCTCCGATCTCGACCCGTCCTTCCATCTGAAGGAAGCGTGGCCGACGGCGAACCTCACCGTCACCGACCTCTTCGCCCATCGCAGCGGCCTGCCCGGCAATGCCGGCAACGAACTCGAGGATCTCGGCTTCGACCGCGCGACGATCATGCAGCGTCTCGCCGAGGTGCCGCTCGCGCCCTTCCGCGCCACCTACTCCTATTCGAACTTCGGCATCACCGAAGGCGCCGACGCCGTGGCCAAGGGCGAAGGGAAGGACTGGGCCGACCTCGCGGAGGAGCGGCTCTTCAAGCCGCTCGGCATGACACAGACCAGCGCCCGCTACGCCGATTTCCTGTCGCGTCCCGACCGCGCCGTCCTTCATATCGGCGGCACCGGAGCCTGGAAGCCCGGTCCGCTCAGGAAGCCCGACGCGCAGGCTCCGGCCGGCGGCGTTTCCTCAAGCGCCCGCGACCTCGCGACCTGGCTGCGGCTCGAGCTCGGCAATGGCAGCCTCGGCGGAAAGCCGATGATCGATCCAGCGGCACTCGCCGCGACCCATGTCCCCCTGATGGAGCGCGGCAGCAATCCGGTTACCGGCGGCGCCTCCTTTTATGGGCGCGGCTGGAATGTGGAATTCGGCCGCTACGGCGTGCAATGGGGCCATGCCGGCGCGTTCTCAAACGGCGCGCGGACGCTGGTCAGCATCCTGCCGGAGCGGGGCATCGGCATAGTCGTGCTGACCAACGCCTTCCCAACGGGCCTGCCCGAAGGTCTCGCCGATTCGCTCTTCGACCTCGTCTTCACGGGCAAGGTCGGCAAGGACTGGATCGGCGCCTGGGACAACGCCTATGCCGGCCTGTTCGGACCGGCCGTCGAGGCCGCGAAAGCGCGCTTCGCCAATCCTCCCGCCGAGCCTCGCCCGGCGCTGGCGAATGCCGCCTATCTCGGCCGCTATGCCAACGACTATCTCGGCAACGCTTTGATTTCTGAAGAGAACGGCTCGCTGGTCCTCCGTCTCGGACCGAAGGGCGAACGCCGTTTTCCGCTCGTCCATTACGACCGCGATCTCTTCGTCATGCATCCGGCCGAGGAAATGCCGGAGATGCCGAGCGCCGTCACCTTCACCATCGGTCTCGGCGGCAAGGCGGAGCAGGTGACGATCGAAAGCCTGGACGACCTCGGCTTCGGCACGCTGAAGCGGGCCGAATGATCGTCTGATTTCGCCCGGCCGAGATCACGAAATCGGTTGCCGGGCCGCCTCGCGGCCGGTCGCCCCCCGAGGTCAGACCCGGCCATCCGGTTCTGATCGAGCGATGGCGAGGCCATACATTTTCGCATGGCCGAGCAAGAACTCTAGACAATTCCTTTGAAAGGCATCCGCCGCCAGATTGATGTTCGTCAACAAAATTCGCGAGAAATCGACATCATGCGGCAAAATTCAACGTCCGGGGCCGGCACCACCTCCCCTGTCACCGGCATGCCTCTCCTGCTGCTCCGGATCGAGGGAGCAGTGATGCTGGCGGCTGCGCTCTATGCCTGGCATCTGACGGGCGGCAGCTGGCTGGTCTTCGGCCTCTTCTTCTTGACGCCCGATCTGGCGATGCTCGGGTATCTCGCCGGCCCACGCGCCGGGGCGATCGCCTACAATCTCGTGCACACCTACGCAGCCGCAGCGCTGATCGGCGCGATCGGCCTCCTCGCCAGCGCGCCGATGGCTGTGGCGGCGGCCGTGATCCTCGCCGGTCATATCGGCTTCGACCGCATGCTGGGCTACGGCCTCAAATACCCCGACGCATTCGGACACACCCATCTCGGCCGGCAGGGAAAGCGCTGAGCCCCTTCAGGCTCCGATCACGCCGGAGGGTGTTTGCGCGCCCACGCCCATGAGCGCGCGGAGCCACGCAAAGGCTTCGATGGCCAGCGCTTCGGCATGACCCGCGGCGACGTGCCAGACGAGAAGGCTGAGGACGATATTGGCCACGGCGATGACGATGGTCGTCTGCCAGACCTCGCGGCCGACCGAACCGGGGCGGGTGCTCTTCATCCGTCGAAAGCTGATCAGCAAGGCGGCAACGGGAGGCCCGAGCAGGATCGGGATGAGCGAGAGAAGACGGGCGATCCGCTCCCAGTTGAGTTCGGCGTGGTGGAGGCCCGGGCGTCGCATCGCCACGAGGCACGCGGGGCAATAGTCCGACCTCGGCGCAGCCGGCGAACCGCAGCGAAAGCAGACGCGGGGCAGGCTGACGTCCCGAGCCATGGTGGACCTCAGATGACGGCCCCGGCCGCGAGGAGGCGGTAATAGCGTTCGTTCATGGCCTTGGCAGTGCGGTAGGCGTCGATCCACGACCAGATATTGATGATCCAGCCCAGGAAGACGAACCAGAGCAGCACGCAAAGGACCAGCATCCCGATGCCCTTGCCGATCTGGCCATTGTACATCTGGCCGGCACCGCAGATGAGGATCGACAGCAGCAAGGCGGTTCCCGCGGATTTGGGCTTCGCCTCCCCCATGCCCACGAGGATCGGCCGCGGCGCTTCCGACGTGATGGTGTTGGTGACCTGAACGACGGTCGCTCCCGGCGCGGCGGATACCGGACCTGAGACGGCCACTGGCTCGCGCGCCGGGATCGCCGGTGCGGATCGGGGGAACAGCCTCCCGATCACCGGGTCGTCCCCGGCCAGCGACCAGGTCTCGGACCCCACCTTCACGATATCGGTGGATCGGGTGATGCGCCCTTCCCCGATGAACGCGCGCAGCTGATGCCCGGTGAACGGGCCGAGCACCTCGCCGTCGCTGTGCACCCACCATTCCGCGTCCAGCGGGTGCGGCGGACGAAGCCGGGCGTTCTCGACGCCTCTCGTCGGCGCAATCCCGCGCGCGGGATCAACTCCCCCCTGATCGACCATGCCTGCCCCCACACGCAATGGTAGCAAGCTAGAACCACGCCGAATGCACGTCAAGCGCGAGAATCGCCGCTCACTCGCGCTCCCTGCGGATGGCTTCGAGGGCCTCGAGGCGCTGGCGGCCCTGGTCGCCGCGGTCGGTGGCGACGGCGGCAAGCAGCGCCTCGACGATGGCGATGAGGCCGACGCCGGAATCCCAGACCGACGGCGCCGCGACATGGGCCGGCAGCACATGCCGCGCGACCCGCGAGATCGGCGACAGCCACTGGTCCGTGACGAGCACCACCGTCGCGCCGCGCCCGTTCGCGCGTTCGGCGAAATCGGCGAGATCGGCCGAATAGCGGCGGATATCGAACAGCAGCAGCACCGATCGGCGGTCGATGTCGAGCAACTGGTCGAGCCAGGCGGCGGGCTGGCCGGTGATGCGCCGGCAATTGGGCCGCAGAACGCGCAGATGCGCGGCCATATAGTCGGCGATGGCGTCCGTGAAGCGGCCGCCGAGAAGGAACGCGGTGCGCGCCGGATCGGCCAGCAGCCTGACCACCGCGTTGAATTCGTCGCGCGGCACGTTGGCAGCGGTGGCGCGGAGATTGTCGATCGCCGCGAGGGCGAAGGCGGCGAGCGGGTCATCGGCCGCTCCGCGCAGCCCCTTGGTCAGCGGCGTCGCCCGCCGCGCCGCCAGCTCGGCCTTGAGATCGTCCTGGAAGCTGCCATAGCTCGCATAGCCGATCTTGGCGATCATCCTCAGCACGGTCGGCGCGCTGACGCCGGCCGACTCGCCGAGCCGGGCGGCGCTGTCGAGCCCCGCCATCGGATAATCGGCCAGGAGCCGCTGCGCCGCGCGCTTCTCGTTGGGTGTCAGGCGGCCGAGATCGCGCCTGAGCCTCTCGCCGACCGACGCGTCGCCATCCGCCATGCCCGCCCCGCTCCCTTCTTCGCCTGGACTGCCTCTTTGCCGCAATCGCAGGCAGTTGACGCCATCATTTCAGAATTGACGCTTTCATACGCTGCTGTAACGTATCGTTCAGAGCGCCGCGAAGTCCAGCGCTCGGGCGCCGGGGGCGGCACGGCATGGCGAGATCGGCGATCGGTCAAACGCATCGGAAGGGGGCGGAGGGAACTCCGGCGCCGCTTCTGGCAACGGACGAGCCTCTTCCGGTCGAACATATCGCCGCGCGGCGGGACCCGTTCGTCTTCGTCTGCGAGCATGCCTCGAACCGCATGCCGCGCGCGCTCGGCGATCTCGGCCTGCCGCGCGAGGCCTTCCGGCGCCATATCGCCTACGATCCCGGCGCCGAGGCGCTGACCCGCGGCCTTGCGGCCCGCTTCGGCGGCGCGGCGGTGCTGCAGGCCTATTCGCGCCTCGTGATCGACTGCAACCGCGAACCGACCCTTCCCGACGCGATCACCCCCTTCTCGGAGGATACCGAGATCCCCGGCAATGCCGGGCTCGACGGTCCTGCCCGCGAGGCGCGGATCGCCGCGGTCTGGACGCCTTTCCACGCCGCGCTCGACGCGCTGTTCGGAGCACGCCTCGCCGAAGGCCGGCCGACGGCGCTGGTCACCATCCACTCCTACACGCCCGTCTGGCGCGGCATCGCCCGCCCCTGGCATGTCGGCATCATCCAGACCGGCGACCGCCGGATGGCCGATCCGATGCTGGCGGCGCTCGGACGGGAAGCCGGTCTCGTCGTCGGCGACGACCAGCCTTATTCGGCCAAGGACAATGTCGACTACACGATCCGCCGGCACGGACGGGCGCGCGGCATTCCGCATGTGATGATCGAGGTGCGCAACGACCTCCTCGCCGACACCGCCGCGGTGGCTGGCTGGACGGACCGTCTGGCGGCTGCGCTGGCGGAGACGGCGGCGCGCATCGGGTTGCCGGCGGCGAAGGACTAGGGAGAGCGGCGCGAAACGGCGCTCGCCAGCATGCAGGGCCGACATGGCGCAAGACCACGGGCCCCGAAAGGATACGGCGGATCAACCGCCGCGGGAACAGTGACGGGGCATCGCCCGATCGGGTGGTCCGGCGAGGGCCGACCGCCCCGGGTCAGCGACGGGAGCATGGCATGAGCGTGCGCGATTCCTATTCGGAGGCCGACAAGAAGGCGGACATCCATGTCCTCCATTCCATGGGCTACGCCCAGGAACTGGAACGGCGGATGAGCCGCTTCTCGAACTTCGCGATCTCCTTCTCGATCATCTGCATCCTTTCGGGCGGCATCAATTCGCTCGCACAGGCGACATCGGGCGCGGGCGGCGCCGCGATCGGCATCGGCTGGCCGCTCGGCTGCCTCATCTCGGGCGTGTTCGCGCTCGCGATGGCGCAGATCTCCTCGGCCTATCCGACTGCCGGCGGCCTCTATCACTGGGGCTCGATCCTCGGGAACCGCTTCACCGGCTGGGTGACGGCCTGGTTCAACCTGCTCGGCCTCGTGACCGTGCTCGGCGCCATCAATGTCGGCACCTACTACTTCTTCGTCGGCGCGTTCGGGCCGCTGCTCGGCTGGGAAGACACGATCACCAGCCGCGTGCTCTTCCTCGCGGTGCTCACGGGCCTGCAGGCGCTGATCAACCACATGGGCATCGGCCTCACCGCCAGGCTCACCGACTTCTCGGGCTATCTCATCTTCGCAACGGCGGTGGTGCTGGCGCTCGTCTGCCTCGCCTCGGCGCCCTCCTACGACTTCGCGCGGCTCTTCACCTTCGCCAACTATTCCGGCGAGGCCGGCGGCAATGTCTGGCCGCAGGTGTCGGAATGGTGGGTGTTCCTGCTCGGCCTCCTGCTGCCGATCTACACGATCACCGGCTACGACGCCTCGGCGCACACCTCCGAGGAGACGGTGAAGGCGGCCCATTCCGTGCCGCGCGGCATGGTCATGTCGGTCGTCTGGTCGGCGGTGTTCGGCTACATCATGCTGTGCTCGTTCGTGCTCATGATCCCGAACATGGACGATGCGGCGAAGCAGGGCTGGAACGTCTTCTTCTGGGCCATGGACGCCCAGGTGAACCCGACGGTCAAATATGTGCTCTATCTTGCGATCTTCGTGTCGCAGTTCCTCTGCGGCCTCGCGACGGTGACTTCGGTCTCGCGCATGATCTTCGCCTTCTCGCGCGACGGCGGCCTGCCGGCCTCCGGCGCATTGTCGAGCGTCAGCCGGAAATTCCGCACCCCGGTCGCCGCGATCTGGACCGGCGCCATCCTGGCGGTCCTCTTCGTCTGGGGCTCCTCGCTCGTCTCGATCGGCGATACGCCGGTCTATACGATCGTCGTGTCCTGCACCGTCATCTTCCTGTTCTTCTCCTTCGTCATTCCGATCGTGCTCGGGCTCTTCGCCTACGGCACCGCGAAATGGCCGAAAATGGGACCCTGGAACATGGGCCGCGGGCTGTTCACGCTGTTCGCGGTGCTGTCGGTGGTGTCGATGATCCTGATTTTCGTGATCGGCATCCAGCCGCCGAACCAGTGGGCCCTTTACATCACGGTCGGCTTCGTGGTGGTGACGGCGGTCATCTGGGTCGCGTTCGAGAATCGCCGCTTCCAGGGCCCGCCGATCGGCGACATGATCGCGCGGCGCAAGGCGGCCATCGAGGCCGCCGAAAAGGCCGTCGGCGAGGCCTGACCATCGTCGGGGACGGAAGAACCGCTCCCCCAGCCAAGGCGCGGCCCCCCGGGGCCGCCCCGATTGCCGCCCCGGCCGTTCCCACACCGGCCGGGGCGGCATGAACCCACCTCCCGCGATACCCGAAGGAACGACCATGACCGGCACGATGACGCTGAAGGAACTCGAGGCGGCGATCGACGCCGGCACGATCGACACGGTGATCGTGGCCTTCCCCGATATGCAGGGACGCCTCGTCGGCAAGCGCTTCACTGGCGCCTTCTTCCTCGACAGCGCCATCCACGAGACGCATGCCTGCAACTACCTGCTCACCGTCGACATCGACATGGAGCCGGTGCCCGGCTACCAGGCGGCGAGCTGGGAGAAGGGCTATGGCGACTTCGTCCTGAAGCCGGACATCACGACGCTGAGGCGCATCCCCTGGCTCGAAGGCACGGCGCTGATGCTCGCCGATGTCTGCGACCATCACGGCGAGGACCTGCCGCACAGCCCGCGCGCGATGCTGAAGGCGCAACTGAAGCGCCTCGCCGATCGGGGCATGTCGGCCTTCTTCGCCTCCGAGCTCGAATTCTACGTCTTCGACGAGACCTTCGAGAGCGCCTCGGGCAAGCGCTGGCGCGACCTGAAGACGATGGGGAACTACATCGAGGACTATCACATCCTCCAGACGACCAAGAACGAGCCGCTGCTGCGCGCGATCCGCAACGGGCTGATGGGCGCCGGCATTCCGATCGAGAACTCCAAGGGCGAATGGGGGCCGGGACAGGAAGAGGTGAACATCCGCTATGCCGAGGCGCTGACGATGGCCGACTGGCACGTCGTCATGAAGAACGGCATCAAGGAGATCGCCCATCTCCAGAACCGCTCGGTCACCTTCATGGCCAAGTGGCGCTACGACCTCGCCGGCTCGTCGTCGCACATCCATTCCTCGCTCTGGGACCACAAGGCGAAGAAGCCGCTGTTCATGGACGAGAAGGACCCGCTCGGCATGTCGGCGACGATGAAGTCCTGGCTCGCCGGCCATCTGACGCTGGCGCCCGACTTCACCTATTTCCTCGCGCCCTACATCAACTCCTACAAGCGCTTCCAGGTCGGCACCTTCGCGCCGACCAAGGCCGTCTGGTCGGTCGACAACCGCACCGCCGGCTTCCGCGTCGTCGGCGAGGGCAAGTCGGTGCGCACCGAATGCCGCATCGGCGGCGCCGATCTCAATCCCTACCTCGCCTTCTCCGCCCTGATCGCCGCCGGCCTGCACGGCATGGACGAGAAGCTCGCGCTGGAGGCGGCCTTCTCCGGCGACGCCTATGGCGCGTCCGGCGTCCGCGAAGTGCCGAAGACGCTGCGCGACGCGATCGTGGCGCTCGACGGCTCGGCCGTCATGCGCGCCGCCCTCGGCGACGGCGTCGTCGATCACTATCTGCACACCGGACGCTGGGAGCAGTTCGAATACGACCGCCGCGTCACGGACTGGGAGTTGCAGAGAGGGTTCGAGAGGTATTGATTGCCGGCATCGCGCCCGGCCCGCTCGGACGCCCGCACGGATCGAGAACCAACATCATGAACGCACCCGTCTTTAAGATCGTCACGCCCGTCGACGGCTCCGTCTATGCCGAGCGGCCGCTTGCCAGCGAAAGCGAGGTGCTCGCCGTGCTGGAGCGGGCCCGCACGGCGCAGCGCGCATGGCGCACCTCGAGCATGGCCGAGCGGCAGGCGATCGCCACCGGGTTCACGGACGCCATGGTGGCCGAGAAGGACCGCGTCGCCGAGCTGCTCGCCTGGCAGATGGGCCGGCCGATCCGCTACGGCCATGGCGAGATGCGCGGCTTCGAGGAGCGCGCGCGCTACATGATCGAGATCGCGCCCTCCGCCCTCGCCGACATCGATGTCGGGCCGAAGGAGAACTTCAAGCGCTATATCCGCCGCGAGCCGTTCGGCGTCTGCCTCAACCTGCCGGCCTGGAACTATCCCTACATGACGGCGCTCAACGCCGTGCTGCCGGCGATCCTCTCCGGCAACACCGTCGTCATGAAGCATTCGAGCCAGACGGCGCTGGTCGCGGAGCATTTCGCGGCCGCCTTCGCCAAGGCCGGGCTCTGGCAGGACGTGTTCCAGTTCGTGAACATGTCGCATGAGGTGACCGACCGCGTCATCCGCTCCGGCCTCGTCGACCAGGTCGGCTTCACCGGCTCGACGGCCGGCGGCCGCCACATCATGGCCTCGGTCGCCGGCGCGCCGAACTTCCCGGCGACGACGCTGGAGCTCGGCGGCAAGGATCCGGCCTATGTGCGCGCCGACGCGAACCTCCCCTTCGCGATCGAGAACATCGTCGATGGCGGCTTCTTCAATTCCGGCCAGTCCTGCTGCGCCATGGAGCGCGTCTATGTCCACGAAAGCGTCTACGACGCCTTCGTCGAGGGCGCGGTGGCGACGGTGAACGCCTACAAGCTCGGCAGCCCGACCGACCCGGCGACGACGCTCGGCCCGGTCGTCCGCGCCTCGGCGGCGAAGTTCATCAGGGATCAGGTCGACGAGGCCGTCCATGCCGGCGCGAAGCCGCTGATCGATCCCTCGCGCTTCCCGGAAGCCGCCGAGGGCACCGCCTATCTGGCGCCGCAGGTGCTCGTCGATGTCGACCATTCGATGCGCTTCATGATGGAGGAGACCTTCGGACCGGCCTTCGGCATCATGAAGGTGTCGAGCGACGAGGAGGCGATCGCGCTCATGAACGATTCGCCCTTCGGCCTCACCGCCGCGATCTGGACCGAGGACCTCGAAGCGGCCGAGAGCATCGGCGACCGCATCGAGACCGGCACCGTCTACATGAACCGCTGCGACTTCCTCGATCCCGCTTTGCCCTGGGTCGGCGTCAAGCAGACCGGCCGCGGCGCGACGCTCTCGCGCGTCGGCTACGAGCATCTGACCCGGCCGAAGGCCTTCCATCTGCGTCTCAGCGCCAAGTAAGACCGTTTCGATCCCGGAGACACCCATGCTCGACAGCTACGCCTCGCTCACCGCCAACTGGTCCTATCCGACCGCGATCCGCTTCGGGGCCGGTCGCATCGGCGAGCTGGCCGAAGCGGTCAACGCGGCGGGGATCACGCGGCCGCTCTTCGTGACCGATCCGGGCATCGCGGGCCTGCCGATCGTCGCGAAGGCGCTGGCGGTGCTCGACGGCGCCGGCGTGCCCTACACGGTCTTCTCCAAGGTCGACGGCAACCCGACCCTCGCCAATCTCGACGACGGCCTCGCCGCCTATCGCGCCGGCAATCACGATGGCGTCGTCGCCTTCGGCGGCGGATCGGCGATGGATATCGGCAAGACGATCGCCTTCATCGCCGGCCAGACGCGCCCGGTCTGGGACTTCGAGGATCGCGAGGACTGGTGGACGCGGGCCGACGCCAACGGCATCGCGCCGATCGTCGCCGTGCCGACCACCGCCGGCACGGGGTCGGAGGTCGGCCGCGCCGCTGTCATCACCGATCCGGCCGACCATACCAAGAAGATCATCTTCCATCCGAAGATGCAGCCGAGGCTCGTCATCGAGGATCCCGAGCTCACGGTCGGCCTGCCGCCGAAGATCACCGCCTGGACGGGCATGGACGCGCTCAGCCATTCGCTGGAGGCGTGGTCGAGCCCGTTCTTCCACCCGATGTCGCAGGGCATCGCGCTGGAAGGCATGCGGCTCGTCAAGGAATGGCTGCCGGTCGCCGTGACGGACGGCAGCCGGATCGAGGCCCGCGCCTACATGCTCATCGCCTCGTCGATGGGCGCCGTCGCCTTCCAGAAGGGGCTCGGCGCGATGCATGCCATGAGCCATCCCTGCTCCAGTCTGCGCGGCACGCATCACGGGCTCACCAATGCGGTCGTCATGCCCTATGTGCTGGCCTTCAACGCGCCGGCCATTTCGGAGAAGCTCGCTGCGCTCGCCCGCTATCTGGACCTTCCCGGCCACTCGGCCTCGAGCGTCATCGACTGGGTGCTGGCGCTCCGCGCCGAACTCGGCATCCCGCATACGCTGAAGGAGATCGGCGTCGACGACAGCGTGCTCCCGGAAGCGGCGAAGATGGCCGAGCACGATCCCTCGACCGGCGGCAATCCGGTGAAGGTCGGCGTCGCCGAATACGAGACGCTGTTCCGCCGCGCCATCGAGGGGACGGTGTAGAGCAGCGGAATCGATAGCCGAGGAAAGTCGCGGAAGCCCCTGATCCGACTCGCCGATCCGGCCCCACTTCACGCAGTGGCTGAAGACGCATCCCGGCGGATGAAATCGATGAAGGCCCTGAGCGGCGCGGGCACGAGACGGCGGCCGGGATAATAGAGGAACGGTCCGGAAAAGGACTGCCACCACTCTTCGAGGATGGGCACCAGCGCGCCGCTCTCGAAATGCGGACGCAGCCAGTCCTCGAAGATCATCACGACGCCGAGCCCGCGCGCGGCGGACTCGATCGCGAGATCGAAGGCCGCGCCGGGCTGGATGACCAGGGGGCCACTGACCCGCACCAGCTCGATCCGGCCCTCGCGCTCGAACTCCCAGTCATGCATGGCGCCGCTGGCGAGCCGCGCCGTGATGCAGCGATGGGCGACGAGGTCGCGCGGATGCTCGGGACGCCCGAACTCCGCCAGATAGGCCGGCGCGGCGGCGCAGGCGAAACGCTGGCGGCGCGGGCCGATCGGCACCGCGATCATGTCCTGCGGCAATCGCTCGTCATAGCGGATGCCGGCATCGCACCCGACGGCGACGAGATCGACATAGGCGTCCTCCGCGACGATATCGAGCCGGATCTCCGGATAGGCGGCCAGGAACGGCGCCACGATCGAGGGCAGCACCAGCCGCGCGGCGCTGAACGGCACGTTGAGCCTCAGCGGGCCAGCCGGCCGGTCGCGGAGGCTGTTCACGGCATCGAGCGCCGCCTCGACCTCCCCGAGCGCGGGCTGCAGCCGCTCAAGCAGCCGCCGTCCGGCCTCGGTCGGAACGACACTGCGCGTCGTGCGGTTGAACAGCCGCAGCCCGAGCCCTTCCTCGAGGCGGCGCACGGCCTCGCTGACGCCCGAGGGACTGGCACCGAGCGTCTTGGCGGCGCCGCGAAAGCCGCCGGCGCGCGCCACGGCGAGAAACGCCGAAAGATCACCGAGGTCCGGCTTCATTGTTCGCTACTCCGCACAGCCCGTTCCGATAATGGCAGATTATTGAGCAGCCGTTGAGGTCCTAGCTATCGCCTGTCCTCGAAGGAGATCACCGATGGCTTCGACATCCACCCAGTCACCCCTCGCCTCCCCGACGTTCACGCTCGGAGATCGCACCGTGAAGCGCGTCGGCTATGGCGCGATGCAGCTCGCCGGCCCCGGCGTCTTCGGCCCGCCGCGCGATCATCAGGCAGCGCTCGCCGTGCTGCGCGCCGCCGTGGAGCGCGGCGTCGACCATATCGACACCGCCGACATCTACGGCCCGCACATCACCAATCGCCTCATCAAGGAGGCGCTGCACCCCTATCCGGACAACCTCACCATCGTCACGAAGGTCGGTGCGCGTCGTGGAGCCGACGGATCGTGGAACCGCGCCGCCTCGCCGGCCGAACTCGCCATCCAGGTCGACGAGAACCGCGCCAATCTCGGGCTCGACCGGCTCGAGGTCGTCAATCTTCGCCTGATGTTCGATACGCTGGGACCGGCCGAAGGGCCGGTCGAGGAGGCCGTCGAGGCGCTCGCCGACATCAAGCGGCGGGGCGTGATCGGCCATATCGGCATCAGCAACGCGACGCCGGCGCAGGTCGCGGCGGCCCGCGCGATCACCGACATCGTCTGCGTGCAGAACCTCTACAACATCGCCCATCGCGCTGACGACGCACTGATCGACGCGCTCGCGAAGGACGGCATCGCCTATGTGCCCTTCTTCCCGCTCGGCGGCTTCTCGCCGCTTCAATCGGCGGCGCTGAACGGCGTCGCGGCGCGCCTCGGCGCGACCCCGATGCAGGTGGCGCTCGCCTGGCTGCTGCGGCGCTCGCCGAACATCCTGCTCATCCCCGGCACCTCGTCGGTCACCCATCTCGAGCAGAATCTCGCGGCCGGCGCGCTGGCGCTTCCCGAGGATGCGCTCGCCGAGCTCGACGCGATCGGGAACACACCGGCAGGCTGACGCAAGGCGAAGGGCGGGCAATTCCGGTCTTCGCGCCTCGGGCAAATTGCTCTATCCCTTTGCGGCGACGCGCCTTCCCGGCGCGCCGCCGCATCGCTGTCCGCTCTGGGAGGAGCCGCGTTGAGCCCCGACATCATTTGCATCGGCGAGCCGATGTTCGAGTTGAACCAGCCCGAGGGCGAAACGGACTTTCATCCGGGCCATGGCGGTGATGCCTCCAACGCGGCGATCGCCGCGGCGCGCCAGGATGCTTCGGTCGGCATGCTGACCGCGATCGGCACCGACGCCTTCGGCGACTCGTTCCTCGAACTCTGGCGGTCGGAAGGCGTGGATACGAGCGCCGTGAAGCGCGACCCGAACGCACCCACCGGCCTCTATTTCGTGACGCATGGCCCGGAGGGGCACCAGTTCTCCTATCGCCGCGCCGGATCGGCGGCGAGCCTTCTCGGCCCTGGCGAAATCCCGCTCGACTATGTGCGCGGCGCGCGCATCCTGCACGCTTCCGGCATCAGCCAGGCCATCTCCGCGGCGGCGGCGGACGCCGTCTTCCTCGCCATGCACACGGTGCGGGCGGCGGGCGGCCTCGTCTCGTATGATACGAACCTGCGGGCGCGGCTCTGGCCGATCGACCGGGCGCGGGCGATCATCCACGCCTCGGCGGGTCTCGCGCATATCCTGAAGACGAGCATCGAGGATGCGACGGCGCTGACCGGCCTCACCGATCCGCTCAGGATCGCGAACTTCTACCTGCATCTCGGCGCGCGGATCGCCATCGTGACGCAGGGCGGCGCCGGCACGCTGGTCGCGACGCACGAGAAGCACCGCCAGATCGACGCCATCAAGGTGAAGCCCGTCGACGCGACCGGCGCCGGCGACACCTTCGACGGCGCGTTCCTCGCCGAATATCTGAAGCACGGGGACCCGTTCGCCGCCGCGCTCTATGCGAACGCGGCGGCCGGGCTCGCGACCGAAGGCTATGGCGCCGTGGCGCCGATGCCGCGTCGCGCCGCCGTCGAGGCGGCGCTCGCGCGGCTCTAGGGTCAGCTGCCGCCGATCGCGGCGAGCAGCTGGCTCTCGTTGTTCTTGAACATCTTGATATAGGTCGGCGCCGGACCGTCGGGCTGGGAGAGCGCGTCCGAGAACAGCTCGCCGCCGACCTTCACGCCCGTCTCGCGCGAGATCTGCTCGATGAGGCGCGGGTCGCTGATGTTCTCGACGAACATCGCCTGGATCTTCTCGTCCTTGATCTGCCGGACGATCTTGGCGACGTCGGCGGCCGAGACGTCAGCCTCGGTCGAGATGCCCTCCGGCGCGATGAACTGGATGTCGTAGGCGGCGCCGAGATAGCCGAACGCGTCATGGCTGGTGACGATGCGGCGGTGGCTGGCCGGAACCTTGGCGAAGGCCGCCTTGAGATTGGCGTCGATCGCGACGAGTTCGTCCTCGAGCTTCTTGCCGTTCGCCTCGTAGTCGGCCTTGTTCGCCGGATCGGCGGCGACGAAGCCGGCGACGATGTTCTTCACATAGAGGACACCGTTCTTCGGGTCCTGCCAGGCATGCGGATCGAGCGCATGGCCATGGTCGTCATGCGAGAGCTCGTGCGCCTCCTCGGCATCGCCCTCCCACTCCCGCGGCTTCACGCCCTTGGAGGCGACGACCGTCTCGCCCTTGAAGCCCGAGGCGGCGACGAGGCGTTCCATCCAGTTCTCGAGGCCGAGGCCGTTCTCGACCAGCACCTTCGCCTCGGACAGCGCCTTGGCGTCGGTCGGAGAGGGCTCGAAGGTGTGGGCGTCGCCATTCGGGCCGACGAGGGTCGTGACCTTGACGTGGTCGCCGCCCACTTCCGCGGCGAGATCGCCGAGGATGGAGAAGCTCGCCACCACCTTGAGCGGCTCGGCCGCAAAGGCAGGACTGGAGAGCACCGTCGCGAGGGCGGCGGTGATCAGGAAACGGTTTATCCGCATGGAAGTCTCCGTCGGTTGAGGAAGGATCAGCCCCTCAGATGCTGCGCACGCAGCGCCTGACTCAGGATGCTGCCGTTCGGTCCGGCAAGGATCGAGACGGCATGGATGGCGCCGGCCGTGAGGATGATGGCAGGCGAGGTGGGCAGGCCGAAATGGTAGGAGACGACGAGCCCGACCACCGACGAGACGATGCCGATGATCGAAGCCGCGACGATCTGCAGGCCGATGCCCTCGCCCCAGAAGCGGCTCGAGGCCGCGGGCAGCACGATCAGTCCCACCACCATCAGCGTGCCGAGCGCGTTGAAGCCGCCGACGAGGTTGAGCACGACCAGGACGAGAAAGACGAAATGCACCGCCCCGCCCGCGCCGCCGATCGTGCGCAGGAAGCCGGGATCGAAGCACTCGGCGACGAGAAGCCGGTAGATCACCGCGAAAGCGAGGAAGGTCGCCGTCGCGATCGAGGCGATCAGGATCAGCGCGGCATCGTCCAGCGCGAGCACATTGCCGAACAGCACGTGCAGCAGGTCGATGTTGGAGCCCTTGAGCGAGACGATCAGGACGCCGAGCCCGAGCGAGACGAGATAGAAGGAGGCGAAGCTCGCATCCTCCTTGAGCGCGGTCGCCCGGGAGATCGCGCCGGCGGCGAGCGCCACCGTCAGCCCGGCCACGACACCGCCGAAGGTCATCGCGAAGAGCGAGAAGCCCGACAGCAGGAAGCCGACGGCCGCGCCGGGCAGGATGGCATGCGCCATCACGTCGCCCATCAGGCTCATCCGCCGCAGCACGAGGAACACGCCGATCGGCGCGCCCGAAAGCGAGAGGGCGACGCAGCCGATCAGGGCGCGCCTCATGAAGCCGAACTCGATGAACGGCCCCGCCACGAAATCGAGAAGGGTCATGCTGCCGGCCGCTCGCAGGCTTCGGCGCCATCGTCGAAGGCTTCGGTGAGGCGGCGCGAGCGGTCGATATTCGCCTCCGTCAGCACATCCGCTGTCGGACCCCAGGCGATCGGATCGCGGGCGATGAGCAGCGTCTCCGGAATGGCCCGGCGGACGGCGTCCATGTCGTGCAGCACGGCGATGATCGTCCGCCCCTCGGCATGCCAGCGGCCGACCAGCGCCAGCAGCGCCTCGGCCGTGCGGGCATCGATGGCGGCGAAGGGCTCGTCGAGCAGGATGAGCCGCGAATCCTGCAGGAGCAGGCGCGCGAACAGGGCGCGCTGGAACTGGCCGCCGGAAAGGCTGCCGACCGTGCGGTTCTCGAAGCCGGACAGGCCGACCGCGTCGAGCGCCGCCTCGGCCCGCGCCAGCATCGCGCCGCTGATGCGGCCGAAGGCGCCGGTCCGGCGCCAGAGCCCCATCGCGGCAAGATCGAGCACCCGCATCGGGAAGCCGCGGTCAAGCGCGCTCTGCTGCGGCAGATAGCCGATTTCGGTGCGCTGGATGCCGCTGATCTCGATCGTGCCGCTGTCGGGCCGGATCAGCCCGACGATGCCCTTCAGCAGCGTCGACTTGCCGGCGCCGTTCGGGCCGACGACGGCGGTGAAGGAGCCCGGCGCGAAGCGGCCGGAGAGATGATGCACGGCCGGATGGCGCCGATAGGACAGCGTCAGATCGCGGCAGAGGATGGAGGGTGCGACGGCCATGATTCAGGCGAGCGCCCAGACGACGCCGATCCACACGAGACCGGAGAAGACGACCGCGATCGCCAGCCGGTCCAGCGCCGAGGCGAGAAACGGAGAAAAGCCGCCCGGCGACACGCGCGCGTCATCCGCATCGTGATCATGGGCGTCGGGGAGATGGGCGGTGGCGCGATGGGCGGTGGCGTCATGCCGATGTCCGTGATGCCCCGCGGACGGCGCAGGAAGGGCGCCGGCTTCGCTGTCGATGGTCAAGGGGTTCACTCCGGATCGCGACTGTCCGGGACGTTATGTTATATCATTTCACAAAGCGCAAGCGGGTTCGCGCGCAAAGGCGACGACAAGTCTGGAATTGGAACAATTTCAAAGAGTTGGATATTCTTGACTTCCTCGCCCCGGAGGTTGAAACGTGCGCGAAACCGCGGGTGCGGTCGATCGAAGGAGACGGGACTGATGATCGGAAAGCTCTTCCTCGCCGCCACCGCGGCTGTGGCCATCATGGCTGCCATGCCGGCCCGGGCGGCAGACGGCCCGACGGCCGAGGCGGTCCTCAAGACCTATGCCGACATCGCCGCCGCGAAATATGCCGATGCCGTCACGGGCGCCAAGGCGCTGGACGCCGCCATCGACGCGCTGATCGCCAATCCCACGGCCGAGACGCTCGCCGCCGCCCGCACGGCGTGGAAGGCGGCGCGCCCGGCCTATATGGAGACCGAGGGCTACCGCTTCGGCAATTCGATCGTCGACGACTGGGAGGGCAAGGTGAATGCCTGGCCGCTCGACGAGGGCCTGATCGACTATGTCGACACCAAGACCTATGGCGACGCCTCGGATTCGAACCCGCTCTACACGGCCAACGTGATCGCCAACAAGGAAATCCAGATCGGCCCCGACAAGGTCGACGCGACGGTGATCAATGCCGATCTCCTGCGCAAGCTGCAGGAGGCGGGCGACGTCGAGACCAATGTCGCCACCGGCTATCACGCGATCGAATTCCTGCTGTGGGGGCAGGACCTGAACGGCACCGGCCCCGGCGCGGGCAACCGTCCGGCCAGCGACTACGACACCAAGAACTGCACCAACGGCAATTGCGACCGCCGCGCCGCCTATCTCAAGGCCGCGACCGAGCTGCTGATCTCCGATCTCACCGAGATGGCCGACGACTGGAAGGACGGCGGCGAGGCGCGCAAGGAGCTGGACGCCAAGGGTCCCGACGGCGGCCTCGTGACGATCCTGACCGGCCTCGGCTCGCTCTCCTATGGCGAGCTCGCCGGCGAGCGCATGAAGCTCGGCCTGCTGCTGCACGATCCGGAGGAGGAGCATGACTGCTTCTCGGACGACACCGCCGACAGCCACTACTACGACCAGGCCGGCATGGTCTCGATCTGGCAGGCGAAGTATACCCGCGCCGACGGCACGGTGATCGAGGGCGCCAGCATCCGCGACTACGCCGCCGCCCGCGACGCGGAAGCCGCGAAGCGCGTCGACGACGCGCTCGCCGCGACCACCGCGAAGATGCAGGTCATGAAGGACACGTCGGATGGCGGCGAGGCCTATGACCAGATGATCGGCGCGGGCAACGACAAGGGCAACAAGATCGTGCAGGACGCGATCGACGGCCTCGTCGGCCAGACCCGCGCCATCGAGGGCGTCGTCGCGGCGCTCGGCCTCAAGATCGAGGTCGAGGGCTCCGACAGCCTCGACAATCCCGACGCCGTGACGGCGCAGTAAGAGGGCGAGACGCCGCATCGACCGCCCCGCGGCCGACACCTAGATAAGACCCGGCCGCGCCGCTCGGCCGGGTCTTTAGGACTTCAGTCCATCATGCTCAGCCGCCGTTCCTTCCTCGCCGGCACGGCCGCGCTCACCGGCGCGGCGCTGTTCGGCCGCCCTTCCTCGGCGCCGGCCGATGCGCGTGCCCTGCCGCCGCCATTGCCGCCGGGGCCGGGGGGAGTAGTGCGGCTCGATCTCACCGCCGCCGAACGCTCGCTCGCCCTTCCCTGCTCCAACGGCAACGCGCTGCCGCTCTGGACCTTCACCGACAGCGCACTGCCGCCGGTCGTGCGCGTGAAGCTCGGCGAGCGGCTGGACACGCATCTCGTCAACGGCCTGACGCAACCGGGCGAGCATGTCTCGGTCCACTGGCACGGCATCCGCCTGCCGAATGCCGAGGACGGCGTGCCCTATCTCGTGCAGAAGCCGGTCGAGCCGGGCGAGAGCTTCGACTACTCCTTCGTCCCGCCCGATCCCGGCACCTTCTTCTTCCACACCCACTGCAACACGGTCGAGCAGCTCGGCCGCGGCCTCATGGGCGTCCTGATCGTCGAGGGCGACGAGGTCGAGCCCTATGACGCGGAGCGGATCCTCGCCATCCGCGACTGGCGGCTCAACGAGGCCCGTGACGGCTTCCTGCCCTTCCTGACGCTGGAGGGCGCCGGCCGCGCCGGCACCTTCGGCACGGTGCGCAGCGTCAACGGCGCCGAGATGCCGGCGATCGACGTGCCGGCCTCGGCCGATGTGCGGCTGCGCATCCTCAATGTCGATCCGACACGGATCATGGAATTCGGCATCGAGGGTGCCGACGCGGTCGTCGTCGCGATCGACGGCCTCGCCTGCCCGCCCTTCCCGCTCCGCTCGTGGAAGATGGGACCGGCGATGCGCATCGATGTCATCGTGCGGACGCCGGCCGATGGCGGCAGCGCGACGGTGCTCGACTATTTCGCGGCGAAACCGGTGCCGCTCGCCCGTCTCGTCGCGCACGGCCCGGCCCTGCGCAGCGGACCGTTCGCGCCGGCCCCGCTCGCGGCCGCGCGGATCGCGGCGCCCGATCTTTCCGCCGCCGAGCCGCAGCTCTTCACCTTCTCCGCGACAGCGACCGCCGCGGCGGTGCAGGCGGCTGCGGGCGACGACGGCGGCTTTCTCGGGCCGCTCTGCCTCTCGGCGGCGAGCCTCTGGTCGATCAACAAGCAGTCCTGGCCGGGCAGCGGCATGGACCGCCTTCCGCCGCCGATCGCCCGCTTCGAGCGCGGCCGCAGCTATCGGCTGACGCTCAAGAACGTGACCCCGCGCATGCACCCGATCCATGTGCACGGCCACAGCTTCACGGTGCTGGAGTCGAACAAGCGCGACCTGCCGCCGCATCTCGCCGACACGGTTCTGCTGCTGCCCAACGAGGTGATCGACGTCGCCTTCGTCGCCGACAATCCGGGCCGCTGGATGATGCATTGCCATGTCATCGAGCATCAGGAGACCGGCATGATGGCGTGGTTCGAGGTGGCGTGAGCATGCGCGTGAGCATGCGCCGCCTTGCCCTGGTGCTGGCGGCTGCCGCTGCCCTGCCGGCGCTCGCCCTTGCCGACGGACTCGAGCGGGCGGCGGGCAAGGCGCTGTTCGACCGGCTGTGGGTCGCCGCGCCGTCGTCGACGCTCGCCAATGACGGTCTCGGCCCGCTCTTCAACGAAAAGAGCTGCGCGAGCTGCCATATGGGCAAGGCCTTCGCCGCGCGCATGAGCGTTGCCGAGGACGGCACCGTGACGGCGCGCGGTCTCGCCACCCGCCTCGGCGATGCGGCGGGCAACGGCGATCCCGTCTATGGCAGGCAGATCCAGCCCCGCGCGGTGCATGGCCTCGAAAGCGAAGGTACCGTCGCCTACAGCGTGACGCCCGGCGGACCGACGGTGGCCGACTTCCTGCCGGCCTTCGGCGCGCCGGCGCCGGCAACGAAGCTCGGACCGCGCCTCGCCCCGCCGCTTGCCGGCATCGGCCGGATCGGGCTGGTCGACGAGGCCGCGATCCTCGCCGGCGCCGATCCGGACGATCGCGACGGCGACGGCGTGCGCGGCCGCGCCCGCATCCTCGCGGGCGGCCATGTCGGGCGCTATGGCTGGAAGGCGTCGGCCGCGACGCTCGACCAGCAGATCGCCGATGCCTTCATGCTGGATATCGGCCTTTCCAGCCCGCTCGCGCCCCATCCCGCCGGCGATTGCACGACGGCGGAGGCGGCATGCCTCGCCGCGCCGGACGGGCGCGACGCCAGCTTCGACGGCGAGGAAATCTCGCGCCAGATGGTGGGGCTCATCACGGCCTATCTCGACGGACTGCCGGCGCCGAACCTCCCGGCCGCGAGCGAGCCGGGCGCCGCGATCTTCGCGAGCACCGGCTGCGCGGCCTGCCATGTGCCCGCGATGCCGAAGCGCGGCGGCGGGGCGGTGACGCTCTACAGCGATCTCCTGCTGCACGACATGGGCGCCGGGCTCGACGACGGCGTCGGAGAGAGAAATGTCGCCTCGGGGGAATGGCGCACGCCGCCCCTGATCGCGCTCTCCCTTCGCCAAGGGCGAGAGACGCGCTATCTCCATGACGGGCGGGCAGCGACACTCGACGACGCGGTGCGCGCGCATGGCGGCGAAGCGTCACGCGCCCGTGCCAATTATGACGCATTGTCGGATGCCGATCGGGCGAAGCTCATCGAATTTCTGGGACGGTTATGATCGAGATCACGAAGAGGCTCCTCCTGCTCTCGCCGCTGGCGCTCCTCGTGCGCAAGGCGTTCGCGTCGGGCGACGACGTCGAGGCGCCGCCGGTCGCCGTGGCGCCGACGCCGATCACGCCCGAGAAACTCGACGCGGTGACCGACCGGGCCATCGAGGGCTATCTCCTTCCGGCCTATCGCAGCCTGGTCGAGGCGAGCGCGGCCTTGCGGGCCGCGACGGTCGCCGCTGCACCTGACGCGCCTGCCGAGCCGCCCGCGGCGGTGCGCGAGGCTTTCGCCGCGACGGTCGCCGCCTTCGCCCGCGTCGACTTCCTCCGCTTCGGCCCGATGGCCGAGAAGGGAAGGATCGAGCGCTTTTCCTACTATCCCGACCGTCACGGAACCGGGGCGCGCCAGCTTCGCCGCATGCTCGCCGAGACCGACACCGCCCTGCTGGAGCCCGGCGCCATCGCCAGGCTCTCGGCCGCCGTCCAGGGCATGCCGGCCTATGAGAGCCTCGTCTTCGGCGCATCGCGCGACGCCGAGACGCGCGCCTATCGCTGGAAGCTGGCCGCCGCCATCGCCGGCAATCTCGAGACCATCGCGACCGAAACCCTGGACGGCTGGACCCGGGAAGGCGGCTGGGCGACGCTGATGCGCACGCCCGGCGGCAGCAACATCGTCTATCGCGACGCCGAGGAACCGGTGATCGAGATCATGAAGGCGATCACGACCGGCCTCCTGCAGGTGCGAGACCAGCGGATGCTGCCGGCAATCGGCACCGATTTCGCCTCGGCCAAGCCCGCGCGCGCCGCCTTCGTCCCCTCGGGCAACGCGCTCGCCTATCTCGCGGCGTCCGGCCGGAGCATCGAGGATCTCGCCGGCAAGGCCGACCTCTTCTCGCTGGTGCCGTCCGAGGCGCCGCGCCTCGGCGCCGCGAGCATCAAGGGCTTTTCGGCCTACCAGGCGGGGCTCGCCGCCAATGCCAGCTGGCAGGACGCCTTCGCAAGCGAGGCGGCCTATGCGCATCTGCGCGCCGCCTTCGACGCGCTGAAGGGGCTCGAAGACCTCTATGGCTACCGCTTTCCCACCGATGCCGGCATCTCGCCCGGTTTCAACGCGCTGGACGGCGACTGATGGCGGGCGCGCTTCGCCGGTTCCAGGACGGCATGGCGGGGCTGCTCCGCATCCGCACGGCCGAGGAAGGCCTCGTCGATCGGCCGGCCTATGTCAGTTCCGTCCGCGTCGGACCACGGCTTCACGCGCTGCTGGTGATCGGCGAGGACGGAAGCGAGATCGGGCGACTGCCGCTCGCGGGACGCGGCCATGACATCGCCGTCGACCGGGAGCGGCGGCGCGTCGCCGCCTTCGCGCGCCGGCCGGGCTATTTCGCGGTCATCGTCGATCTCGACCGTCTCGCACCCCTCGCCACCATCAATCCGCCCGAGGGACATCACTTCTTCGGCCATGGCATCTTCTCGGCCGATGGCAGGCTGCTCTACGCGACGGAGAATGCCTTTCTCGGCGAGCGGCCGCGCGGCGTGGTCGGCGTCTACGACGTCGCGGACGGCGGGCGGCGCATCGGCGCATTCGAGACGCATGGCATGGATTCGCACGAGATCCTGCTCGCGCCCGACGGCAAGACGCTCGTGGTCGCCAATGGCGGCATCGAGACCCATCCCGAATTCGGCCGCCAGAAGATCGACCTTTCCGAGATGCGTCCATCCATCGTGCGCATCGACAGCGGCACCGGCGATCGCATCGGCGAGACGCGGCTCGACGCGAGCCTCAACCGCCTCTCGACCCGGCACATGGCCTTCGACGGCGCCGGTGCGCTGTGGTTCGGCTGCCAGTGGGAAGGCGAGCGCACCCGCCGCCCGCCGCTCGTCGGGCGGATCGGCCCGGGCGGAGAGGACAAGGCGGACCTGATCGCCTTCCCCGACGATATTGCGCCGCTCGCCCGCAACTATATCGGCTCGGTGACGGCGAGCCGCGACGGCACAGCCGTCGCCGTCACCTCGCCGATCGGCGGCACCGTCTTCGTCTTCGATGCCGAGCGGCATTCCCTCGCGAAGGTCCATGCGCTGCGCGACGGCTGCGGCATCGCCGGCGCGGTCGGGCACGAATTCGTCGCCAGCGCCGGTGACGGCCGCCTCGTCGGCGTCGACGATCCGGGGCTGACGCCGATCGTGCGCGCCGCCGGCGTCGAGTTCGACAATCACATGCGCCGCGTCGGCTGAGTTCAGGGCCGTTTGAAGCCGATCCGGCCCTTCACGGCATCGAAGGCGATCTGCATGTGGCGGAAGACGAGGCCGCCGGAATTGAAGCCCTTCACGCTGCCATGCGGCGGCGCGAAGCGGTAGCGGTTGGTCCAGTGCGCCGAGCCGGCGACGATCGAAAGCGTCATGCCCGCTTCCGGCACGCGGGTCGTCACGAGACTGCCGGGCCGGACGGTCCGTCCCACCGGATGGTCGGGTACCTCGAAGCTGCCATTGCCCGCTCCGGTATCGAAGACCGTGCCGTGGCAGCGCTCGGGCCCCCGGTCGACGGAGAAGCAGGTCATCACGCTCTTCGTGTTCCACGCCCTGAGGCCGTCCGGCTGGCTGCCGCCCGTCCAGGCATCGAAGGGCGCGAAGGAGAAGCCGGCGAGATCGGCCTCGTCCGGTCCGACGATGACATGCGGCGCGATGCCCGGCCGCGCCAGATCGTCGGCGACCACGACGAAACCGTCCGCGAGACGGCCTTCGAGCTGCGCGAGCGGATTGAAGATGGGCGTCGGATTATAGGCGGCGCCGAGCACGCCGGCCTGGCTCTTCGGCCAGCCGGGACAGCGCGGCTTGTCGGCCTTGCACGTGACGGATTGCACCACCTGGATCGCGATCTCGCGCGGCGTCGCGACCGCCGGCCGGGCGCCCGGAAACGCGACCCGTGCATAGCCCAGCACGCCCCTGAGCACATTGCCGCTGGTGTAGGAATAGGTGATCGGGATGTCGGTCAGCCGGACCTCCGGACCGACCGCCTCGGCGCGGATGCGCAGCCCGTTCGAGCCGGTGTCGAAGAGTACGTCATGCGGCGCGCCACCACCGACCGCGACCGTCATGATGTTCGCGAAACCGCTCGGCCCCGGCCGCGCATGCAGCGGGATCACCGCCCGCTCCTCCGCCGCCCCGGCTCCGGCAGCGAGAAGCAGGATGCCGGCGAGACCGGCGAGGACGGGCAGGAGCCGCATTGGTCCGACCGCCTTCAGCCGAGCTCGAAGCTGGTGATGCCATAGATCGAGGCCAGCGGCAGCTCGGGCGCGGCGCCGCGATACATGCGCGCGGTCTCGAAGGCGGGCGCGAGGCCATGGCGGTCCGCGAGCGCCAGCGCGGCGGCGTTCGGCTCGGGCGGATCGATGAAGACCGGCTCGCCGCCGGCCCGCGCCGCGAGCGCGCGGAACATCAGCTCGGCGGCCTCTTCATGCGGCGCGAAGAGCGGGCCGATCTTGAAGCCGGTGACGGCCGGGCGGATGACGCCATAGCCGGTCACGCGGCCGCCCTCGACGAAGGCGACGGCGAAACGGCCGCCCTCCCCGTTCAGCCACAGATGCAGGAACGCGCCGCGCGGGCCCGGAAAGAAGGCCGCGTCGCAGGCGGCCACCGCGGCCGTCAAAGCCGGTGTCACGGGCACGAGGCGGGGATCGTCCGGTGCCTCCACGGCGACCCGCCCGCCGAACCTTATGTTGCGATGCGCCAGCATGAAGCCGGATTCGCGATAATTGTCCTGTTGCGCCACGACGCCGTCGAGGCCGATCGTCCGCGTCCCGAGCCGGTCGATGCCGGCATGCCAGGTCTGGATGCCGTAGCCGAGGCCGCGGAAGCCGGGGTGGCAGATATAGAAGCCGAGAAAGCCGAAATGGGCGCCATAGGCGACGACCGAGATCGCCGTCACCGGCTCGTCGCCGATGAACCCCATCAGGAAACCGTCGGGATCGGCCGCCCGATAGGGCAGCGCGTCGCCGAGGCCGGGATTCCAGCCCTCCTCGGCGGCCCAGCCGATGGCAATGTCGAGCTCGGCCGGCGTCATCACCCGAATCGACAGCATCGCTCTCCTCCCTTTCGCGCCCGGCGAGCTTACGCGCGATGAGCCGCGATGCCCAAGCGGCGCATCGGCCCCCTCGACGACCGCCAACGGCCTTGCCTCGCGCCCGCCCCGGCCGGTAGAGCGTTGGTCGCAAGAGGGAGAGAGCCATGACCATCGATACCCGCCCGGCCGGCCGAACGGCGGCACGCCTCACCACGCTCGGCCTCGGCACCGCGACGCTCGGCGGCAATGTGCGCCCGCCCATCAGCAATGCCGACGCCGCCGCGATCGTCGACCGCGCCTATGAGCGCGGCATCCGCTTCTTCGACACCGCGCCCTATTACGGCTATGGCCGCTCCGAACGGCTCGTCGGCGACACGCTGCGCGGCCGCTCCGGCTGGGTGCTGTCCACGAAAGCCGGCCGGCTGCTGAGGCCGCGCACGACGCCGCAGGATGCCGGCGACCAGTGGATCGATCCGCTCCCCTTCGAGCATGTCTACGATTATTCCTATGACGGCGTGATGCGCTCCTTCGAGGACAGCCTGCAGCGGCTCGGCCTCGACCATATCGACCTCCTGCTGCTGCACGACATCGGCAGCGACACGCACGGCACCGAGAAGAACGCCGAGCTGTTCCCCGTCGCGATGCAGGGTGGCTACAAGGCGCTCGACGCGCTGCGCGCCTCCGGCGCCGTGAAGGCGATCGGCATCGGCGTCAACGAATGGCAGGTGCTCGTCGAGGCGATGAAGCATGGCGACTGGGACGCGTTCCTGCTCGCCGGCCGCTACACGCTGCTGGAGCAGGAGCCTCTTACGACGCTGCTGCCGCTCTGCGAGCGGGCCGGCACCTCGATCATCGTCGGCGGCCCGTTCAATTCCGGCATCCTCGCCGGACGCGATACCTGGAACTATTCCCGCGCGCCGCAGCCGATCATCGACCGGGTGAGACGGATTGCCGCCGTCTGCGACGCGCACGGCGTCGCGCTTCCCGCCGCCGCCCTCGCCTTCCCGCTCGGCCATCCCTCTGTCGCCAGCGTCATTCCCGGCCCGCGTTCGGCCGCGGAAGTGGACCAGATCGTCGACTGGTTCGAAGCGGAAATTCCGGCCTCGCTGTGGAGCGACCTCAAGACGGAAGGCCTCATCGACCCCGCCGCGCCGGTTCCTGCCTGAGTGCGGCGTAACAGCGTTTCGCTGGACAATGGCCGATTTCAGCCCCAGATAGGGCTCACACCCCGCCGCATGATCCTTCCGAGGTCTGATTGTTGATGGATTTCGTCAGTGCCGAACTGATCGCGCTCGCGACCGTCGTCCTCATCGACCTGGTACTGGCCGGTGACAATGCCATCGTCGTCGGCATGGCGGCGGCGGGCCTGCCGCCCGACATGCGCCGCAAGGCGATCATCATCGGCATCGGCGCGGCGGCGGCGCTGCGCATCATGTTCGCCTTCTTCGCGACCAAGCTGCTCGGCATCATCGGCCTGACGCTGGCGGGCGGCATCCTTCTGCTCTGGGTCTGCTGGAAGCTGTGGCGCGAGATCCGCAGCGGCCACCATCTCGAGTCCGAGGAGGCGCATGCCGCGCTCGAGGACACACCGGCCACGACCGGCACCAAGACCCTCGGCCAGGCGCTCAGCCAGATCGTGATCGCCGACGTCTCGATGTCGCTCGACAACGTGCTGGCCGTCGCCGGCACGGCGCGCGACCACACCTGGGTGCTCATCGTCGGGCTCGTGCTCTCGGTCGCCCTCATGGGCGTCGCGGCGAACTTCGTTGCCCGCATCATGAAGCGCGCGCCGTGGATCGCCTATGTCGGCCTGCTCGTCATCGCCTGGGTGGCGGCGCGCATGATCTTCGACGGCGGCCTCGAGATGTTCCACTTCGCCGACAAGGCCGGCGTCATCTGATCGCTCCCGATCGCCGCATCAGTTCGAGGCATGCCCGCGCCTGGTGATAGGGCTCCTTCCACGGCTCGACCTTGGGCTTCCTGTGATCGGGCCGCCCCGTGGCATCGACGCGCCAGTGCCATTCGCCCAGACGGCGGTCGCGCATCACCCGTTCCGCATAGTCCCAGATGACTTCGGCGCGGGCGAGCATCGCCTCGTCGCCGGTACGCTGAAAAGCGTTGACGAAGCCGACCACCGCTTCCGCCTGCACCCACCAGACGCGCCAGGGATCGACCGTTCCGTCCGGCCCGCGCTCCGTGAGGAACCCCCGCGCGCCGCAATAGCCGAACTCGCTGGCGCTTCGGATCAGCGCATCCGATGCGGTGCGCGTCCGCCCGGAGAGCGCGGCGTCGCCGATCACATCGGCCGCCGCGTCGATCAGCCAGGCGGTCTCGATGTCATGGCCCATCGAGATCGGTCCCGCGAGCGGCGACAGCTTGTCGTCCAGCATCGAGAAGGCATGGCTCCCGCCGGGCGCGAGGAAGCGGCGGAGGATGAGATCGAGAAGATCGGCGAGCGCCGACCGGTGCGTCTCCTCCCCCGTCAGCGCGGCCAGCGCGGTATAGGCCTCCAGGAGATGGAGGTGCGAATTCATCGTCCGCGCGGCGCCGGCGTGGCCAGGCGCCAGCCGCCCGTTGTCGATCGGCCTCCAGAGCCGGTCGAAGGCCTCGCGATAGCCGCTGCGCGCCGTCCGGGCGCGATCCTCGATCAGCCCGAAAGTCTCGACGGCCGCGTCATGCGCCTCGGCGCTTCCCGTCGCGGCGGCGAAGGCGGAGAGCCCGTAGATCGCGAAGGCATGCGCATAGAGATGCTTGTCGGCCTCCTGCGGCCGGCCGTCATGCGTCACCGACCAGAAGAAACCGCCCGTTTCCCGGTCGGCCAGACGGTCGAGCAGGAAGCGGGCGGCATGGCGGGCCTGTTCGATCGACGACGCCGAGCCGAGCGAACGGCCGGCCTCCGACATCGTCCACAGGATGCGCGCGACGAAGACGGTCGATTTCGGACCCTTGCGGTCGACGACGCCGTCATGGCTCATCGCGGCGAAATGGCCGCCATGCGCCCTGTCTTCCATCCGGTGCCAGAACGGCAGCAGGTCATCCTCGAGCGCGTTCCTCGCCGCCTTCCCGAGCGCGGCGAGACGCAACAAGCCGTCCGACATCGATCGCGCCCCCACGCCGCGAGATGGTCATGCGCGCAGCATGCCGTCGATCGCATGCGTGTCAATCTCGGCCCGCTCCTCGGCGCTGAACTCGACATTCGCGAGCGCGCCGACGGCGTCCTCGATCTGCGCCACCTTGCTGGCACCGATGAGCGCCGAGGTCATGCGCCGGTCACGCAGCACCCAGGCGAGCGCCATCTGCGCCAGCGTCTGGCCGCGCCGCCGGGCGATGGCGTCGAGCGCGGCGATGCGGGCGAGATTCTGCTCGGAGAGCGACTTTTCCTGCAGGAAATGCGAGTGGCGCACGCGGCTGTCGTCGGGGATGCCCTTGAGATAGCGGTTGGACAGCACGCCCTGCTCGAGCGGCGAGAACACGATGCAGCCCATGCCCTCCTCCTCGAGCGTGTCGAGCAGGTTGTCGCGCTCCGTCCAGCGGTCGAGCATCGAATAGCGCGGCTGATGGATCACCAGCGGCGTGCCGAGCCGGCGGGCGATCGACTGCGCCTCGCGAGTCTGCGCCGAGGAATAGGACGAGATGCCGACATAGAGCGCCTTGCCCTGGCGGACGATCGCGTCCAGCGCGCCGATCGTCTCCTCCAGCGGGGTGTCGGGGTCGAAGCGGTGCGAATAGAAGATGTCGACATAGTCCATCTTCATGCGGCGAAGGCTCTGGTCGAGGCTCGCGACCAGGTATTTCCGGCTGCCCCATTCGCCATAGGGTCCCGGCCACATGTAATAGCCGGCCTTGGTGGAGACGATCAGCTCGTCGCGATAGGGCTTGAAGTCGCCATTGATGATGGTCGCGAAGAATTCCTCGGCCGATCCGGGCGGCGGGCCGTAATTGTTCGCGAGATCGAAATGCGTGATGCCGAGATCGAAGGCGCGATGACACATCGCACGCATCGTCTCGACGCGGCCGTCATAGCCGAAATTGTGCCAGAGCCCGAGCGAGATCGCCGGCAGCTTCAGGCCGCTGCGGCCGACGCGGTTATAGGTCATCGTGTCGTAGCGGTTCGGCGCGGCGACATGGGGCATGGCGGGCTCCTTGCGAGGATGAATCGATTTAAGGTCGAGCATGTGCGCGCTGGCCGTGCCAGCGTCAAGCGGCTATCAGGATAGCGGCGCCGGCAGGCGCGCCTCGGAGGAGCAAGCATGGCGACAAGACTATTCGACCTGACCGGACGCGTGGCCCTGGTGACCGGTTCGAGCCGCGGCATCGGGCTCGCCATCGCCCGCGGCCTCGGCGAGGCCGGCGCGACCGTCATCCTCAACAGCCGCAGCGCCGAGGCCCTGCACGATGCCGCAGGCACGCTTCGGGAAGCCGGCGTCGAGCGGATCGAGACGGCCGTCTTCGACGTCACCGATCAGGGCGCGGTCACCGAGGCCGTCGCGACGATCGAGGCCGAGATCGGGCCGATCGACATCCTCGTCAACAATGCCGGCCTGCAGAAGCGCCTGCCGCTCGAGGAGTTTCCGCTCGAGGATTTCCGCCGCGTGCTGGAAACGAATGTCGATGCGCCGTTCATCGTCGGCCAGGCGGTGGCCCGCCACATGATCCCGCGCCGCAAAGGCCGGATCATCAATATCTGCTCGGTGACGAGCGAGCTCGGCCGCGCGACGATCACGCCCTATGTGACCTCGAAGGGCGCCATCAAGATGATGACCAAGGGCATGTGCGCCGAATGGGCCCGCTACGGCATCAATGTGAACGGCATCGGACCGGGCTGGTTCAAGACCGAACTCAACCGCGCCCTCGTCGAGAGCGAGAGCTTCCACGCCTGGCTCGCCCAGCGCGCGCCGATGGGCCGCTGGGGCGAACTCGAGGAACTCGCGGGCGCCGCGATCTTCCTCGCCTCCGACGCGTCGAGCTATGTCAACGGCCACATCCTCTATGTCGACGGTGGCGTGACGGCGGTGGTGTAGCCGCGCGGCACACTGGCCGCGGCGCCACACCCGCGGCACTGTGTCATTTTTGTCAAGCCTGCAGAATGTGGCGAGCGCTGCAAGCGCAGGCGCTTGCCGCAATGCTTTCGTACACTCTAGTCTCCCAGAACAGTATTTCTACTGTCGATTCATCATAACGACCGGCTTCGCGAGCCGTTATGTATGAAAGTGAACACTTCTATACTGTCCTCGCCGGTGCGTATTTCGCCGGAGGCGGTGCGTTCTCCGACCCGCATTCACGAAAGGCACCGGAATGACGAGACCCGTGCGCGCGGCGCCGTTCGCACTACCGGCTGGCAAGGGGCTCATGTCGTGCGCGCGGGACGGCGCCGGCGTCGCGCTTGCCCTGACAGCGTTGCTCGCCGCCACACCTGCCCTTGCCCAAACGGCCGATTTCGGCTCGGTCGAGGTTTGCGTCAGCAGCACCTGCGCCAGCGTTCAGCAGGCCGGACAGATCGACGCCGTCTCCACATTCGGCAATCTCCTGTCGACGCAAGAGGGACGCGCGCTGCTCGACGCCAACATGGCGGCCATCGAGCAGATCTACGCGACATCGACGCCCGAGCAGAAATCGATCGCCGTGCCGAACTCCGAGGACATCTTCGTCCCGCCGGTGATCTCGGAGCATATCTGGAACATGGTGCCGACCGAGACCGGGGCGGCGATGGCCGGGCTCTCCGGCGCCCAACTGCTGCCGGGAAGCGTGGTCGATCTCCTGAACGCGCCGCTCAACGGCACGCTGCAGATCAGCGCCATCAAGGATGCCTACGCCACCGGCAACACCTATGGCCTCGCCTATGGCCTGCTGCCCGGACATCCAGGCGCTGCCCTCGATCCGCGGCCCTATCTCACCTCGTCGGCGATCGCCGATACGCCGTGGTCCAAGATCGAGGGTGTCCCGCACGACCTCGCAGAGAATCAGAAGGAACAGTGGAAGGACAACGAGGGCCAGGCCGCCTTCCAGAGCGGGCATACGACGGCGGGCTACACCACAGCCCTGCTCTATGCCGTGCTGCTTCCGGAGCAGTATCAGCCGCTGATGACGGCGGCGCAGGAGTTCGGGCTCAGCCGCAACGTTCTCGGCCTTCACTATCCCACCGACGTGATCGGCGGCCGCATCGTCGCGACCTACGACATGGTGCAGCTGCTCTCGAACAATCCGAGCTATTCCTCCAATTTCGGCACCCTGATCGACGCGGCCTCGGCCGAGCTGCATGCGATGCTCGGATCGACGGTCTCGACTCCCTACGCGTCCTGCGCAGGCGGCGTTTCGAACGCCGTCGGCTGCGTCGCCGGCGGAGCCTTCCCCGATCCCGTCGATCTGGCCGCGGCCAACGCCGCGCATATCGCCTCGATCACCTATGGCTTGCCCTCGGTCGGCTCCACGACCGACGAGCCCATCGTGCCGGCGAACGCCGAAACGCTGATCGCCACGCGCTTTCCCTATCTCTCCGCGGAGCAGCGCCGCGCGGTGCTCGCCTCGACCGAGCTGCCGTCTGGCGTGCCGCTCGACGACCATGCGACCGGATGGGCGCGCCTGAACCTCTATGCCGCCGCCGGCGGCTATGGCAGCTTCGAGAACGACGTTGTCGTGACGATGGACGCCACTCGCGGCGGCTTCAATGCCATCGACTTCTGGAGCAACGATATCGACGGCCCCGGCGGCCTGACCAAGGCCGGTTCCGGCACGCTGGTGCTTGGCGGCACCAACAGCTATCTGGGCGGGACGACCGTCACCGGCGGCATACTCGCTCTATCGGGCACGCTCGGCGGCGACTTCGCCATCGGCGAAGCCGGGGCCTTCATCAGTGGCGGCGGCTATCAGGTCGCCCCCGCGGCAAGCATGATCAATCAGGGGACCTTCGTCTCCGTGAACGGCCCAGTGGTCAATCTCGGCACGCTGGTCAATGGCGGCATGCTGGCAGGCGGCGTGCTCAATGCCGGATCCATGATCAACGCGTCCGGCGGTTCGGTCATCGGCGACGTCGTATCTTCCGGCCTTCTCGACAATGACGGACTCATCGACGGATCGGTCACGAACAGCGGCCGCCTGCAGGGCACCGGCACGATGGCCTCGCTCGCGAATGCGGGCGTCGTCGCCCCGGGCCAGGCGGGTGGCCTTGGCAATCTCACGGTCTCGGGCGCCGCCACCTTCTCGGCCGGCTCAACCTACGAGGCAGGAATCGGCGCCTCGGGCCAGAGCGACCGGATCTACGTCGGCGGATCCGCGGCGCTCGGGGGCGCGCTCGACCTTATCGCAGCGCCGGGAACGCTCGACATGCCATCGAGCTACACGGTTCTCGTCGCCGGCGGCGGCATCACGGGCTCCTTCACATCCGTCAACGACCCCTTCGGATCCGCCTATCCCTTCCTCGATATCGCGGTGACAACGACGCCAACGAGCGTGATCGCCTCGTCGGTTCCCGATCTTGCCGCGATCACGTCAGGATGGGGCACGGAAAACCAGAATGCCGTCGCCGCGGCGCTCGCCGCGCATCCGGAATCGGATCGCCTGCTCGCCGCCGCATCGGTACTCAATCTGCAGACTGCCGGTCTCGCCTTCGACCAGCTGTCCGGGCAGATCTATCCAGCGACGCTCACCGTGATGCAGGAGCAATCGGCGACGCTGCGAGACGCGGTCGGCGCCCGTCTGCGGCAGGCGGATGAAGACAGCAGCAACGGCGCCGGTCCCGCCACGGCGGCTCTGGCGCCCGGCCTCGAATCCTCCGTCTGGATGCAGGGCTACGGCTACTGGGGCGAAACGGATGCATCGGGCAATACCGCGGAACTGTCTCGGGACAGCGGCGGCTTTGTCGCCGGCGCCGATGCCAAGGTGACCGACGGTTTGCGTCTCGGCATCGCGGGCGGATATGGCTCGACCAGCTATGCGCAATCGGCGCTCGGCTCGTCCGCCTCGATGACGAGTTGGGACCTCGCGTTCTATGGAGGCGCGGCGCTCGGGCCGGTCGCGTTGCGCTTCGGCGGGGCGTATGAATGGCAGGACATGGCAACGTCGCGGACAGTGACGATGGCGACGTTCTCCGATTCTCTCGCCGCAGATGTCGATGGCGGGACCGGACAGTTTTTCGCCGAGGTTTCGCATCATGTCGCGCTCGGCGTCGCCCGGATCGAGCCCTATGCCGGGCTCGCCTATGTGCACGCCAATCTCGACGACGCGGAGGAGATCGGCGGCGCAGCTGCGCTGGCGATCGAGCCGGGCAGCCTGTCGAACACGTATTCGACGCTCGGCCTGCGCGTCGAGGCACCGCTGCCGATCGTCTCCGACGCACTCTCGCTCAGCGGCAATCTCGGCTGGCGCTATGCCTTCGGCGACGTCACTCCCGTTTCGACCCTCGCCTTCGCTGCCGGCGATGACCCCTTCGCGGTCGTCGGACCGGCGATCGGACGCAACGCGGCGATCGTCGACCTCGGTGCCAGCTACCGGTTCGGCCAGGCTGTCGCGGCCGACATCCGCTACAGCGGCGCCTTCGCCGACAACGGCCAGTCCAACGGGCTGAACGGCCTTCTGTCCGTCCGCTTCTGAGCAAGGCCTCGCCAGCCCATCGCCGGAAGCGGACCCGCTCTGTCGGAACGCCCCCTCTCCGTTCGTCCTTGCCGCAGACGCAGGCGGAGGACGACATGCTGGGAGGAAAAGTGGCCGTCATCTATGGCGGCGGCGGCGCGGTCGGCAGCGCGGTCGCCGAGGCATTCGCGCGGCACGGCGCCCATGTCGTGCTGGCGGGCAGGACGGCGGCGACGCTGGAGCGCGTGGCCTGCCGGATCTGGGACAAGGGCGGCCATGCCGCGGCGATGGCGGTCGATGCGCTGGATGCCGACGCCGTCGAACGCCATATGGCGGCGATCATCGAGCGCTTCGGCCGCGTCGACATATCGTTCAACCTGATCGATGTCGCCGACATCCAGGGCACGGCGCTCGCCGCGATGCCGGCCGCGCATTTCATGCAGCCGATCGAGCGCGCGATGCGGACGCAGTTCCTCACGGCGACGGCGGCGGCACGGCGGATGTCGGTGCAGCGAAGCGGCGTGATCCTGGCACTGACGGCCCAATGCGCCCGCAACCCGTCGCCGACGACCGGCGGCTTCGGCGTCGCCTGCGCGGCGATCGAGGCGCTCTGCCGTCAGCTCGCGGCCGAGCTCGGGCCGCACAATGTCCGCGTCGCCTGCATCCGCTCGGCCGGATCGCCCGATGCGCCGGGCCTCTCCGACCTCTTCGACGAACAGGCGGCCAGGGAGGGCATCCCCCGCGCCGAACTCGACGCCCGCTACGGCGCCTCGACCATGCTCGGCCGACTGCCGCCGCTCGCCGATGTCGGCAGCGCCGCGGTGCTGCTCGCCTCCGACTACGCCGCCTCGGTGACGGCGGAGATCTTCAACCTGACCGCCGGCCAACTGGCGGACTGAGGGCGGCGCGCGGCCGCCCTCAGCGCGCGTCAGCGCCAGTTATAGGCGGGCTTGTAGCCGAGCACCTTCTTGGCCTTGTCGATCGAGAGCAGCGTCTCGTGCGGGCCGAAGGCACGCTTGCGCGTCACGCCCGGGAAGACGGTGTCGAGCAACTCGTCGTTCGGCCGGCTCATGACGCCGTCCTCGTTGGCGATGATGAACACCTCGGCGCCGGTCAGCTTCGATTCGAGCGCGAGGCGAACGGCCTGCGCGGCGTCGCGCGCGTCGATATAGGCCCAGAGGTTCCATTTGCGCGCGTTCACGTCCTTGTCGAAATCCGGGAACTCGGAATAGCGGTAGGGCGCCATGATGTTGGAGAAGCGCAGGCCGAAGATCTTGAACGACGGGTCCCAGCGGCAGAACTCCTTCGCCATCTCCTCGGAGAGGAACTTCGACAGCGAATAGGCCGTCTCGGGCCGGCCGCGATACTCCTCGTCGACCGGCACATAAGGCGGCGGCGTCGTGAAGGGCAGGCCGAGCACCGTCTCGCTCGACGCCCAGACGACATTGCGGATGCCGAGCACGCGCGCCGCCTCGAAGATGTTGTAGGTCGAGATCATGTTGGTCTCGAAGATCACATGGTTCGGCGCGAGGCCGGGCGCCGGGATCGCCGCGAGATGCACGATGCCGGTCACGTTCGAGACGCGCTCGTCGATCGCCGAGAGCGCGGCCATGGTCTCGCCGAAATCGGTCAGGTCGGCGCGCGAGAACTTCACGCCCTGCCCCGCCGGCTGCGGCGCGCTGTCGATCGACGTCACGTCGTAACCATGCGAAACGAGATCCTCGATCACGGCCCGCCCGGCGAGCCCGCTGCCACCCGTCACGACGATCATGCTGGTCCTCCTGAATCGATTTTAGGGATCGTGACGCAACTTAGGGCGGGAGCTACGGTCGCGCCAGCACCAAGCAGGGATATCCGCGCCATGGACCGCATCCTCCTCTTCGCAGCCGGCCTCGCCGGCGCCGCCGGTGTCGCCCTCGCGGCGGCCGGCGCCCATATCGCCGGCGCCGAACGTCTCGCGACCGCCGGGCAGATCGCGATGGCGCAGGCGCCGGCCCTGCTCGCGCTCGGCCTTCATGGACGGGCGGCCAGCCGGCCGATGCTGCTGGCGGGCTTCGTCATCGCCGCCGGCCTCCTCGTCTTTGCCGGCGCGCTCGCCTTTCACGATCTCTCCGGCAGCGCGGCCCTCGCCTTCGCGGCCCCCTGGGGCGGCACGGCGATGATCTTCGGCTGGCTCGCCCTCGGGCTGGCCGCCATCATCCGGAAGCGCTGAGGACTGGCCTTTCGCGGCGCGGTCGTCTAACCATGCCGGCCAAAGCCAACATTGCCCGACAACGAGCCCATGGACGCATCCGCAGGACCCGTCGACCGCCGTCGCACCTTCGCCATCATCTCGCACCCCGATGCGGGCAAGACGACGCTGACCGAAAAGCTGCTGTTGATGGGCGGCGCGATCCAGCTCGCCGGCGAGGTGAAGGGCAAGCGCGACCGCCGCCAGACCCGCTCGGACTGGATGAACATCGAGCGCGAGCGCGGCATCTCGGTCGTCACCTCGGTGATGACGTTCGAATATGGCGGCGCGATCTTCAACCTGCTCGACACGCCCGGCCACGAGGACTTCTCGGAAGACACCTACCGCACGCTGACCGCCGTCGACTCGGCCGTCATGGTGATCGACGCGGCGAAGGGCATCGAGGACCGCACCCGCAAGCTGTTCGAGGTCTGCCGCCTGCGCGACATTCCGATCGTCACCTTCGTCAACAAGCTCGACCGCGAAAGCCGCGATCCCTTCGACCTGCTCGACGAGATCGAGAAGACGCTGGCGCTCGACACCGCGCCGATGACCTGGCCGATCGGCCGCGGCCGCGACTTCGCCGGAACCTACGACATCGTCGGGCGTCGCGTGCGCCGCATCGACACCGATGCCGAGCCGCATGTCGTGAGCGGGCCGAACGATCCCTATATCGACGGGCTCACGACGCCCGAGGCGGTCGCGACCTTCCGCGAGGAAATGGAGCTCATCGAGGGCGCCGCGAACGGCTTCGACATGGAGGCCTTCCGCGAAGGCCATCTGACGCCGGTCTATTTCGGCTCGGCACTGAGGAATTTCGGCGTGCGCGACCTCATCGACGCGCTGGCCGCCTTCGCGCCGCCGCCCCGTCCGCAGCAGGCCGAGAGCCGGCTGGTCGAGCCGACCGAGAAGGAGATGTCCGGCTTCGTGTTCAAGATCCAGGCAAACATGGATCCGAACCACCGCGACCGCATCGCCTTCCTGCGCGTCTGCTCGGGCCGGCTGCAGCGCGGCATGAAGGCGCGCCTCGTGCGCACCGGCAAGCCGATCCCGCTCTCGGCGCCGCAGTTCTTCTTCGCGCAGGACCGCCTGCTCGCCGACGAAGCCTTCGCCGGCGACGTGGTCGGCATTCCCAATCACGGCACGCTCCGCATCGGCGACACGCTGACCGAGGGCGAGAACCTCGTCTTCCGCGGCGTGCCCAGCTTCGCGCCGGAAATCCTGCGCCGCATCCGCCTGCAGGACCCGATGAAGGCGAAAAAGCTGAAGGAAGCGCTGCAGCAGATGGCCGAAGAGGGCGTCGTGCAGGTCTTCGTGCCGCATGACGGCTCGCCGGCGATCGTCGGCGTGGTCGGCGCGCTGCAGCTCGACGTGCTCAAGGAGCGGATGCAGGCCGAATACGGCCTGCCGATCGATTTCGAATCCTCGCGCTTCTCGGTGTGCCGGTGGATCTCCTCCGACGACCGCGACAAGCTCGAGACCTTCATCGAGCGCCATCGCGGCTCGATGGCCTCCGATCTCGACGGCGCGCCGGTCTTCATGGCCCCCTCGGCCTTCGAGCTGCGCTACGAACTCGACCGCTCGCCCGATATCGTCGCCACCGAGATCAAGGACTACCAGCGCCGCCAGGCGGCGTGAGCGGGTCGAAGCGATAATCGAACCAGACGATGCCGGCGGCGAGCGGCGCCGCGCCGGCAAGGCGCAGGCTGCGCGCGAAACCGTTCGGCGGGAAGGTCGGATGGCCGCCGCCGACGATCTCCGGCACGACGAAGAGTTCCAGCCGGTCGAGCGCGCCCCGCTCGATGAAGGCCTGCTGCAGCCGTCCGCCGCCGACGATCCAGACATCGCCATCTGCGAAGTCCCGACACTCCGCGACCAGCGCGTCGATGTCGCCGCCCCGGAGCTCCAGGGCGCCGATCGGATCGGCGAGCGGCCGGCTGGTCACGACCAGGGCGCGCTGCGCGCCATAGGGCCAGCCGATCCCGAGCGTGGTGATCGCATCGTAGGTCGCCCGTCCCATGACGACGGTTCCGATGTCGCGAATGAAATGGTCATAGGCCCGCTCGCCGAGATCGACGGCGTCGTATTTCCGCAGCCAGTCGATGCCCCCGTCTGCGGCCGCGATATAGCCATCGAGGCTCACGCCCATATAGCCTCGGATGGTTGCCATCGTCGCCTCCAGCGCTCATGATTTATAAACGAATATTCATTCACTAATGGATGGTCAAGTGGCCCGCCCCCGCTCCGTCTCGGATACCGATCTTCTGGATGCCGCCCTGTCGCTGATGATCCATGGCGGGCCAGAGGCCGTGACATTCGCCGCCGTGAGCGCGGCGACGCAGCTGGCCCCCGCGACGCTCGTCCAGCGGTTCGGCAGCAAGGCGGCCCTCCTCAAGGTGGCACTCGTCAGGGCCTGGGACTTGCTCGACGCGGAAACGGAGGCGGCCGCGGCGGCGACGCCGCCGACGCCCGAGGGCGCGGTGGCGATGCTGGTGCGCCTTTCCGCCGACTATCCCGAGGGCGACGCCTTTGCCGACCAGCTGCTGCTGCTGCGGGAGGATCTTCGCGACCCCGAGCTTCGCCTGCGCGGCGCCGAATGGCGCGCGCGCCTCACCGCCCTTCTGGCGCCAAGGCTTGCGGACGCGGTTGGCCCGCGCGAAGACCGCGCCCGCGAGATGTCGGCCCTCTGGCAGGGCGCCTTGATCTGGTGGGCCTTCGAGGGCGACGGCACCGCCGCTGCCTCCATCGAAGCCACGCTGCGAGACTGGTGCGCCCGCCTCGGCTAGGGAGCGTTCGACCATGGCCGCGACCGCCGATATCGGGTCGCCGGGCCGGAACCGCGTTGATTGTGCCCGGGGAATCCACTAAAGGGCCGCCATAGCATCAGCAGGACATGTCCATGCGCGAGATTGCGGTTTTCGGCGGCCAGGCCAACCCCGAACTCGCGCAGGAGATCTGCGCGCATCTCCATGTCCCCTTGCTGCCGACGCGGCTGAAGCGCTTCTCGAACGACTGTCTCGAAGTGCAGCTTCAGGCCAATTGCCGCGACCAGGACGTCTTCCTCATCCAGCCGCTGAATGCGCCGGTCCAGGAAAACCTGTTCGAGCTCATGCTGATGCTCAACGCGGCGCGCGGCGCCTCCGCGGCGCGGATCACGGCCGTCATCCCTTACTTCTCCTATGCCCGCTCGGACAAGAAGGACGCGCCGCGCATCTCGCTCGGCGGCCGTCTCGTCGCAGACCTGCTGTCGACGGCCGGCGCGGATCGCGTGCTGACGATGACGCTGCATTCGCCGCAGGTGCACGGCTTCTTCAGCGTGCCCGTCGACCAGCTTCACGCGCTCGACGAACTGGCGGCGCATTTCCAGGGCTATGACCTCAGCCGCGTCGTGGTCGTCTCACCCGATCTCGGCAACGCGAAGAACGCGGCCGCCTTCGCGAAGCGGCTGAATGCGCCAGTCGCGGCCGGCGCGAAGGAACGCATCAGCGACACCAAGGTGCGCATCTCGGCGATCATCGGCGATGTGCGCGACCGCGACGTGATCGTTCTCGACGACGAGATCGCGAGCGGCGGATCGGTGCTGGAACTCCTGCAGCATCTGCGGGCAGGCGGGGCGCGTTCGGTGCGCGTCGCGACGACCCATGGCATCTTCGCTGGCGAGAGCATCGGCCGCCTCGCGGCCGAGCCCGACATCGTCGAGATCGTCTGCACCAATACGGTCCCCGTACCGGCGGCAAAGCGCGTGCCGAAGCTGACCGTGCTCTCGGTAGCGCCGGCGCTCGCCGAGGCCATGCGGCGCATCAACTGCGGCGAATCCGTCAGCGCGCTCTTCTTCGCCGACACGGACGCTGCGAGGATTGCCGCGGAGTAGCCGAGACAGAAGGCGTTTGGCCAAGACCATGCCCGTGACCGCCGACGATCTCCGCCGTCTCTTCCTCGCGCTTCCCGGCGTCCAGGAGTCGACGCATCACGGGACGATGTCCTTCGTCGTCGGCAAGCGCTTCCTCGGCCGCATCCGCGACGAGGGCACCGTCTTCGCCCTCCCCTGCGACCGCGGCGAGCGCGACTTCCTGATCGAACTCGAGCCCGAGACATTCTTCATCACCGACCATTATCGCGGCTATGCCTATGTGCTCGTCCGCCTCGCCGCCACCGATCCAGACCGCCTCGCCCCGCTGGTGACCCGCGCCTGGCGGGCCGCGGCGCCGAAACGGATGGTCGCCGCCTTCGACAGGACCGCCGCCGGAGGCGCTTGATCTCCGCAGCCATCCTGCTATCGTAAGTCATGACTTACCAATCAGATCGATGGGCCGCCCTCGGCGACCCGATGCGGCGCGCCATTCTGGTGCGCCTCGGCCGTGGCCCGCTGCCCGTCGGACGGCTCGCCGAAGGCCTGCCGGTCAGCCGGCCGGCGGTCTCGCAGCATCTCAAGGTGCTCAAGGAGGCGGGACTGGTGCGGGACGAGGCGGAGGGGACGAGGCGCATCTATCGCATCGACCCGGCCGGCCTCGGCGAGATCCGCCGCTGGCTGGATCAGTTCTGGGACAACGCGCTCGCCGCATTCGCCGCCGAGGCGGACCGCGACGACGAGCCGGCAGGCAGGGAGACCCCGACGTGAACCCGATCATCCGCCCGGCGCCGGTTCGCCGTTCCGTCACCGTCAGAGCCGACCCCGCCCGCGCCTTCGAGGTGTTCGCCTCCGGCATGGACCGCTGGTGGCCGCGCAGCCATTCCGTCGGTACATCGCCGCAGCGGCGCGTCGTGATGGAGCCGACCGCCGGTGGCCGCTGGTACGAGATCGGCGAGGACGGGTCGGAATGCCTCTGGGGCAAGGAATGCCTCTGGGGCAAGGTTCTCGCCTATGAGCCGCCGGCTCGCCTGCTGCTTGCCTGGCAGATCGATGCCGACTGGCGCTACGACGCCGCGCTCCTCACCGAGGTCGAGGTCCGCTTCACGCCGCTCGACGAGGGCGGAACGCGGGTCGATCTCGAACACCGCGATCTCGAGCGCTTCGGCGACAAGGCGGAGATCGTGCGCCCGATGCTGGATTCGCCCGGCGGCTGGCAGGGGCTGCTCGCGCTGTTCGGCGAGGCGGCAGGCGGCTGATCGACCCTCTCCCACGGCCGGCGGCATTGCATTCTCGGCGCGGGAATGTCAGGTGTCGCCGATCACTTGCCGTTCGGAGGTTTCCCCATGCTGAAGGCCGGTTTGCGGCTGCTGACCGTCATTTGCCTCGCGACCGCCGCCGGAGCGGCCGGCGCGGCGACCTGCAGCAACAACGGCGCGGGCTTCCCGGCCTGGCTTACCGCCTTCAAGAGCGAAGCGGTCGCGGCCGGCATCTCGCCGCAGACCGTCTCCGAGGCGCTGGACGGCCTCTCCTACGCGCCGGACGTCGTCCAAAAGGACCGCGCGCAGAGCGTCTTCGCGCAGAACTTCCTGCAGTTCTCGGACCGCATGGTCGCGAAGTATCGCCTGCAGAAGGGCGCGCAGCTCATCAAGAGCAATGCGAAGACCTTCGCCCGCATCGACCAGGACTATGGCGTCCCGGCACCGGTGATCGTCGCCTTCTGGGGCCTCGAGACCGATTTCGGCGCCAATCTCGGCGACCTTCCGACGCTGCGCTCGCTGGCGACGCTCGCCTATGACTGCCGCCGCTCCGATCTCTTCCGCGACCAGCTTCTGGCGGCGCTCACCATCATCGAGCGCGGCGATCTCTCGGCCGCCGAAATGAAGGGGCCATGGGCCGGCGAACTCGGCCAGGTGCAGTTCCTCGCGACGCACTACCGGGACTTCGCGGTCGACTATGACGGCGACGGCAAGCGCGACCTGCTGCATTCGACGCCCGACGTGCTCGCTTCGGCCGCGGCGCTGCTCGTGCACGAGGGCTGGCGGCGCGGCGAGCCCTGGCTGACCGAGGTGCGCGTGCCGGCCACCATGGACTGGTCGCAGTCGGACCTCTCGATCCGCAAGACGGTCGCCGAATGGCAGAGCCTCGGCGTGACCGCGGCGCCGGGCTCGACGCTCGGCGCGGCGGGCCTCCCCGCCGCGCTGATCCTGCCGATGGGCCGCAACGGCCCGGCCTTCCTCGGCTATGCGAATTTCGACGTCTATCTCCAGTGGAACCAGTCCTTCGTCTATTCGCTGACGGCCGCCTATTTCGCGACGCGCCTCGCCGGCGCGCCGCCGGTCAGCCGCGGCGGCAAGGTCGATGCTCTCACCTTCAAACAGGTGCAGGAATTGCAACGCCTGCTCGCGGAGCGCGGCCATCCGGTCGGCAAGGCCGACGGCATGATCGGCTCGGGCACCCGCGCCGCCGTCCGCGCGGCGCAGCTCGAACTCGGCCTGCCGCCGGACGCCTATCCCGACACGACGCTGCTGAACGCGCTCAAGGGCGGCTGAACCGCGCCACACTGGCGCCGAGGATCAGGAGGCCATATTGACTCTGACCGTCTGGGCCTGGCTCGCTCTCGGCGCCTACACGATCCACATCTGCGAAGAGTATTTCTTCAACTGGCGCGATTGGGCGCGGGCGGTGATCCGCCTGCCGGTGACATGGGCCGATTTCGGAGTCGTCAACGGCGCCGTGATCGTCCTCGGCATCGTCCAGGCCGAGCTGGCGGGCAGTCTGACTCTGATCCCGTTGATCTATTCCGCGCTGCTCCTCATCAACGCGACCTTCTTTCATGTCGGGCCGTTCTTGAAGACGCGCGGGCGCTTCTCGCCCGGGCTGATCAGCGCCGTGATCCTGTTCTACCCGATCGCCATCGGCACCTATCGCGAAGCCACGCTGCAAGGGGCGCTCGGCCTCGGGACGCTTCTCGGTTCGATCGTCGGCGGGGCGCTGCTGATGGCGATGCCGATTGCCTTCCTGAAGCTCAGGGACCGGCCCTATTTCCGCCAGTCCTGAAACGCCGAGCGTCCGCGCCGCGCATAGGCTGTGAGCGCTGTTACAGTGGACGTCGAACGATCGGGCTAGCAGCTGGAGCGGGGGCGCCAAACGCCTCTGGAACCGCTACCATGGCCGAGGCGCCGGAAGAGCGCCGCGCCGTCCGGGGAAACGGGTATGTCAACGCTGATCGTCATCGCCGTCATCGTCGCCGTCGGCCTCTATGCCGTCGCGCTCTACAATCGCCTCGTCAGGCAGCGCAATCTCGCCCGCGAGGGCTGGAGCGGCATCGACGTGCAGCTGAAGCGGCGCGCCGACCTCATTCCCAATCTCGTCGAGACGGTGAAGGGCTATGCGGCGCATGAAAAGGGCATCTTCGAGGATGTCGCCGAAAAGCGCGCGGCCAGCATGCGCGCCGGCGACGTCACCAGCCAGGCCGCGGCCGACCAGGCGCTTTCGGGCGCGCTCGGCCGGCTGATCGCCATCTCCGAGGCCTATCCGGAGCTGAAGGCCGACGCCAATTTCCGCCAGTTGCAGACCGAGCTCGCCGCCATCGAGGACGAGATGCAGAAGGCGCGGCGCTACTACAACGCGACGGTGCGCGACCTCAACACCTCGATCCAGTCCTTTCCGGCCGTCCTGGTCGCGCAGAGCCTCGGCTTCCGCGAGGAGCCGTTCTACGAGATCGAGGATCGCGCGGCCGCCTCGATACCGCCCAAGGTCGCGTTCTGAGGTTGCAGCGGATGATGCGCGTCCTCCTCGCCGCGCTGCTCCTCGTCGCGACGCTGCTGCCGGCCGCGGCCGAAGAGCGGATCCTGTCCTTCCTCAGCGACGTCGCGGTCGAGCGGAGCGGCGACCTTCTGGTCACCGAGACCATCCGCTTCGATGTCGAGGGCGACCAGATCCGCCACGGCATCAACCGCGACTTCCCGACCCGCTACGTCGATGGCCGCGGCATGTCGGTCATCGTGGGCTTCACCGTCGAGACGGTGCTGCTCGATGGCGAACCCGAGCCCTACGAACTGCTGCCGCTCGCCAACGGCACCCGCATCCGCATCGGCTCGGCCGACCGGCTGGTGTCCCACGGCCCGCACGACTACACGATCCGCTACCGGACGACGCGGCAGATCGGCTATTTCGCCGATTTCGACGAGCTCTACTGGAACGCGACCGGCAATGGCTGGACGTTTCCGATCGAGAGCGCCGAGGCGCGCATCACCATCCCCGAGCCGGTCGGCTTCCAGAATCTCGCCGGCTATACGGGAGCCTCCGGCTCGCGCGAGCATGCCGTCGCGGTGATGTGGGACACGGCCCATCCCGCGACCGTCACCTTCCGCACGACACGCCCGCTCGGCATCGGAGAGGGGCTGACCGTCGCGGCGAGCTGGCAGAAGGGCATCGTCGACGCACCCTCCTTCGGGCGGCGGGCCGGCTGGTGGCTGCACGACAATCTCGGCGCGCTCGCGGCGATCGTCGGCAGCATCGGTGCGCTCGGCTATTTCGCCCTCGCCTGGCTCAAGGTCGGGCGCGACCCGCCGCGCGGACCGATGGTGCCGCTGTTCTCGCCGCCGGCGGGACTCAGCGCGGCCGCCACGCGCTATATTTCCTCCATGGCGTTCGACAACCGCGCCTTCACCGCCGCGCTGCTCGATCTCGGCGTGCATGGCCATCTGAAGCTTGCCGACAGCGGCCCGACGCTGACCATTTCGCGGCTGGCCGGCACGGCCCCGATCGGCGAAGCGGAGGCGGCGATGGAGGCGGCGCTCTTCAGGGGCGCCATGACGGTCGAACTCGTCCAGCGCAATCACCAGAAGCTGCAGGCCGCCCGCAGCGCATTGTTGGGCGGGCTGGCGCGCGCCTATGCGGGCACGATCTTCCACTGGAACGCTGGCTGGCTGGCGCTCGGCATCCTGTTGACGGTGCTCGTCTATGGTGCGACGGCGGCCGGCCTCATCGTCGCGCTCGGCCCCGATCAGGGGACCGCGGCGGTGCTCGGCCTCGCCTTCGCGTCGGTGGCCGGTATCGTCGTCGGCATCGGGCTCAATGCCGGCCAGACGGGCCAGTCGCTGTTCACCCGCCTCGTCGCCTGGATCGTGATGGGTATCTTCGCGGTCGCCTTCTTCGGCGCCGGCCTCGTCGCCTTCGCAACGACGATCAGGGCGCCGCTCGACGCCGCGCCGCTGCTTCTGCCGATCGTCGTCATGCCGGTTCTCGTCTCGTCCTTCGGCTGGATGCGCAGCCCGACGCCGGACGGGCAGAAGCTGCGCGACGCCATCTTCGGCTTCCGCCACTATCTCGGCACCGCCGAGGAGCATCGGCTCGAGGTGCTCCACCCGCCGGAGAAGACGCCGGAGCTGTTCGAGCGCTACCTGCCCTATGCCGTGGCGCTCGATGTCGAGAATGCCTGGGCGGCGAAGTTCGCCGGCGTGCTCGCCGCAGCCGGCGCCTCGGCCGCGGTCGCGTCCTGGTATGCGACGAGCTCGCATCGCGATCCCGGGAGCCTCGTCGACCGGCTCGGATCGAGCCTGTCGCAGACGGTGGCGTCGGCCTCGTCCGCACCCGGATCACGGTCCGGATCGTCGGGCGGCGGCTCGTCGGGCGGCGGCGGCGGTGGTGGCGGCGGCTCGGGCTGGTAGCGTCGGCGCCGGCCCGAGGCTAGGGCAGCGCGAGATCCGTGATCACCGCGAGATGGTCGGAGCCGAAATCCTCGCTGGTGCGGATGCCCGCCACGCCGATCGCCTTCGAGACGGCAACCCGGTCGATCGGCGTACCGAGCGCGATCGGGGCGCCGAACTCGCGGAAGAAGCGCGTGGGCGGCGGCCACGGGCCACGCTCGGTCGTCAGGATACCGGAGGTCGCGAAGAAGTTCGTCAGGACCGGGGACCAGTAGGGCGTGTTCCAGTCGCCGGCGACGATCACATCGGTCCCCGGCGGCTCCTCCGAGACGCGGCGCGCCAGACCCTCGAGATAGTAGTCGCGGGCGACCCAGCCCCTCGCATCGCGCGTCGTCGAGGGATGGATGCCATAGATGACGAGCGGACGCGCCGCGCCGGGCCGCTGCACTTCGGCACGCACGGCCATCGACCCGCCGATGAATTCGGTCGGGTTCGCCCGGGCGCCGAGCTCGACCAGCTCGGCGGTCACCGGATAGCGGCTCGCGACCATGACGGCCGAGCGCCGGGTCTCCGGTCCGTTGGTGACGTAGCCGAGCCCCGGCAGGCTCTCGATCGTCGAGCGCCAGCCTCGGATGACCTCGACGCCGATGACGACATCGGGCGCCTCCTTGCCGACCAGCGCGGCGAACCGCTCCTTCTCGGGATTGGCGCCGTTGACGTTGGCGACCATGACGCGCAGGTTTCCGGCCGCCGCGGCGGGCGCCGCGGGCAGCGTTGCCACCACCAGCGGATAGACGGCGGCGACGAACAGGGCGGCGGCGATCGCGATGCGGATCCAGCTCGCCGATCCGACCGCGAGCAGCAGGAAGACCAGCGCCACGACCGCGATGTGCGGCCGGAAGAAATTGGTCATGTCCAGCAGCCAGTCCATCGCCCCCAGCCGTCCGACCAGGACGAGGGATGCGATGCCGATGACCAGGACATCGAAGACAAGACGTGTGAGGGAGAGAGTCATGATGCTGCGCGAGGATGCACGATGAATGCCAGCGCTATCATGACGCCGAAGAGACCCTCTTGCGGCCTCGTCGGCTTCCGCATCTTCCGCAACGCTCAAACGGTATTCCCCTGTCAGCGGCCGGCGACCGGTTCGACCGACCCGGACAAGCGCCGGCTCAACCCGTCGAGAATGCGGCGCGCCAGCGCATCATAATCACCATCGAAGTGATGGCCACCCGTCGTCTTGATCAATTCGACGCCACTGCCCTCCAGCTTCGGGCAGAGGCTGTCGTCTTCCTCCTCGCCGTAGAAGCACTGGATCAGCGCCGGCTTGATCGTCTTGATATCCGGCAGCGTCTCGCCGTCGCCCGAATTGGTCCCGAGGAAGGCGCCGACCGAAATGACATAGTCGACCTGGTCCGACAAGCCGAGAAGCGACAGTTCCGCGACCTGGCTCTGCTCGTCCGGCGGCAGCAGCCGGTAGGCCGAGGGCAGCACGTCGGCGCCGAAGGAATAGCCGACCAGCACGACGTGATCGATGCCCCATTTCTCGGTGTAGTAGTCGATGATCCGGGCAAGGTCGGCCGAGGTCTGCTCGGGCGTCCTGCGCGACCAGAAATAGCGCAGCGAGTCGACCCCGATGGTCGGAACGCCCTCCTTCTGGAAGGCATCGCCGATCGACTTGTCGAGATCGCGCCAGCCGCCGTCGCCGGAATAGACCACCGCCATCGTGCCGTGCCGCGCCTGCGCCGGCAGCTCGACCAGCGGCAGGTCCGCCAGCGGATTGCTGGTATCGATCTTCGGCGCGAGGAGCCGGGCAAGGCGCGACTTCAGCGCCGCGAAGCCGGTCTCGGCGACGTCCTTGGTCTTGATCTGGAAGCCCTGCCCCTGCAGCACGGCGACGTGATCGCGGCCGTCCTTCGGCGCGGAGCTCGTATAGAGCACATCGACGGGATTGGTGAGATCACCTTCGGCGAGACCATAGACCGTCCCTCCGGCGACGTCCTGGCGCGGCGCATCGGTGCAGAGCGGCTTCTTGAGCGGCAGCACCAGCGCGGGATCGACGGCGACTCCGTGGCCGATCGTTGCGTCGGGCGTCTGCGCGGCGATCGAGAGCACAAGAGTGCCGCCGGTGCCGACGCCGGCGAGGATCGGCGAGTGATAGTTGGGCGTGCCGAGCGCGCGCTGGACCTGATGCGAGAGGTCCTCGATATCGGCGACGAGATAGACGCACTCGTCCTCGCTGTCCTTCTCGAGGCCGGCGAACATCGATGCGGTGTCGATGCCGACCACGATGGCGCCGCTCTTCTTCAGCGTGTCGGCAAGCGACGCCTCGTCGGCGGTCCAGCCGTCCAGATCGGCGAAAAGGAACACTGTCCCCGTCACCGGGCCGTCGGGAAGAAAGATCTGCGGCTTGCCGAGCAGGCCGGCGGTGAAGGCGGGCAGCGCCTTCGCGGGCGCGGCGGCGGCGGCCGGAGCTGCCGGGGCCGCGGGAGCCGCGGCATCCTCTGCGAGTGCCGGCAGGGCGAGGCCGGCCGTGAGGGCGGCGGCCGCGACGAGGGAAGCGAAACGACGCATCATTTACCCACCACTCCCTTGAGTCCGCCGCCGATCAGGACGGCGACATCGGCGAGCGCGACGATCGCGCTGGTCCCGCCGGAGACCGCCATGTAGCGCGGCTGCCATTCCGGCTGGAATTTGGCCTTGAACGCCCGGAGGCCGTTGAAGTTGTAGAAGCGCTCGCCGTGTTCGAAGACGGCGCGGCCGAGGCGATGCCAGAACGGCGCCGCCGGGCTGCCATGGAGGCCGGACAGCGGCGCCATGCCGAGATCGAAGACCTCGTAGCCGTCATCCTTCAATGCGAGCATCAGACTGACGAAGAGAAACTCCATCGTCGCCGCGGGCGCATCGGGCGCGAAGCGCATCAGGTCGACGGTCGCCTCGTGCTTGCGCGCCGTGGTCATCACTGTCGCGAAGGCGATGATCCGCCCTTCGCGCCGCACCACCGCCGCCGGCTGCGCCGCGACATAGGCGCGGTCGAAAGCGCCGATCGAGAAGCGCTTCTCGCGTGCCTTGTGCTCCGCGAGCCAGAGATTGGACACCGCCTGCAGCGCGTCGATCTCGGCGGCGACCCGCTCGGGCGGCAGCAGCTCGAAGGAGAGTCCTTCGCGGATCGCCCGGTTGTTGCCGTGCCGGAGGCCGGCCCGCTTGGCGCCCTTGAGGTCGAAGGTCGCAAGACGGACCTGCGCCGCCTCGCCGAGCTTGAAGGCGCGCAGCCCGGCATCGGCATAGAGCGAGAGGTTCTGCGGCTGCACCTGGTAGAAGATCGCCCGCCCGCCGGCCGCCTGCGCCATCTCGACGAACTGCCAGACGAGCGCCGGCCAGGCGTCGCGCGGGCCGATCGGGTCGAACAGCGCCACCCAGGAATGCGCCTGGCGGCCGAACATGATGAAGGCGCGCCGATCCTCGGAGAAAAGCAGCGACTTGTCGCCCATGCGGACGAGATTGGCGTCGGGATGCGGCTGGTCGGCGAGGATGGCGACCGCCAGGGCGACTTCCTGCGACGTCGGCGCGCCGGTCTTGCCCTTGGAGGGGCGCAGCAGCGACCAGGCGGCCAGCGAACCGGCGGCGATCACGACTCCGAGCAGCGCACGAAGGCTGCGCGGCGCCTCCTCGGAGAATTCGAACTGCCACCAGAGCTGATGCGAATAGTCGACATCGCTGTAGACGAAGAACAGCACGACCACGGCGCTGACGATCACCGTCGCGATCGCCATCCACCAGCCGGGCGTCAGGCGCTGGTGGAACAGCGAGGCCGGCCGCGTGAACTCGCGCCGGGTCGCCAGCAGCGACAGGAACAGCAGCGAGAGCACGATCGACTCGGTGACGGCGATCGCCTTCAACAGCGACAGCACCACGCCGAGGCCAACCGCGATGGTCGCCGCCCACCAGGCACCGTCCAGACGATGCGCGAGGCCGCGCGAGATGGCGATGAGCCCAAGGCCGAGCACGCTTTCGAGGAAATGCGCGCCCTCGACGATCGGCAGCGGCAGGATGCCCGACAGGATGTCGAGACGCGAGTCGGCGGCCGGCGTCACGCCGGAGAAGATCAGCGCCGCGCCCATGGCGAGCGTCAGCGCCGAGATCACGCGCGGCGACAGCTGCGCGCCGACACGGATGACCCGCGAGGTCTTCGCGCCCGCCGTGGCACGGCGAAGCTCCAGCGTCGCGACCACCGCGGACGCGACGACCAGCGGCAGGCCATAATAGATGACACGGTAGAGGAAGAGCGCCGACAGAACCTGATCGACCGGCGCCGTGCGGCCGATGACGGCGACGATCACCGCCTCGAACACGCCGAGGCCGGCCGGAACATGGCTTGCGACGCCGAGGCCGATCGCCACCGCATAGACGGCGATGAAGGCCGGGAAGCCGAGATCGGTCTGCGGCAGCAGCACCCAGAGAACGGCGGCGGAGGCGGCGACATCGATGAAGGTGCCGCCGAACTGCGCCAGCATGATCCGCGGCCCCGGCAGCGCGACCGAGGCGCCGCGCCAGCCGATGCGGCCCGAACCGAAGGCGGACCATCCGAGCAGCGCGGCGAGCGCGACGAGGACGCCGCCGCCAATGAGCGAGAGGATCGCCGGCGGCAGCCCGACGGGCGCGGCGACATCGACAGGATCGAAGACGAGGCCGAGCGCCGTGACACCCGCAAGCCCGAGGCCGAAGGCGATGGTGATGAAGGCGACGATGCGCGCCACATCCGCCGGCTCGAAGCCGAGACGGCCATAGAAGCGATAGCGGATGGCGCCGCCGGTCAGCGGCCCGAAACCGGCGGTGTTGCCGACGGCATAGGCGCAGAACGATGTGAGCGCGACCAGCGGATAGTCGACCTTGCGTCCCTGATGGGCGAGCGCCGACCAGTCATAGACGCTGAGCGCGAGGAAGGAGAGCGCGGTGAATCCGACCGCGGCGGCGATCGCGCCGAGCGGCGTGGCATGAAGCGCGGCGACGACGTCGTCGTAGTTGACCTCGCCGATCAGGTGGCTGATCGCGAGCCACACCAGCACCAGAACGGCGAGACCGGCGCCGATGCCGATCGCCGGTTTCGACGCGGCGAGGAATTCCGCGATGCGCGCGCCGAAGCCGCGGGGCGATCCGGCCTCTCCGCGCGGTTCACCGGATGCGGGAACGGGCGCGGCGTCGGGCTCCTCGACACGGCGGGACATGGTGGCGGCTTCTGTCATGCGATTTTCGAGGCGCCGCTGTCTGGCTCGTGCCGGCGGCGCCTCTCCCGGATATTGCGTTGCCACTGTGATGAGGCCGCAAATCTGGCTGGATTGAGGCCGCTTCCGCGGCGTCAGGACGCAACCGGGAAGGCGCGGCCGGCGTTTCCGTCGGCCTCACGCAAACGTGCGCTGAGCGGGAGAACGGGCCGCGTCAGACCCACTCGCCCTTGCGCATGATCGGCTCGGCGGCGCCGTTTTCGGAGAGACCGTCGATATCCACCTCGCCCGAGCCGATCATCCAGTCGATATGGATCAGGCTGCGATTGGCACCCTTGGCCGCGAGCTCGTCGGCAGTCATCGTGTCGCCGCCGCGGATGCACTTCGCATAGGCCTGTCCGAGCGCGATGTGGCAGGCGGCGTTCTCGTCATAGAGCGTGTTGTAGAAGAGAAGGCCGCTCGCCGAGATCGGGGAGGAGTGCGGCACGAGCGCCACCTCGCCGAGCCGCGCCGCGCCCTCGTCCGTCTCCAGCACCTTGCGCAGCACGTCCGCGCCGGTGCGGGCCGTCGCCTCGACGATGCGGCCCTCCTCGAAGCGGACGCTGATCTCGTCGATCAGCGTGCCCTGGTAGGAGAGCGGCTTGGTGCTGGTGACGGTGCCCGAGACACGGTCCTTGTGCGGCGTCGTGAACACCTCTTCCGAAGGGATGTTGGGATTGCAGACGATGCCGTTCTTGGCCGTGCCGGCGCCGCCTTCCCATTCATGGTCGTCGGCGAGCCCGACGACGAGATCGGTGCCCGGCCCCGTGAAATGCAGCGCGTGATAGCGCTTGTCGTTGAGCAGCCGGGTGCGCGCATGCAGGGCGCGGTTGTGCTCGGCCCACGCAGCCACGGGATCGACGCGGTCGACGCGCGAGGCGGAGAAGATCGCGTCCCAGAGCTTCGCGACCGCCACCGTCTCGTTCTCGTCCGGAAACACCGACTTCGCCCAGGCCGGCGAGGCATAGGAGACGATGGTCCAGTTGATGTCGAAGCCGGCGATCAGCTCCAGCGCCGGCTGGTAGGCGCGCGAGCGGGCGCGGTTGGCGCGGGCGACGCGGTCGGGATCCTGCCCCGACAGCAGCGACGGGTTCTCGCCGGCGATCGCGAGACGGGCGGCGCCGCCGCGGAATGCGCTGGCCATGCCCTCGAACAGCCAGCCGGAGGCGACGTCGAAGCTGCCGTCCGGCGCATGGCGGAAGCGCATCAGCGTCGCTTCCTCGTCGCTGAACAGGGTCGTCACCAGCGAGGCGCCCGCCTTGTAGGCGTGTTCCGTGATGCGGCGCACCAGCGGCAGCGCGTCGATCGGCGCCGTCATCACGAGCTCCTGGCCGGGCTGGAGGCCGAGGCCGACCTTGACGGCGACCTCGCCGAGCCGGTCGAGCTTCACGTCATGGGTGAGAAAGGGATCGCGATTGGCGACGTTCATGGACGAGTGCTCCTTGCAGCGGCCCAGGCCTCAAAGAGGCCGGCCTCGCGTCGCAGCCGGGGCTGGGCGCAGTCTTCGTGGACGACGACCTTCCGGCCGGCCGATATTGCGGGCGAGATATTGTCTGTCCTCGCCACCCGTCAAGGGCGGCGGGGCGCGGGCGCCGGCATGCGATGGCGGCTCACCAGCGCGCCGGCGTCGCGCGGCAGGCGAAGGCTGTCAAAGAGGCCGAGGAGGCCGATCGCCCCGATGATGAGGAAAGTCCAGCGGAAATCCACCAGCATGAGCCCGCTCGAGCCCGGCGAGGCGACGGCATCGGCGAAGCGCAGGACGACGGCGCCGACCGCGATGCCGAGACCGAAGGTGATCTGCTGGACGAGGCTGAACAGCATGTTCGCCCCGGCCATCTTCTCCTGCGGCACGTCGACGAAGGCGAGCGTATTGATGGCGGTGTACTGCATCGAGCGCGCGGCGCCGGAAACGACGAAGAGGATCGCGATGATCCAGGGCGGCGTCGCCGGCGTCAGCATCGCGCAGCCGACCATGGTGGCGACGAAGACGAGGCCGTTGCCGATCAGGGTCGCGCGGAAGCCGAAGGTCCGCAGCACGAGGCTCGTCAGCGGCTTCATGCCGAGATTGCCGGCGAAGAGCGCCAGCACATAGAGGCCGGCCTGGAAGGGATCGAGCCCGAAGCCGAGCTGCAGCAGCAATGGCAGCAGGAACGGCACGGCGCTCACCGCCGTGCGGAACAGCGAGCCGCCCATCATGGTGACGGCGAAGGTCTGGATGCGCACCGCGGCGAGATCGGGCACGGGATGCGGATGGCGTCCGGCATGGCGCCACGCGGCGGCACCGAACACGAGGCTTGCCAGGATCGAGACGCCGCCGATCATCATGCCCTGCTCGGAATGGCCGATCACCTCGAGCCCGTACATGAGCCCGGCACAGGCGAGGCTGGTCAGAAGGAAGCCGATCCAGTCGAACGGCGGCCGCGTCTGCGACCTGTCATTGGGGATGAGCCAGAACGAGAGGCCGAGCGCCACGATGCCGATCGGCACGTTGAGGATGAAGATCCAGTGCCAGGAGGCATAGGTGGTGATGAAGCCGCCGAGCGGCGGGCCGATGATCGGCGCCGAGAGGGCCGGCCAGGTCAGCGTCGCGATGGCGCGCATCAGGTCGGCCTTGGAGGTGTTGTTGAGCACCACGAGCCGACCGACCGGCACCATCATGGCGCCGCCGACGCCCTGCAGGATGCGCGAGAGCGTGAAGCTGACGACCCCCGTCGAGATGGCGCAGAGCACCGAGGCGATGGTGAAGACGGCGACAGCGGAGGCGAACACGCTCCTGGCGCCGAAGCGGTCGGCCATCCAGCCACTCGCGGGGATGAAGATCGCCAGGGCCAGCATATAGGCCGACATGCCGATATTGAGATCGACGGGCTGCACGCCGAAGGACTGCGCCATCGCCGGCAGGGCCGTGGCGATGACGGTGCCGTCGAGGTTCTCCATGAAGAAGGCCCCGGCGACGAGAAAGGCGATCAGCGACGATTTGGATGCGGAGGAGGTCATCGGCGGGGCGGGATATCGACGCTTCTCCATCGCGCGTTCGCGACCTCGGCACAAGCGGGAAAGCTCCGGCGGCCGGACGCCCAGGTGGGGCCCGGACGGTCGGCGGGCGAAGCGTCGGACTGCCCGGAAATTCAGCAGCGCGATCATTTTCTGAAAAGTCCTTTCAGACCTTGTCAGAAAGCCGCGGAAATGCGGGGCGATGCAACAAATGCCCGCTTGACAGGCCGACATGTTGCGGCATGATCGTGGAAAGAATTTACAGAAATGGCCGGGCGCGGCATGCGTTCGGACCATACGTCATATGCAGGGAATTCAATGAAAGTCGGCATTGTCGGGCTCGGCTATCGGCTGGGCTATCTGGCGCGCATCTTCTCGGCCTCGCTGCCCGATTTCGAGGTCGTCGGCTATGTGGACCCGGAGCCGGCCGGGCTCTCCTACACGAAGCAGTTCGACGTTCCGGTCGGCAAGAACTACGAGACGCTCGAGGCGCTGCTCGCGGGCGAAAAGCTCGACCTCCTGATGGTCGGCTCGCCGAACCATCTCCATCTCGGCCATATCCGCACCGGCCTCGACCATGGCGTGAAGGTCTTCACCGAGAAGCCGGTGGTGACCTCGACAGAGGAGACGATGGAACTGGCGAAGCTGATCGCCGAGCACGGTTCCGACAATGTCATGGTCGGCCTCGTGCTGCGCTACGCACCGCTCTATGTGGACCTGCGCAAGGCGCAGGCGGAAGGCCTTCTCGGCGACATCGTCTCGATCGAGGCTTCGGAGCATATCGCGCCCTATCACGGCGCGTTCTTCATGCGCGACTGGCGGCGCTACGAGAAGTATTCCGGCTCGTTCATGCTGGAGAAATGCTGCCACGACCTCGACCTCTACAACGGCGTCATGGGCGTTCGCCCGTCCCGCGTCGCGAGTTTCGGCGGCAAGCGCAGCTTCGTTCCGAAGAATGCGCCGGAAGGACTCGGCATCAACGACACCGAGGTCTATCATCGCAAGCCGAGCGGCTGGATGGGAACCGACAAGGTGTTCGACAGCGATGCCGACATCATCGATTTCCAGACCGCGATCGTGGAATACGCGAACGGCGCGTCGATGACCTTCCACACCAATCTGAACGTGCCCGACGAATTCCGCCGTTTCTGCGTGATCGGCGCCAAGGGCATGGCGGAAGGCGACTTCGTGCGCAACTTCTTCCGCGTCCATGACGCGCGGACGTCGCAGAAGGTGATCGATACCGCCTATACCGGCTCGGAACTCTCGGTCCATTACGGTGCCGACGAACAGATGGCCCGCGACATCGGCGCCCACATGCTGAACGGCGCGCCGCTGCCGGTCTCGGTCGTCAATGCGCTGGAAGCCGGCCTGCTGGCGCTCGCCATGGACGAGGCGCGGCGCACGCGGCAGGTCGTCGACATGACCGAGACCTGGAAGCGCTTCGACGCGGCGCTCGCCGGCGGCGGCAACTGAGGACGCGGCGATGACGGGCTCCCGCGGTGCCACGCTCTTCGCCCTCGCCCTTCTTCTTCCGGCCATCCTCTACATCCTGATCATCGTCGCCTATCCGCTGGTCGACACCTTCACGCTCTCCTTCACCGACGCCTCGCTGCGCAAGACGGTGAAATGGGTCGGCTGGGCGAACTACCAGAAGATCTTCGGCGGCGATTTCGCGACGATCATCGTCCGGACCTTCGTCTGGACGTTCTTCTCCGTCGCCATCAAGATGATCATCGGCACCTGCGGCGCCGTGCTGCTCAACGCGCTGGTGCCGGGCCGCGCCCTCTTCCGCGTCCTGACCCTGCCGCCCTGGATCGTGCCGATGGCCATCGGCATCTTCATGTGGGGCTGGATGTATAACGGCCAGTTCGGGATGATCTCCGGCGTCCTGCAGAATGTCGGCCTGCTCGACCGGCCGCTCGCCTGGCTGGCCTATGGCGGAACCGCCTTCTGGGCGACGATCATCACCGATGTGTGGATCGGCGTGCCGCTGGTGACGCTTTACCTGCTGGCCGCCATCCAGTCGATCCCGAAGGATCTTTACGAGGCCGCCTGGACGGACGGCGCCGGCCGCTTCTACCGCTTCCGCCGCATCACGCTGCCGCTGATCGTGCCGGCGCTGGTCACGATGTCGATGCTGTCGCTGATCGCGACCTTCAATTCCTTCGACATCATCTGGATCCTGACCCAGGGCGGGCCGAACGGCCAGACCACCACGATGATCATCGACACCTACAAGACGGCGATCGGCTCGTACAAATATGGCGAGGGCGCCGCCCGCGCCGTGATGATCTGCCTGTTCCTGTCGGTCTTCTGCTTCTTCTACTTCCGCGTCGTCAGCAAGATCTCAACGGGAGAAGGCAAATGAGCAGCGGACGCCCGATGATCGACCGCTATCGCTGGTACGAATATGTCGCGATCTATTGCGGCCTGGCGCTGTTCCTGACCTTCGTGCTGGCGCCTTTCGTCGAGGGCTTCCTTGTCTCCCTGAAGCCCCTGACGCATCTCTTCTCGTCGCCCTATCGCTTCTGGCCCGACGACGGCTCGTTCGACGCCTATTTCACGATGTGGGAGCATGTGCCGCTGCTCGGCCGCTACATCTTCAACTCGCTGCTGATCTCGACCGTGGCGACGATCGCGGTGCTGATCCTCGTCGTGCCGGCCGCCTATGCCTTCGCCCGCTTCCAGTTCCGCGGCGCCGGCGCGCTGCTCGGCGCCTTCCTCGCGGTCAACATGTTCTCCGGCGCCGTGCTGCTCATCCCGCTCTACCGGCTGATGCGCTCCATGGGCCTGCTCAACACCTATTTCGCGATGATCGTGCCGGGCGTCGCCTTCCTGATCCCCTCGGCGATCTGGCTGCTTCGGACCTATATGCTGCGCATCCCGCGCGAGCTCGACGAGGCGGCCTGGGTCGACGGCGCCAGCCGGCTCTACATCCTGCGCCGCATCGTCCTGCCGATCGCCGGGCCCGGCATCCTCGTCGTGGCGCTCGCCACCTTCATCGGCGCCTATGCACAACAGTTCATCTTCGCGCTGACCTTCAACTCGAAATCGGAATACATGCCGCTCGCCGTGGGCCTGTTCGCCTTCTTCGGCAAGGAGCGCGTGGTCTGGAACGAGCTGATGGCGGCCAGCTTCGTCGGCATCGCTCCGGTGATGATCGGCTTCATCTTCCTGCAGCGCTACCTGGTGGCCGGCCTCACCGCCGGCGCCGTCAAGCAATAGCGCTCAGGCGCAGCACCGACCCGACGAGAAGGGCCGGCCAAACAACGAGGGAAAGCGATGAGACATTACGGGACCCTTCTGGCGGGAAGCGCCGTCGTCCTGGCGACGATGACGGCTCCGTCCTTCGCCGAGGACAAGACGGTCAGCATGATCCAGTGCGGCGACGCGATCGCCGAGACCTATCCGGATCTGATCAAGAAGTGGGAAGCCGCCAATCCCGGCTTCAAGGTCAATGTCGAGATCGTCGGCTGGGCGCAGTGCCAGGACAAGATCACGACCCTCGCCGCCGCCGGAACGCCCGTCGGGCTCGCCTATGTCGGCTCGCGCACGCTGAAGCAGTTCGCCGACAGCGACCTCATCGTCCCGATCCCGATGACGGACGAGGAAAAGGCCGGCTACTACCCGCATATTGTCGAGACGGTCACCTTCCAGGACCAGGCCTGGGGCATCCCGGTCGCCTTCTCTACCAAGGCGCTGTTCTGGAACAAGGCGCTGTTCGAGAAGGCCGGCCTCGACCCGAACAAGCCGCCGACCACCTGGGCGGAACTGCTGAGCGACGCCAAGACCATCAAGGAGAAGACGGGCGTCCCCGGTTACGGCCTGCCGGCCAAGACCATGGACAACACGATGCACCAGTTCCTGCACTACGTGTACACGAACGACGGCACCGTGATCGATTCCGAGGGCAAGATCACCCTCGACAGCCCGCAGAATCTCGAGGCGCTCGAATTCATCAAGAGCCTGGTGCCCTATTCCGAGGACGGTCCCTCGGCCTATGACCAGGACGACATGATCAAGCTGTTCTCGGACGCCAAGGTGGCGATGATCGAGGGCGGCCCCTGGGTCCGCAACCAGGTCTCGAAGGACATCCAGTGGGGCGTCGCGCCGCTTCCGGTCGGCCCGAAGGCCAAGGGTCCCGGCACGCTGCTGATCACCGACAGCCTTGCCGTGTTCAAGGGCACCGGCGTCGAGGAGCAGGCGATCGACCTCGCCAAGCTGCTGACCAATCCCGAGAACCAGTTCCTCTACGAGAAGACGCACGGCCTGACGCCGCTGCGCCCCGTGGCCGGCGTCGACGGCCTCGTCGCGGAGGATCCGAGCTGGAAGCCGTTCCTCGACGGCATCGCCTTCGGTGGTCCGGAGCCGCTGTTCCTCGACTACAAGGGCTTCCAGAACGCCATGATCGACATGGTCCAGTCGGTCGTGACCGGCAATGCCGAGCCCGCCGCCGCGCTGACCAAGGCGGCCGGCGCCATCGACCAGTACAAGTAAGGCCAGGGCCCTCGTCCCGACCCCTCTCCCACGGGAGAGGGGAAGGCGCCTGCCGCCTCTCCCGCTCGCGGGAAAGGCCGGGGTGAGGGCTTCTCTCCAGCGGAGACCGAAGACTTGAGCGCGCTCACGCTTTCACGCCTGAAGAAATCCTTCGGCGGCACGGACGTCATCAAGGGCGTCGACCTCGACGTCACCGAGGGCGAGTTCGTCGTCTTCGTGGGACCGTCGGGCTGCGGCAAGTCCACGCTCCTGCGCATGATCGCCGGCCTCGAAGAGGTCAGCGGCGGCGAGATCGTCATCGCCGGCAAGCCGGTCAACGACCTGCCGCCCGTCAAGCGCGGCATCGCCATGGTCTTCCAGTCCTATGCGCTCTATCCGCATATGAGCGTGTTCGAGAACATCGCCTTCCCGCTGCGCGTCGAGCGGCTGGCGGAAGACGAGGTCCGCCACCGCGTCGGCGAGGCGGCCCGCATCCTGCAGCTCGAAAGCCGCCTGCAGCACAAGCCGGGCATGCTGTCCGGCGGCCAGCGCCAGCGCGTCGCCATCGGCCGCGCCATCGTCCGCGAGCCACGCATCTTCCTGTTCGACGAGCCGCTCTCGAACCTCGACGCGGCGCTGCGCTCCGACATGCGGGTCGAGCTGACGCGCCTGCACAAGCGCCTCGGCGCGACGATGATCTATGTGACGCACGACCAGGTCGAGGCCCTGACCATGGCCGACAAGATCGTCGTGCTGAACGGCGGCCGCATCGAGCAGGTCGGCACGCCGCTCGATCTCTATCACCGCCCGCAGAACCGCTTCGTCGCCGGCTTCATCGGCAATCCGAAGATGAACTTCCTCGAGGGCCGCTGCACGGCCGCGAGCGGCAGCGGCGTCACCGTCGATCTCGGCCCGCTCGGCACGATCACGCTGCCGCGGCCGGGCAGCGCCGGCCTCGTCGGCGAGACGCTTTCGGTCGGCATCCGGCCCGAGCATGTCCGCCTCGATCAGGACACCGGGTTCCGCCTCGCGCTGAAGCCCGGCATCATCGAGCGGCTCGGCATCCACACCGTCGCCTATGCGCCCCTCCCCTCCGGCGACACCTTCGTCGCGCTGTTCGAGGGCGATCCGCCGGTGAGGGACGACGAGGAGGTCACGGTCAGCGTCGATCCTTCCGCCTGCCATCTCTTCGATTCCTCGGGCGCCGCCATCGGCGTCGCGGCCTGACCATCGGCAGGAAGGCCGCCGCCATGCTGGACCTCGTCGGCCTGTTGCAGACGGAGATGGAGAGCCTCAGCCGCTCCGAGCGGCGGCTCGCCGATCTCGTACTCTCCGACGTGCAGGCGGCGGTCAACGCGTCCATCGTCGAACTGGCGGCGCGGGCCGACACCTCGCCGCCGACCGTGACGCGCTTCTGCCGGCGCCTCGGCTGCCAGAGCTTTGCCGATTTCAAGGTCCGCCTCGCGCAGAGCCGCTTCATCGCCCGCCGCTACCTTCTGCCGCCCTCCGGCCCCGAGACGGCCGGCGAGATCGCGCGGCACATCGTCAACTGTGCGCAGGCGACGCTCTATTCCTTCTTCGAGACCATCGATCCGATGGCGATCGAGGCGGCGGCGGAACGCATCGCCGGAGCGCCCTACATCCTGTCCTTCGGCTCCGGCGGCGCATCGTCCATGATCGCCAACGAGATCGAGACCCGCCTCTTCCGGCTCGGCCTGCGCGTCACCGCCTCGATCGATCACCAGGCGCAGATGATGCGCACCGCCGGGGCGCCGAAGGGCACCGTCATCATCGCCTCCTCGACCAGCGGGCGGAACCTGCAGCTCGCCAACACGCTCGCCATCGCCGGCGAATATCATCTCGAGCGCATCGTGCTGACGCGCCCCGGCTCGCCGGTCGCGGAACAGGCCGACGTGCTGCTCGCCATCGACGTACCCGAACAGGACGACATCCTGCGGCCGTCCTCGGCCCGCTACGCCTTCCTCGCCATGATCGACGCGGTCGCGCAGACCGTCGCGACCCGCATGCAGCCGCGCTCCGTCGAGAGCATGCGCCGCATCAAGCACCAGCTCATGGTCAACCGCGACGGCGACGACACGCAGCCGCTCGGCGACTGATCCCTCCCCTCCGACGAACCACCGACAGGCCCTGCCATGACCATCGCGCCGCGCGCCCTCCGCCTCGAAACCGAATGGACGCCGCCCGCCGAAGGGCGTCCGCTTTCCTACAGGCTGACGCTGAGCAACCGCTCCGACACGCCGCTTTCCGGCTTCCGCCTCGCGGTCAACGGGCCGGCGCGCATCGATCCGAAGGCGGTCGTCGAAGGCGGCACGCTCGTGGCGCGGCTGTCCAACCATGCCGAATTCGCGCCGCCGGAGGGCTTCGTGCTGGAGGCGGGCGCGAGCTGGACGCTGACGGTGCGCGGCCTCTCCTACCCGCTGCGCCACTGGAGCGACGGCGCCACGTCCGCCTATGTGATCCTCGCGGACGACAGCGCCGTTCCGGTCGCCATCGCGGCGACGGTCGCGCGCGGCGACAACGCGCCGCTGAAGCGTGGCGCGGTGCTCTATCCCGTTCCGGCCACCGCACCGGTCTCCGTCTCGGTCATTCCCTGGCCGGCCGAGGTCGCCGTCGCCGGCCGGGCGCCGACGCCGGCCGGGCTCGCGCCTGCCGGCACGACCGCGGAAGCGGCAGCCGCGGCCGCGACCTTCGCGGGCCTCGCCGATGCGCTGTTCCCCGGCGACGCGCTGGTGCGGAGCGCCGCCGAGGGCGGGCGCACGGTCACGCTGGAGAAGCGCGAGGGCTTCGCCGCCGAGGCCTATCGCATCGACTTCGCCGCCGACGCGATCGCCGTCGCGGCCTCGACCGAGACGGGTTTCCTGTATGGCCTCGTCACGCTCGGCCAGATCCTGCGCGGCGCGCTCCGCCACCCTTCGGCGTTCCTCTTCCCCGCCTCCGGCCACATCGCCGATGCGCCGCAGCTCGGCTGGCGCGGCACCCATCTCGACGTGTCGCGGCAGTTCTATTCGACAGGCGAGATCAAGGCGCTGCTGCGCATCCTCGCCTGGAACAAGATGAACCGCTTCCACTGGCATCTCTCGGACGACGAGGCCTGGCGCGTCGAGATCGAGGCCTATCCGGCGCTGACGGAGATCGCCGCCTGGCGCGGCCACGGCCTCAAGCTGCCGCCGCTGCTCGGCAGCGGACCGCAGCCGACCGGCGGCTACTACACGAAGGACGCGATCCGCGAGATCGTCGCCTATGCGAAGAGCCTCGGTATCGTCGTCGTGCCGGAGATCGACATCCCCGGCCATTGCTACGCGCTGCTGCAGGCGCTGCCCGAATTGCGCGATCCCGGCGAGAGCGGCGAATACCAGTCGGTGCAGGGCTTCCCAAACAACTGCCTCAACCCGGCGCGCGAGGAAACCTACCGCGCCCTCGAGACGATCTTCGACGAGCTGATCCCGCTCTTCCCGGACCGCATCATCCATATCGGCGCCGACGAGGTGCCGCTCGGCGCCTGGTCCGGCTCGCCGCAGGCGCTGGCGCGGCTGGAGACGCTGGCCGGCAAGGCGGCGGCCGAGTCGCATGCGCGCCGCAACAATGTCACGACGAACCATGACGGCGCCGATCACATCGAAGGCTCGGGCGCGGCGATCCTGCAGGCCGAGTTCCTCGCCCGCGTGCAGGCGTTCCTCGCCTCGCGCGGCTGCGTGACCGGCGGCTGGGAAGAGGCCGCGCATGGCAATGTCATCGACAAGGCGAAGGTCTATCTCGTCGGCTGGCGCAATCACGAGGTCTCGGCGTCGCTGGCGCGCGAGGGCTACGACATCGTCGTCTCGCCGGGCCAGGCCTATTATCTCGACATGTCGCAGGCGATCGACTGGGCCGAGCCCGGTGCCAGCTGGGCCGGCATCTCCAGCCCGGAAAAGACCTATCGCTTCGATCCGACCGGGGGCTGGAGCGAGGCGGAGCGGGAGCATTTTCTCGGCATCCAGGCCTGCATCTGGTCCGAGCCGATGTCCGACCGCGCCATCTTCGACCGCCTCGTCTTCCCCCGCCTCTCGGCCATCGCGGAGACGGCCTGGACGCCCGCCTCCGACAAGTCGTGGGAGCGCTTCCGCGCCATCGCCGGCATGATGCCGATCCTCTATGGCTGGCAGGACCTCACCGGAGAGAACGCATGAGGATCGCCGTCGGGGGCATCCATACCGAATGCTCGACCTACAATCCGCTGCTGGCCCGGGCGACGGACTTCACCATCCTGACCGGCGCGGCACTCACCGCCTCGCCCGATTTCGCCTGCCTCGGCGAATGGGACTGGGAGATCGCGCCCACCTTCCATGCCCGCACCATCCCCGGCGGCCCGGTCGAGCGCGCGACCTATGAGGCGTTCCGCGCAGAATTCCTGGAGCGGCTGCGCCAGGCGCTGCCGATCGACGGGCTCTATCTCGCCATGCATGGCGCGATGAAGGTCGAGGGGATCGACGATTGCGAGGGCGACTGGTGTGCCGCGGCCCGCGCCGTCGTCGGTCCCGATTGCCCGATCTCCGTCAGCTATGACCTGCACGGCAATGTCAGCCAGCGCGTCATCGACGCGATCGACATGTTCTCGGCCTACCGGACCGCGCCACATATCGACGTGACCGAGACCAAGCGGCGGGCGCTGGCGATGCTCCATCGTCGCCTCGCGGGCGAGATCGACCCGTTCGTGGTCTGGGCCAGGGTTCCGGTGCTGCTGCCCGGCGAGCGCACGAGCACGGTCGACGAACCGGCGAAGTCGCTCTATGCGCGGCTGCCCGCGGTCGACGCTATACCCGGCATTCTCGATGCCTCGATCATGGTCGGCTATGTCTGGGCCGACGAGCCGCGCGCCACCGCCTCGATCATCCTGACGGGTACCGACCGCGCCGCCATGGAGGCCGAGACGCGCAGGCTCGCCGCCGCCTACTGGGATGCCCGCGAGGACTTCCGCTTCGGCCCCGTCACGACATCGGTCGAGGAGTGCATCGCGCTCGCCGCCGCTTCGCCGACGCGGCCGGTGATCCTCGCCGATTCCGGCGACAATCCGACGGGCGGCGGCGTCGGCGACCGCGGCGACGTGCTGGCGGTCTTCCTCGACCGCGGACGCGGCAGCGCGCTCTTCGCGGGAATCGCGGACCGGCCGGCGACCGAAGCCGCCTATCGCGCCGGCATCGGCCAGCGTCTGTGGCTCTCCATCGGCGCCACGCTCGACCCGTCCGGCGTCTCGGTCGAGACAGAGGTCGAGGTGCTCGCCCTTCTCGAAACAGGGAAGGCGGACCTGCGCGAAGCCGTTGTGCGCAGCGGCCAGGCGACGATCATCCTGACCGCCCGACGCCGGCCGTTCCACGATATCGGCGATTTCACGCGCTTCGGCTTCCGCCCCGAGGATTTCGATCTCGTGGTGGTGAAGTCCGGTTATCTCTCGCCAGACCTCGCCCCGATCGCCAATCCGAACCTGATGGCGCTTTCGGAAGGCGTGGTCGACCAGGACATCCCGCGCATCGGCAATCTGCGCCGCACACGACCGATGTTCCCGTTCGATCGCGACTTCGCCTTCACGCCTGAGGTGCTCGCTTCGGTGCGGGCAGGCTGAGGGTCAGACGGTGCCGAGGTCGTGCGGATCCTCGACGCGCGGCCAGATCGGCCGGTCGAGCTTGCGATAGTCCGTGAGGCGCGGATTGGAGGGATAGGGCGCGCCGGCGTCGATATAGACGATCTCCGACGCGATCGGCGCGAAGCCGGCATAGAAGTGGTTGGTCGACTTCACCAGGAGCATCGTCTTCGCCATCGGGTCGATGCCGAGATTGGTGAAGATGTCGGGTTCGAAGGTCTGCGTCCGGTTGGTGTTGAGGATGACGTCGATCGTCGTGCCGACGAGGCGGACCGCCGCCGCCGGCCCGAGCGTGACGCGGCTCATGCCGAAGCTCTGCCAGCCTTCGGCCGCGACCCGCAGCACCTCGACCTCGGCATCGATCGGCGCGCCGCCATCCGGGCCCGCCTTGCCGCCGAAGCGCAGCGGGATGCGCGCGCCCTCCCCGGCCGCGATGCAGAAGGTGACGGCGATCGGATCCCAGATGGTCGCGACCGCGATGCGGTCCAGACCGCGTTCGATCATGCGGCGGAGGATCAGCGTGCCGTCGCCCGCGACGCCGCCGCCCGGATTGTCCCAGGTGTCGGCGGCGACGACCGGCCGGCCCGGACGCTCGGCGGCGATCGCCAGCGCGCGGTCGAGCCCTTCGTCGATGCCGTATTGCGGCATCATGGTCTTGCCGCGCAGGCCAAAGATCTCGAGCCCGAGCGTCCGCGCCAGCGCGTCGCCGGCGGCCTGATCGTCGTCGGTGACCACCAGCATGCGCGTTCCGAGTTCGGGCACGTCGCCTGCCATGAAACCGTGGATGAGCGAGATCGACAGCACCGTTCCCTGTCCCTGCATCGCCTTGATGCGGTCGACGAAGGAGCGCATCGGCTCGCGGCTGGTCGGGAACACCTCGATCATGCGGCAGTCGAACACCGACATCCGCGGCCGGATCTCGCCCCGGATGGCGCGGATCGCGAGTTCGACGACATGCTCGCCGCGCTCGTAGAAATCGGTGTGCGGAAATTCCAGGAAGCTCGCCAGGATATCCGCGTTGGCGACCCGCTTGCGCGTCAGGTGGCTGTGCGGGTCGAGTTCGGCGGCGACGATCACATCGGGGCCGACCATCGCCCGCACGCGCTCCAGAAGATCGCCCTCGCAATCGTCGTAGCCCTGCGCGACCATCGCGCCATGCAGGCCGAACACGACGCCGTCGACCGGAAGCGCCGCGGCGAGCTGGCCGAGAATCTCGTCGCGCAGCCCTTCATAGGCGGCGCGCTGCATCAGCCCGCCGGGCTCGGCCCAGGTCGCGGTGCCCTCGACGAGATCGATGCCATCAGCAGCCGCGCGCCGGCGCAGCGCCACCATCGGCGAGGAGCAGAGCGTCGGCGTGGCGGGATGGGCGCCGGGAGGCGCATAGAAGGCCATCTCGAAGCTCGCCCGGTCGGTCGGCACGGGCGAGAAGGTATTGGTCTCGGTCGCGAACGAGGCCGTGAAGATGCGCATGGACGATCAGCCTTGCGGCGCGTAGGCGATGGCTTCGACCTCGATGCGGATGTCGATCATGAGACGCGCCTCCACCGTCGTGCGGGCCGGCGGCTCGCTCGGGAAATAGGTCGCGTACACCTTGTTGAAGGCGCCGAAGTCCCGCGCGTCGGAAAGGATGACGAAGGTCTTGACCACCTGGTCGAGCGAGCAGCCGGCAAGCGCCAGCGCGGCCTTCACATTGTCCATGACCTGCCGGGTCTGCGCCTCAATGCCGCCGGCGACGACGGCGCCCGAGGCGTCGGTCGGAACCTGGCCGGAGATATAGACGAAATCGCCGGCCCGGACCGCCGGCGAAAGAGGCACATGCGCCGCGCCGTAGACCTGTTTCAGCTTCGCCATCGCCATCTCCCTGCGCCAACCGGACGTCTATGTAAATTCCCGACATGATGGCCCGTCAAGCGACAAATCCATGTTGCTTTTTTTCATTTTGCGGCGAAGCATGAGGCTTCATCGGAGGCGGCGATGTTCGATCTGGCGGGAAGACATGTCGTCATCAGCGGTGCGGGCGGCGGCATCGGCCGGGCGCTCGTCCGCCTCTTTCTCGACGTCGGCGCGCGGGTCACCGCCTGCGACCGCGAGGCGGCGCTTCTGCACGGCCTCGGACAGGCCGAGACGACCGTCTTCGAGCTGACCGACCGGGCCGCGACGCGCGACGCGCTCGCCGCGATCATCGCCCGTTCCGGCACCCCTGCCGCCGTGATAGCCAATGCCGGCTTCAGCCGCGCCGAGCTGATGGACGACACGACCCCCGAAGCCTTCGACAGCGAGATCGCGGTCAACCTCACCGGGACCTACAATTTCGTCGCGCCCGTGCTCCAGCCGATGATCGCGGCCGGAGGCGGCTCGATCGTGCTCGTCTCGTCGGTGAACGGCCTGGCCCATTTCGGCAATCCCGCCTATTCGGCCGCCAAGGCGGGCCTCAACGCCTTCGCACGGGCGCTCGCGGTCGAGCATGGGCGGCATGGCATCCGCGCCAACGCCATCTGCCCCGGCTCGGTGCGCACGCCGGCCTGGGATCACCGGCTCGAAAAGCGGCCCGACCTGCTCGAGGAAGTCGAGAAGCACTATCCGCTCGGCCGGATCGTGACGCCGGAGGAAGTGGCGCACACAGCGCTCTTCCTCGCCTCGCCGCTCTCCTCGGGCATCACCGGCGTCTCGCTGGCCGTGGATGGAGGCCTCACCGCCGGCAACCGCCGCTTCGTCGCCGAGATCCTCGGAGGCTGACGGCATGGCGGCCGTCATCGACCTGATCGAGGCGATCCGCCGCGCCGAGGCCGGCGGCAGCCGGTCGGAGCGGCGGCTGGCCACCACCATCCTCGCCGATCTCGATTTCGCCTCGCGCGCCTCGATCGTCGATCTCGCGCGGCGCGCCGGCACCAGCGAGCCGACCGTCACCCGCTTCTGCCGCGCCGTGGGCACGGACGGCATCCGCGATTTCAAGTTCCGTCTCGCCCAGGCGCTGGCCATCGGCGGCGCCTATCTCGCGAGCCGCGCCGCGGACCGCGCCGCCGAACGCCGCTTCGTCGACGCCGTCGCCGACGGCGCGATCGGGGCGCTGGAACTCCTGCGCGCGCAGGTCGATGCCGGCCGCATCGTCGAGGCGGCCGGGCATATCGCCCGCGCCCGCTCTGTGCTCGCCTTCGGCTCCGGAGGGTCGTCGTCGATCGCGGCGCTCGAGACCGAGCACCGCCTGTTCCGCCTCGGCCTCGCCGTCGCAACGCATTCCGACGGCGAGATGCAGCGCATGACGGCCTCGGTCGCATCGAGCGGCACGGTGGTGATCGCCTATTCGATCTCCGGCTATGTGCAGCCGCTCGTCGAGGCGGTGCGCATCGCGCGCGGCTACGGCGCCGAGACGATCGCCGTCACCGCGCCGGGCTCGGCGCTGGCGGACGCTGCCGCGACGGTGATCTCCTTCGCGGTGCCGGAGGACGAGCAGCTGCTGTTCCGCCCTTCGCCGACGCGCTATGCCCTGATCGGCATCGTCGACATGCTGGCGAGCGCCACGGCCGAGCAGCTCGGCCCGCGCGTCCTGGAAGGCCTTCGCCGCATCAAGCACAGCCTCAACACGCTGAAGGTCAACGACCCGCGCCTTCCCATCGGCGACTGAACGAGGACCCGAAATGCCGCTGACCATCGACCAGCTCGACACGCCCTGTGTCCTCGTCGACATCGATCGCGCCGAAGCCAATCTCGCGCGGGCGCAGGATTATGCCGACGCCCACAGGCTGAGGCTGCGTCCCCATATCAAGACGCACAAGCTGCCGCGCTTCGCCAAGCGGCAGGTCGCGCTGGGGGCGATCGGCATCACCTGCCAGAAGCTCGGCGAGGCCGAGGTGATGGCCGATGCCGGCCTCGACGACATCTTCCTGCCCTACAACATCATCGGGCCCGAGAAGCTGCACCGGCTGCGGCGGCTCAACGAAAGGCTGACGCTCGCCGTCACCGCCGACAACGCGCCGACGATCGAGGGCTATGCCGCGACCTTCGCGGAGGCGGAAAAGCCGCTCAGAGTGCTGGTCGAATGCGACACCGGCATGGGGCGCTGCGGCGTGCAGTCGCCAGAGGAGGCGGTGGCCCTGGCGGCGCTGATCGCGGGAAGCCGCGGCCTCGCCTTCGGCGGCATCATGACCTATCCGCCCGCCGGGAGCCCCGGGCCGGCTCGCGAACTTCTCGGCGCGATCATCGCGGCGCTCGCCGATGCCGGCCTGCCCCCCGCGATCGTCTCGACCGGCGGCACGCCCGACCTCTGGTCGGCGCATGAGACGGCCGCGGCGACCGAATACCGGCCCGGCACCTATATCTATCTCGATCGCTATCAGGTCGCGAAAGGGGTCGGCACGCTGGACGACTGCGCGCTGACCGTCCTCACGACGGTGGTGAGCCGCCCGACCGACGATCGCGCCATCGTCGATGCGGGCTCCAAGGCGCTGACGAGCGACCTGCTCGGCCTGTCCGGCTACGGCCTCGTGCTCGGTTATCCCGACGCCGTCGTGACCGGGCTGAGCGAGGAACACGGCACCATCGATTTCTCGGCCTCGGCGCGGAAGCCCGAGATCGGCGAGCGGCTGCGCATCCTGCCGAACCACGCCTGCCCGGTTTCCAACCTCTTCGACCGCGTGCATCTCGTCTCCGGCGACCATGTGGTGGCAACCGAGACCGTCGCCGCGCGCGGCCGCGTCGACTGAGCGCCGTCAGACCTCCCCTGCGTCCGTCTTCACCGCCTTCAGCTTGTCGATGCCGAGCACCTGAAGCGCGAGATGCTCGTAGAACGGCTCGGACTTGCCGGCCTTGATCTTGCCGAGAAAATACTTCTCGAAGCCGATCTTGGCCATGTGCACCCACTTGCCCTCTGCCGACCAGTTGACGTTGCGCGGCGGAATCTGCGGCTGCGCGACGAAGGCGATGCCGGAATAGCCGAAGTCGGCGAGGCAGACGGCGTTCCAGGTGCCCTCCGCATTGGGTTGCTCGCCCGCGACGAGGCGGCCGATATTCTGCGCCGTCGCCGTCACCATGGACTCGATCATGAAGCCGGTCTTCGGAACGCCGATCGGCACCGGCGTCTTGCCCAGCGGCGGAATGGCGACGCAGACGCCGACGGCGAAGATCTCGGGATAGGTCGGGTTCCGCTGGTGGCGGTCGACGAGGATGAAGCCGCGCGGATTGGTCAGCCCCTCGATGCCGCGCACCGCCTCGACGCCCCTGAAGGCCGGCAGGATCATGGAATAGGCGAAGGGCAGCGCATGCGCCGCGGCGACGCTGCCGTCGCCGGCGATCTCGGAGACGGACATCGTCCCCGCCTCGACCTTGTCGATGCGGGCATTCGTCACCCACTTGATGTGCCGGTTGCGCATGGCGCTTTCCAGCATGCTCTTGGTGTCGCCGACCCCGTCGAGCCCGAGATGGCCGATATAGGGCTCGGCGGTGACGAAGGTCATCGGCACGCGGTCGCGCACCCGCGCATCGCGCAGTGCCTTGTCGAGGATGAAGGCGAACTCGTAGGCCGGGCCGAAGCAGGAGGCCCCCTGCGCCGCGCCGACGATGACCGGTCCCGGATTGGCGACGAGCGCGTCGAAGGCCGGCTTCGCCGCCAGCGCATGGTCGATATGGCAGACGGACTGGGTGAAATGTTCCGGGCCCAACCCCTCTACCTCGTCGAAGGCGAGCTCGGGTCCGGTCGCGATCACGAGATAGTCGTAGTCGACGCTCGTCCCGTCCAGCATTTCCAGCCGCCTCTCGGCCGGATGCAGTCGTTTCGCCCCGGCGGGAAGGAACTCGATGCCGCGTTTGCGCATGACCGGCGCGAGGTCGACGGTGATCGCCTCGCGGCTGCGCCAGCCGACCGCCACCCACGGGTTGGACGGCACGAAGGAATAACTCGAACCCTTGGCGACGAGGCAGACGGCGTGCTCGCGGCCGAGTGCCTCGCGCAGTTCATACGCCATGATCGTGCCGCCGAGACCGGCGCCGAGAACGACGACTTTGGACATTGTCCTACCTCCCAGTCGATGCCGGTATCACCCGGCCCAGAACGCCGTGGCGGAGCGCACGGCGACGTAGATCGCGACGACGAAGACGAGGCCGGCAAACAGCGAGCCGAGCAGGCCGCGGCTCTTCGAGAGATGGCCGGCGGAAAAGGCCCCCGCGACACCGCCGCCGACCCCGCCGGCGATGAAGAGCCCTGCGAGCGGCCAGTCGACGAGGCCCGAGAAGGAATAGTTGATGGCCGTGGTGAGGCCGAAGGCCGTGACGGCGACCAGCGAAGAGCCGATCGCGTTGAGGAGCGGCATGCCGGTCGCCGCGACGAGCCCGGGGACGATAAGGAAGCCGCCGCCGATGCCGAAGAAGCCCGACAGCACGCCGGTCGCCGCGCCGTAGCCGACCGTCTTCGGGGCGTTGACCATGGTGCAGACGGAGTGCGGATTCCCGGCCGCGCCGCGACGGCGGAACATCAGGAAACTGACCACCATCATCAGCAGCGCGAACAGGAAGAGGAGCTTCTGGCCGTCGATGGCCTTGCCGACCGACGAGCCGACAAAGGCTCCGGCGACGCCGGCCGCGGAATAGACCGCCGCGCAGCGCCAGTTCACGTTGCCGCGCCGCGCATGGGCCAGGAGATTGGCGCCGGCATTGGCGGCGACGGCCAGGGCGCTGGTGCCGATGGCGATCTGCGGGCTCGGTACGCCGACGAGATAGACCATCAGCGGAACCGCGAGGATCGACCCCCCGCCGCCGAAGAGGCCGAGCGTGAACCCGACCAGACCGCCGGACAGGAGGCCGAGCAGATACTGGAGAGGTTCGAGATGCATGGTTCGATCCGGGCCGGAGGGAAGAGCCTCAGCTTTGCGCCGCCTTCTGCGCCGCCGCGTAGAGCGAGCCGGCGCGGCCGCCGGAGCGGCAGTAGCCGAACATCGGCTTGGGCATCGCCGCGAGCGCATCGCCCATGCGGATGATCGCGCCCTCGCCGATCGAGCCGGAGATCGGGATCTGGATCGCGGTGAGCCCGTTCTCGGCGGCGGCGCGCTCGATCTCGGAAAAGGCCGGCTGGCCGTGATCCTCGCCGTCGGGCCTCGCGCAGAGGATGGACTTGAATCCCGCCGCCGCGATGTCGCGGACGGCATCGGGCGTGATCTGGCCGGCGACGGCGAAATCAGCGTCGATCATGCGATAGTTCATCGTCTTCTCTCGTCTGGTGAAGGGCCACATGGGCAGGCAACTCGCTCAAAGTCCGTTGACGGGGACCTTCAGGAACGTGCGCCCGCTCTCGTCCTTGGGCGGAAGCCGACCGGCGCGCATGTTGACCTGGAGGGAGGGAATGATGAGACGCGGCATGGCCAGCGTGCGGTCGCGCGCCTCGCGCATCGCGACGAACGCGTCCTCGCCGATGCCGTCGCGCACATGGATGTTGTGGCGCCGCTCCTCGCCGACCGTTGTCTCCCAGCGGATGTCGCGGCCGTTCGGCGCGTAGTCGTGGCACATGAAGAGGCGGACGGCGTCGGGGAGCGAGAGGATCCGCCGCATCGACCGGTAGAGCGTCGCCGCGTCGCCGCCGGGGAAATCGGCGCGGGCCGAACCGCCGTCCGGCATGAACAGCGTATCGCCGACGAAGGCCGCGTCGCCGACGACATGCGTCGTGCAGGCGGGCGTGTGACCGGGCGTGAACAGCACATGCACCGTCATGCCGCCGATCCGATAGCTGTCGCCATCGCGGAACAGACGGTCGAACTGGCTGCCGTCGCGCTGGAACTCGGTCCCCTCGTTGAACACCTTTCCGAACGTGTTCTGAACGACGGTGATGTTCTCGCCGATGCCGAGCTTGCCGCCGAGCTTCTGCTGGATGTAGGGCGCCGCCGAAAGATGATCGGCATGCACATGCGTCTCGATCAGCCACTCCACCCGCCAGCCGGCGGCGCGGATGTGGGCGATCATGGCATCGGCATGCTCATAGCTGATACGGCCCGAGGCATAATCGAAGTCCATCACCGAATCGACGACCGCGCAGGCGTCGGATGCCGGGTCGCGCACGACGTAGCTGATCGTGTTGGTGGCCGGGTCGAAGAAGGGCACGACCTCCGGCCGGAGCGTCAGGTCGACCTTGAACGGGATCGAAGCGGATTCCATGTTCTCGCGATCGTTCTTCGGGCGCTCGGTTTTGGCAGGCATCGATGCGCTCCAGATTTCTTGGCCCTCGCGGCCGATACCGCCTCGCGACCCCGGCGAGGCCGGGCGGGCCGGCGCGGGAGAGGCTGGCGGGCCGGAGACCCGGCCTCGGTTTCTCTTGCATTCATATATTCGAATGTTCTAATGTGTCAATATGAAGATCGCCGATTTCGAACAGCACGCCCATGAAGCCGCGGAACTGCTCGCCGCGATGGCCAACACCAAGCGGCTGCTGATCCTCTGTCATCTGGTGGAGGGCGAGCTCAGCGTCGGCCAGCTCGTCGAGCGCGTTCAGCTTGCGCAGTCGCCGCTCTCGCAGCATCTCTCGAAGCTTCGGGCGATGAAGCTGGTGGCGACGCGGCGCGACGGCCAGCAGGTGCTCTATCGTCTCGCCTCCAGCGAGGTCGCGCGCGTCCTGACGACGCTGCACGGCATCTATTGCGGCGACGAGACCACTACGGAAACCGCGATGGAGGCGGGAGAATGAGCGAGGAAAGGATCGAGATCGTCTGCCCGCATTGCGGCGCGATCAACCGCGTGCCCGGCGGCGCCGACCTCGCGGCCGGCAAATGCGGCAAATGCCATCAGCGATTGCTCGTCGGCGGACCGGTGGCCGCGACGGAGGAGAGCTTCGACCGCTTCGTCACGCGCAACGCAATGCCGGTGGTCGTCGATTTCTGGGCGGCCTGGTGCGGGCCCTGCCGGGCTATGGCGCCCGTCTATGAGCGCGTCGCCGCGAAGATGGAGAAGGAGTTCCGGTTCCTGAAAGTCGACACCGAAGCCGAACCAGGGCTCGCGTCCCGCTACCAGATCCGCTCCATCCCGACGCTGATGATCCTGCACAAGGGCCGCGTGGTGGCGCAGCGCGCGGGAGCGAGCGACGGTCACGCGCTGGAGGCCTGGCTCCAGCAATACGGGATCACTGCCTGACGGGGCGTCTCAGTCTTCGGCCTGCTGCACGCGCAAGGCCTCGATGGCGCTGGCGAGAAGCTTGTCCAGCCGTTGCAGGAATTCCGTATGCGTCTCGAGCTCGTCGCGCCGCTTCTCGCCGCGCACGAGGAAGCGCTCGGCCTCGCGGATCATCTCCGAATTGGAGCGCTCCTCTTCCCCGCTGCCCTCGATCACGTCGCCATAGAGAAAGGCGGCGCGGGAACGGGCATCGTCGAGACGGCTCATCAAGCCCTGCGACTCGCTGCCGGCTTCGCCGAGCGCCCGCGAGACCGCCTGATGGATGGTGGTGAGCCGGTCGATATCGCTGCGGAGATCGCGCTCCTTGGAACGGAAGCGGGGGAAAAGCACGTGACGAATCCTGATCTTGCCGCTTCAATCAGCGGGCGGCCCTGAGCCGGGAACAATACTGCCAGTCGTGACGGGCGCCAAGCCTGCCGGCTTGTGCCGTCTGCCCGATCCGACGGCGCGGCGTCCCCCGACGCACCGCCCCGGCCGGGAAAGCCCGCGCTATCCCCTCGACTGCGACGAGGATTTCGACGATGCCGGCTTGGTGCTGCCAAGATCCTCGATCATGTGCTCCACCGCCATGATCGCATTCTCGATATCGGATATCTTTCTGATGGCACTGTCGGTCGGCAGCATACCGGTCGTTGCAGCCTGGGTGATCAGCTTCTGTTGCTCTTCGACAAGCCGCGCCCTGAGCGCAACCAACTTCTTCTGCATAACGTCTACTCCGCGTCGTTCCTATTTATAGGCTTCGACGCCACCCCGGCAATCGCTTTCCCTTGCCCCGCACGAGGCAACGGATCGTGCACCATGCCATCATCCAGTGCAGCGCAGCTTGATTTCGTCGGTGAAGAGGTTGACGATTCATGAATTGGAATCAGTTGGCTGGGGTTAATCCGATGCTGCGTCGAATATTCCTCACCGAGGCTCTCGACAGGCTCGTCGAAGAGGGCCGGGTCAAGCGACGGTCCAAGGCCTTCCGCATCATCACGCTGGTCATCGAGGACGGCGTCGCAGCGCTCGACGATACGCAGCGCAAGGTCTACGACCAAGTCCTCGTCCCGCAGATCGAACAGTTGCACGCCGGCCTAAACTGAGGCTTCGCCGCCGGTAGCGCCGCAGCCGGGAAATTCGTTCCGTCGGACACTCCGTTCGGCGTCATCGACCGCATTCGGTTTCTTGCATCCTCGCTTGGCGGAGCAATCTGTTCCACAGATCGCGGTCTGGCGCCGCAGCGAGCGCCTTGAGGCCGGAGGCGCGACCGACTAGATCAGGGGTGTCCCCGCCGGAGGCCCCGATCATGACTGGCACGACTAGCGCCGCCACACCCCTGCCCCGCCCCGTCCGCTCGAGCCTCGACCTCATCGGCCGCACGCCGATGGTCGAGCTGACGACCTTCGACACCGGCCCCTGCCGCCTGTTCGTGAAGCTCGAGAGCCAGAACCCCGGCGGATCGATCAAGGACCGCATCGCGCTGTCGATGATCGACGCGGCAGAGCGCGACGGACGCCTGAAGCCCGGCGGCACGATCGTCGAGGCGACGGCCGGCAATACCGGCCTCGGCCTCGCGCAGGTGGCGCTGCCCAAGGGCTATCGCCTGATCCTCGTCGTGCCCGACAAGATGTCCCGCGAAAAGGTGCAGCATCTGCGCGCCATCGGCGCCGATGTGCGCACGACGCGCTCCGATGTCGGCAAGGGTCATCCGGAATACTACCAGGACATGGCCGAGCGGATCGCCGCCGAGACGGGCGGCTTCTTCGTGAACCAGTTCGGCAACCCGGCCAATCCGCTCGCCCATGAGACGACGACGGGACCGGAGATCTTCGAGCAGCTCGACGGAAACGTGGACGCGGTTGTCGTGGGCGTCGGCTCCGGCGGCACGCTGTCAGGTCTCGGCCGCTATTTCAGCCGCGTCTCGCCCTCGACGCAGATGGTGCTCGCCGATCCCAAGGGTTCGATCCTGGCACCGCTCATCGAAACGGGACAGATGATCGAGGCCGGCAGCTGGGCGGTCGAGGGCATCGGCGAGGATTTCGTGCCGCCGAATGCCGACCTGTCGCTGGTCCGCCGCGCCTTCACCATCACCGATCGCGAGAGCATCGCCGCCGCCCGCGCGCTGCTGGCACAGGAAGGCCTTCTCGCCGGCTCGTCCTCGGGTACGCTTCTGGCTGCGGCGCTTCGCTATTGCCGCGAGCAGACCGAGCCGAAGCGGGTCGTGACCTTCGTCTGCGACTCGGGCAACAAGTATCTCTCGAAGGTCTTCAACGATGTCTGGGTCGCCGAGCAGGGCCTCGTCGAGCGTCTTAAGCACGGCAATCTGCGCGACCTCGTGGCGCGCGGCTTCGCCGAGGGCGGCACGATCACCGTGGCGCCGACCGACACGCTCGCCACCGCCTATGCGCGCATGCGCTCGGCGGACGTCTCGCAGCTTCCCGTGATCGAGGACGGACGCCTGGTGGGCCTCCTCGACGAGAGCGACGTGCTCGGCGCGATGGGACGCCTGCGCCGCAGCGGCGGCACTTCGGGCAACAGCGTCGGCGACGCCATGGTCACCGAACTCAACACCGTGCCGGCCACCGCGCCGGTCGATGTCCTGCCGCCGATCTTCGAGCGCAACGAAGTCGCCATCGTCATGGACGGCGCCGATTTCGTCGGCCTCATCACCCGCATCGACCTCATCAACCATCTGAGACAGGCATCGTGACCGCATCGAACCGCCTCGCCTTCGCCACGCGCACCATCCATGGCGGGCAGAGCCACGATCCGCTGACCGGCGCGGTGATGGTGCCGATCTACGCCACCTCGACCTATGCGCAGGAGAGCCCCGGCGTTCACAAGGGCTTCGAATATGCCCGCTCGCAGAACCCGACGCGCTTCGCCTTCGAGCGGGCGATCGCCGATCTCGAAAGCGGCAGCGCCGGCTTCGCCTTCGCCTCGGGCCTCGCGGCGATCGGCACCGTGCTCGAACTGCTCGACAGCGGCGCGCATGTCATCGCCACCGACGACATCTATGGCGGCACGTTCCGCCTGATGGAGCGGGTTCGCAAGCGCTCCGCGGGCCTTTCGATCAGCTTCGTCGACGTGACCGACCTCGCCGCCATCGAGGCGGCGATCCGGCCCGAGACACGCATGATCTGGGTGGAATCGCCCACCAATCCGATGCTGCGCATCGTCGATCTCGAAGCGGTCGCGACGCTCGCCAAGCGCCACAACCTGATCGCGGTCGCCGACAACACCTTCGCCAGCCCCTATATCCAGCGCCCGCTGGAGATCGGATTCGACCTCGTCGTGCATTCGACGACGAAATATCTGAACGGCCATTCGGACATGGTCGGCGGCTGCGTGGCCGTCGGCCCGCGCGAGGATCTCGCCGAACAGCTGAAATTCCTGCAGAACGCCGTTGGTGCCATCTCCGGCCCCTTCGACTCCTTCCTCGCGCTGCGCGGCCTCAAGACGCTGGCGCTGCGCATGCAGCGGCACTCCGAGAACGGCATGGCGATCGCGCGCTGGCTGGAGGCGCGGCCGGATGTCGTCTCGGTCCGCTATCCCGGCCTCGAAAGCCATCCGCAGCATGCGCTGGCGAAGCGCCAGATGCATGCCTTTGGCGGCATGATCACGGTCGAGTTCGACCGCGACCTCGCGGGTACGACGCGGTTCCTGGAGCGCGTGCGGCTGTTCGCCCTCGCCGAGAGCCTCGGCGGCGTCGAGAGCCTCATCGAGCATCCCGCCGTGATGACGCATGCCTCGATCCCGCCCGAGCAGCGGCAGGCGATCGGCATCTCGGATTCGCTGGTGCGCATCTCGGCCGGCATCGAGGATGCGCAGGACCTCATCGCCGATCTCGAGCAGGCGTTGGGATAGCGACCTTTCGCCGGAGCATCACCGGACGCTCGCGTCGGGACCTGCCGGCCTATGCCGGCATGGCGTCGAAGCTCTCGGCCTGCGCCCGCGCCCAGCTCGTCTGGTAGAAGCCTGGCTCGGCTACGGGCGCGAGGAGTTCGCCCGGCTTCAGGAACGCATGCAGCTGCGACAGCAGGCGGATCTCCGTCGGCGTGACGCGGCGGGCGAGATGATGCGGCCCGAGTTGGCCCGGATGGCTGAGGCCGGCGGCGGCCAGCATCTCGGCGAGCGCCATCAGCGTATGCCGGTGGAAGGCCGCGACCCGTTCCGCCTTGTCCTCGACAACCAGCGAGCGCTGGCGCAGCGGATCCTGCGTCGCGACACCGGTCGGGCAGCGATTGGTGTGGCACGAGAGCGACTGGATGCAGCCGAGGGCGAACATGAAGCCGCGGCCCATATTGACCCAGTCGGCGCCGATGGCGAGGCACGAGGCCATGTCGAAAGCCGTGATGACCTTGCCGGCGGCACCGATGCGGATCCGGGGCCGGAGGCCGGCGCCGACCAGCGTGTTGTGGACGAAGATGAGACCCTCGCGCATCGGCACGCCGAGATGATCGGCGAACTCGACGGGCGCGGCCCCCGTGCCACCCTCGGCGCCGTCAACGACCACGAAATCGGGCACGATCCCGGTCGCCAGCATCGCCTTGACGATGCTCATGAACTGCCAGGGATGACCGATCGCCAGCTTGAAGCCGACCGGCTTGCCCCCTGAAAGGCGCCTGAGCTCGGCGAGAAAGTGCATCATGCCGATCGGCGTGTCGAAGCTCGAATGCGACGACGGCGAGACGCAGGCCTCGCCGACCGCGATGCCGCGCACACGCGCGATCTCGGGCGAGACCTTGTCGGCCGGCAGGATGCCGCCATGGCCCGGCTTGGCACCCTGGCTGAGCTTCAGCTCGATCATCCGGATCTGCGGACTTCTTGCGCGCGCGGCAAAGGCCTCGGGATCGAACGCGCCCGTCGCGGTGCGGCATCCGAAATAGCCGCTGGCGATCTGCCAGACGAGATCGCCGCCCGCTTCCTCGTGATAGGGGCTGACGCTGCCCTCGCCGGTGTCGTGGGCGAAGCCGCCGAGCCTGGCGCCCTTGTTGAGCGCGCGGATCGCGGCCGCCGACAGCGCGCCGAAGCTCATGCCCGAGATGTTGAGCACGGAAGCGTCATAGGGCTCGGTGCACTGGTCGTTGCCGATCGTGACGCGGAAGCCGGCGGGATCGGAGACGGGCCGCGGCCGCACCGAATGGCCCATGAACTCGTAACCCTGGCCATAGACATCGAGCAGCGTTCCGAACGGGCGCTGGTCGGGCTCGCTCTTGGCGCGCTGGTAGACGAGCGTGCGCTGGTCGCGCGAAAATGGCAGCGCGTCGCGATCGTCCTCGAACAGATATTGCCGAAGCTCGGGCCGGACATTCTCGAAGAGGTAGCGGATATGCCCGATCACCGGGTAGTTCCGCAGCAGCGCATGCCGCCGCTGCAGCAGATCGTGAATGCCGAGCGCGCCCAAGCCGCCGAACAGCGCCAGCGCCGCCCAGCCCCGCCCCGTCGCGAGGACGAAGGCGAGCGCCACCGCCGCCAGCAGCAGCGACAGTCCGAAAACGGCGTGACGGCCGAGAAAGCCTGCGTCGACCAACCGTCTCACATCGCACCCGATCCGCCGCCGGTCATGAATCGATGGCCGCTCTCACGCTGACGGCGAGTTGTTCGATCGAGAACGGCTTGCTGAGTAGCCGGACGCCCGGATCGAGCAATCCGTTGTGCACCACGGCGTTGCGCGTGTAGCCGGTCGCATAGAGCACCTTGAGAGCGGGGCGCAGCGCGCGGGCGCGGTCCGAAAGCTCGCGCCCGTTCACATCGGGCATGATGATGTCGGTGAAGAGCAGGTCGATGCGCGGCTGTGTCTCGATCAGTTCCATTGCCTTGTCGGCATGATCGGCATGCAGCACGGTGTAGCCGAGCTCGCGAAGTGAATCGACGCTGAGCCGGCGTACATTGGCCTCGTCCTCGACCACGAGGACGACCTCCTCATGCGAGCCCTCCGGCCGCGCGACCGACGCCTTGCCGGCGGGGTCGGCTTCCTGGTCGACGCCGTAATAGCGGGGCAGGTAGATCTTGATGCTCGTGCCCTGCCCGGGCTCGGAATAGATCTTCACGTGCCCGCCGGACTGGCGGACGAAGCCGTAGACCTGCGAGAGACCGAGCCCGCTGCCCTTGCCGACCCCCTTCGTCGTGAAGAAGGGCTCGAAGGCGCGGGCGGCGACATCGGCCGGCATGCCCGTTCCGGTGTCAGTCACGGCGACCATGACATATTGCCCGGCGGGAACGTCCGAGTTCGCCGCCGAGTAGCTTCCGTCGATGCTGGCATTTGCCGTCTCGATCGTCAGCCGCCCGCCGGCCGGCATGGCGTCGCGCGCATTGACGGCGAGATTGAGCAGTGCGTTTTCGAGCTGCGCCGGATCCACGTGCACCTTCCAGAGCCCCGCCGCGAGCACGGTCTCGATGCGGATAGCCTCGGTGAGCGTCCGCTGCAGCATTTCCGACATGCCGGAGACGAAGCGGTTCGGATCGACGGTCTGCGGCGCGAGCGGCTGCTTGCGGGCGAAGGCGAGCAGGCGCTGCGTCAGCGCCGCCGCGCGGCTCGCGCCATCCTGCGCCGCGCTCACATATTTCGCGATGTCGAGCTCGCCGCGCTGCAGCCGCTTCTCGATCAGGCTGAGGCTGGAGACGATGATCGCCAGCATGTTGTTGAAATCGTGCGCGATGCCGCCGGTGAGCTGGCCGATCGCCTCGATCTTCTGCATCTGCCGCAACTGCGCCTCGGCGCTTTCGCGCTCGCTCATGGCGCGCAGAAGCTCCGCATTGGCGGCCTTGAGCGAGGCCTGCGAGGCGCGCTCCTGCCGCGAGCCGCGGACGGCGAGCCAGGTGAGGCCGCCGAACAGCGCGATCGCGACCGCCGGCACCGGCAGGATATTGGCGAACCAGGCCTTCCACGCCGCCTCAACGGCGTCATGCGAGATGTCGACCGTCAGATAGACCGGATGGTCGCCGACACGCCGAAACGCGCCGAAGCGGCCCTCGCCGCCGGGCTCGGCATAGACCCCCTCGCCCGGCAGGTCGCGAACGCTCCCGGCGAGACCGGGCGGCGTCAGGGGAGTGCCCGCGCCCTGTGGGTATTCAGCGAGGACCGCCAGCGTCGGCGCGTGGGTGATCGTGACCCGGGCGTCGTAGGGCTGGATGATGTTGCGCCAGTAGTCGTTGAAATAGGAGAGGTCGGCCGTCACCGAGGCCATGCCGCGGAATCTGCCGTCCTCGCCTTCCATTCGGTTCGAGAGCAGGAAGGTCGGTCGTCCGGTGACGCGGCCGCGGATGGGCGGGCCGACGAAGATCTCGTTGACCGGCTGCCTGGCCGCCTTGAAGTTCTCCCGATCCGACGCGTTCGACTGCGGCGACGGAAAGGCGAAGCTCGTCGCGCGCAGGTCGCCGTTCGGGTCGTTGAGCCATACATCCTCGACATATGCCGTGCCGCGCGCGAGATCGCGCAACTGGCGGGCGAGCCCGGCATCGGCGGCGATATCGTCCCATTCGCGGCCGCGTGTCAGCGCGTCGGCGCTCGCAAGGGCCGCGCGCGCCACCTCGAACAGGCGGTTGGCATGATCGGAGAGGAAGAAGGCCTCGGTCGCAAGCTGCGCGCGGGCGTCCGCATAGCGCCGCTCATGCTCCCGCCAGGCGAGATAGGCGGTGGCCGCAAGCGTCATGACGATGCCAAGAAGGCCCATGAGGGCGACGAGCCGGGTGACGTCAAGTCGGAAACGGGGGCGTCCGGGGCCGGGGAGAGCCAAGTGTCGGTCTCGCTTTCGCATCGCAGATGAGAGAGCCTATACGGCGGCGCGGCGTGGCGCCACGCCCAGCTTGCGCCGCGTCCGGCATCCGCCCATCGTCCTCATAGCGGAACGACATCACGAGCGGCGTGGCCGACAAAATGCGCCCTGGCCGCCCCAAACCGGGGTGACGAACCAGAACGAATAGAGTACGATTTACGGCAGCAGGAAGATGTCGCCTCCTGGACCGGGCCAACACGTGCCCTAAGTCCGATCCATGGCCGTGCCGGTCGTCCGGCGCCCTCTCAAGGAAACGAACCGATGATCGCGATCCTCGACCGCCGTGCCCTTTTTGGCGCCGCCTTCGCCGTCCTCGTCGCCGGGGGGCTGATGCCCCTTCCGGCGGCCCACGCAGCCGATCCCGTGAAGGTCGGCTCCAAGATCGACACCGAAGGCGCCATTCTCGGCAATGTCATCATCGACATGCTGGAGGCGAACGGCATTCCGACCGTGAACAAGGTGTCGCTCGGCAACACCAAGATCGTACGCGGCGCGATCACCGCGGGGGAGATCGACGTCTATCCCGAATACACCGGCAACGGCGCCTTCTTCTTCTCCCTCGACAGCGACCCGCTCTGGAAGGACGCCAAGGCCGGTTACGACAAGGTCAAGGCTCTCGACTACGACGCCAACAAGATCGTCTGGCTGTCACCGGCCCCGGCCGACAACACCTGGGTCATCGCGGTGCGCAAGGACGTGGCGGACGCCAACAACCTCAAGTCGCTCGAGGACTTCGCCAAGTGGATCAACGGCGGCGGCAGCTTCAAGATGGCCGCCTCCGCCGAGTTCGTCGAAAGCCCGGCCGCCCTGCCCGCCTTCCAGTCGGCCTATGGCTTCAAGCTCGGGCCCGACCAGATCGTGACGCTGGCCGGCGGCGACACGACCACCTTCATCCGCGCCGCGGCCGAGCAGACCTCGGGAGTCAACGGCTCGCTCGCCTATGGCACGGACGGCGCGCTCGCGGCGCTCGGCCTCGTCGCGCTGGCCGACGACAAGGGCGTGCAGCCGGTCTATGCGCCGGCGCCGATCATCCGCGAAGCGGCGCTGAAGGACTATCCGAAGATCGCCGAGATCCTCGCCCCGGTCTTTGCGAGCCTCGATGCGGCGACGCTCCAGTCGCTCAACGCCAAGGTCTCCGTCGAGGGCCAGGACGCCGGCCAGGTCGCGAGCGACTACCTGAAGTCGAAGGGCTTCATCAAGTAAGCGGACGACGTGGTCAAGAACCCCGTCCTGCTGGTTCTGGTCGTCGCCGCCCTCGCGGCGTCGATCGCACTTCCCTTCCTCAGCCACGCGCCGAACCGGCTCCTTTCCGGGCAACCGGTTCCCTGGCCCGTGGTACTGGAGGGATGGCGCAGCGCGGCTTTCGCTCCGGCGCTCGTTCTCGTCGCCGGCCCCTTCCTGCCGGGCGGGCGGATCACGCACGGGCTCGTCGCCATCGCCGCGTCGGCGCTGGTCGCCGGCATGATCTGGCTGGCCGGCGACGTGGCCGCTTCGATGGCCGACCCCGCGACCCCGGCGGCGCGCACCTCCTTCGGCGGCGCCTTCTGGATCCTCGCGGTCATGGCGGCCCTCGCCGCTTCCGATGCGCTGCAAAAGCTGACGCGCGAACCCGCGCTGAGGATCGGTCTCGCGCTGCTGATGGCGCTTCCCTCGGTGCTTCTCGTCGCGGGCGGCTCGATCGACGCCCTGTCGATCATGAAGGAATATGCCAACCGCCACGCCGTCTTCGCCGCCGCGGTGACAACGCATCTCGCGATCATCGCCGCCATGCTGGTCCCCACGCTCGCCATCGGCCTGCCGCTCGGCCTCCTCGTGCACCGGCGGCAGCAGCTCGGGCGGCCGATCTTCGCCGTGCTCAACATCATCCAGACCGTTCCCTCGATCGCCCTGTTCGGGCTGCTCATCGCACCGCTCGCGGCGCTGGTCGCCTTCGCCCCGGCGCTCGCCCGGCTCGGCATTTCCGGCATCGGCGTCACGCCCGCGATCATTGCGCTGACGCTCTATTCGCTGCTGCCGATCGTGCGGAGCACGGCGGCCGGCCTCGCCGCCGTCCCCGTCGCCGCGATCGAGGCCGCCCGCGGCATCGGCATGACCCGCGGCCAGATCTTCCGCACCGTTGAGGTGCCGCTGGCGCTGCCGGTGCTGGTCGCAGGCCTCCGCGTGACCGTGGTGCAGGCGGTCGGGCTGACCGCCGTCGCGGCACTGATCGGCGCGGGCGGGCTCGGCGCCATCATCTTTCAGGGCCTCAATGCGAGTGCGATCGATCTCGTCCTGCTCGGCGTCGTGCCGCTGGTCGGAATCGCTGTCCTCGCCGATCTCGCGCTGAAGCTCGCCGGCGCCATGCTGAAAGCGAGGACCGGATGATCCGCTTCGAGCATGTCGGCAAGGACTATGCCGGCTGGACCGCCATCGAAGACCTGTCGCTCACCGTCGAGAAGGGCGAGTTCTGCGTCCTGATCGGCCCTTCCGGCTCGGGCAAGACGACGACGCTGAAGATGATCAACCGCCTGATCGAGCACGATCGCGGGCGGATCCTCTTCGAGGGCACCGAGATCCGCTCCTTCGCGCCTGAAGAACTGCGCCGCCGCATGGGCTATGCGATCCAGTCGATCGGCCTCTTTCCGCACTGGACGGTCGAGGAGAACATCGGCGCCGTGCCGAAGCTGCTCGGCTGGCCGCGCGGGCGCATCCGCGACCGCGTCACCGAACTTCTCGAAATGCTGACGCTCGATCCGGTCCGCTACCGCGCGCGCTATCCGCGCCATCTTTCTGGCGGCGAACAGCAGCGCGTCGGCGTCGCCCGCGCCCTCGCGGCGAACCCGTCCGTCCTCCTGATGGACGAGCCCTTCGGCGCGCTCGACCCCGTTACGCGCGACACGCTGCAGGCCGAGATGCTGCGCATCCAGGCCGCGTCCGGAACGACCGTCGTCCTCGTGACTCATGATATCGACGAGGCGATCCGTCTCGCCAGCCGGATCGTCATCCTCGATCACGGCCGCATCGTGCAGTCCGGCAGTCCGCGCGACATCCTCGCCGCGCCGGCCAACGATTTCGTCGCCGACTTCCTCGGCCGGTCGGATCGCGGCCTTCGCCTCCTCGCCGCCGAGCGCGTCGGCGACCGCATGCGGCGCGGCGAGGTGGCGACCGGCGAGCCGCTGCCGGTCGATGCCAGCCTGCGCGAGGCGCTCTCGCTGTTCGTGGCGCGCAATGTCGACCGCCTGCCGGTGCGCGATGGCGACGGCACGCCGCTCGGCTCGATCCACCTCGCCGACCTCGTCCGTCCGCCGTCGTCGGACGCAAAGCCGTGAGACGGATCGATCCGCTCGTTCCGGCCACGATCGCGCTCGTCGCCCTCGTGCTCGGCATGCCGGCGCTGAAGCCGGTTTTCGGCTGGATGTTTCCCGACCAGGAGCGTCCGCTCTACGAGCAGGACAGCTTCCTGTCGCTGACAGTCGACCATCTCGCGCTGGTCGCCGTTTCGAGCGTCGTTTCGGTGGTGGTTGGCGTCGCGGTCGCGCTGTTCGTGACCCGCCCGGCCGGACGCGCATTCCGCCCGCTCGCCGAAACGCTGACCGCCGCCGGCCAGACCTTTCCACCGATCGCGGTCCTCGCCATCGCCGTGCCTCTGCTCGGCTTCGGCCCGCTGCCCGCGTTGATCGCGCTCGCTCTCTACGGCTTGCTGCCTGTGACCGAAGCGACGGTCGCGGGCATCGAGCAGGTTCCGTCCGGCGTACGCGAGGCGGCGCGCGGCATCGGCATGAGCCCGGCCGGCATCCTCGCGAGGGTCGAGCTGCCGCTGGCAGCTCCCGTCATCGTCGCCGGCATCCGCACTTCGGTGATCATCAATATCGGCACCGCGGCGATCGCATCGACCGTCGGCGTCAAGACGCTGGGCCTGCCGATCATCGTCGGCCTCAGCGGCTTCAACACTGCCTATGTCCTCCAGGGCGCGCTCGTCGTCGGCCTGCTCGCCGTGGTCGTCGATCTCGCCTTCGATCGGCTCGGCGCCTTCCTCGACCGCTGGAATCGCGACTCGGCCGCCGAAACCGCCTGAGACGTGCAATTTCGGCGTCGAATATCGGCGCGAGCAGTGGCACACTCGCCCCGTCCGCGGAACTCCGAGGAATGAATGGCGTTTGATGACGCCGGCGCTGCAGGCGACCAAACAGGAGAGAGCCCATGCCAGGTGGTAGAGACGAGGCGATCCGAATCCGGGCTTACGAGATCTGGCTGGCCGAGGGCCAGCCCCATGGCCGCGACTGGGACCACTGGGTAATGGCGGCCGCCGAGATCGAAGGCGTGCCGGTCGACACGAAGCCGGCGAAGAAGACCGCCGTGAAGAAGGCGGACGCGAATGCGGACAAGGCGAAGCCCGCGAAGGCGAAGCCGGCGCCGGCGAAGAAGGCCGCCGCGAAGGACGAGGCCGCGACGACAGATGCGGTGAAGGCTTCCCCCAAGACGCGCGGCAAGGCCAAACCGGCGCCGGTCGAGGCTCCCGCCGAAGAAGCCGCATCCTCTCCCGCCGAGGCGACCGCTGCCGCCGAGGCTGCGCCGGAGGCCGGGGCCGGAGACGTCGAGGCTGCGGCGTCCAGCGCTCCGAAGAAGCCGCGCGCCAGCAAAGCCAAGGCCTGACGCCAACGTCCACGGCGCCTGGCTCGCTCAGTCCTCGCCCTCGCTCATGGCGAATTCGGCGCGCGTGATGCCGTGCCGCTTCAGCTTGTCGTAGAAGGTCTTTCGCGGCAGGCGGAGGCGCGCGAGCGTCGCGCGCACATCGCCATTCGTTTCGCGAAGCGCAGCGCGGATCAGCTCCGCCTCGAAGCGCTCGACCTGCTCCGCGAGCCCGCCTTCGTCGGGGGCTGCCGACGCCTCCGCGACCGAAGGCTCCCCATGGAGCCCCAGCACGAAGCGCTCCGCGAAATGCAGCAGCTCGCGGACATTGCCAGGCCAGTCGTGACGCGCGAGATGCTCGCGCGCCTCCGCCGTCAGGTCGGGTAGCGGCCGTCCGAAGCGTTCGGCCGAGCGCCGCAGGAAGGCGCCGAACAGGAGTGGCACGTCCTCGCGCCGCTCGCGCAGGGGCGGCAGGCGCAGCGTCACCACATTCAGCCGGTAGTAGAGATCGCTCCGGAAGTCGCCGCGCGCCTTCGGGTCCGACAGATCGACCTTGGCCGCTGCGACGACGCGCAGATCGACCTTCCGGCTCTCATTCGTTCCCAGTGGCTCCACCCGCCTCGTCTCAAGCACGCGCAGGAGCTTGACCTGCAGCGACGGCGGCATGGACTCGATCTCGTCGAGAAAGAGCGTCCCGCCGTCGGAATGCTCGATGCGGCCGACGCGGCGTTTCTGCGCGCCGGTGAAGGCGCCCGCCTCGTGCCCGAAGAGCTCGCTCTCTATGACCGTCTCCGGCAGCCCGCCGCAATTCAGCGCCACGAAGGCCCGCGACGACCGCCGGCCCCAGCGGTGGAGATGCTCGGCGACGACCTCCTTGCCCGTCCCCGTCTCGCCCTCCACGAGCACATCGACATCGGCATCGGCGATCTGCCGCACGGTCGCGCGCAGCCGCCGCATCGCCGCGGCCTCGCCGAGAAAGGCGATGTCGTCGCCCCCGCGCGCGGCTGCGGCCCTGAGAACCCGGTTCTCGAGGACGAGGGCGCGCTTCTCCTGCGCGCGGCGGATCGCTTCGAGCAGGCGGTCGGCCGGATAGGGCTTGGCGATGAAGTCGTAGACACCCTCATGCAGCGACGCGACCGCGAGCGCGATGTCGCCATGGCCGGTGACGAGGATCACGGGCAGGTCGGGATCGAGCCGATGGAGGCGGCGGAAGAACTCGAGGCCGCCGAGCCCCGGCATGCGGATATCGCTGACGACGACGCCGGGAAAGGACGCATCGAGCGCCGCGAGCGCCGGCTCGGCGGCGGCGAACACGAGCGCGCGATAGCCGGCGAGTTCGAGCGTCTGCGCCGTGGCGGCGCGAAGATCGTCGTCGTCCTCGACGAAGACGACGGGAAGCGGCTGGTCGCTCATGGCGCACACGGAAGTTCGAGCACGAAGACGGCCCCCGGCCCGCCCTGATCGCCGAGCCGGAGGGTGCCGCCGAGCTCGCGCGCAATCTCGGCCGAGATGACGAGCCCGAGCCCGAGCCCGGCTTCCTTGGTGGTGATGAAGGGCATGAAGAGCGTATCCGCGACTTCGGGCGCGATCCCCGACCCGTTGTCGGCAACGCGGAGGCTGACCGTGTCGCCCGCGCGCTCGACGGCGATCGCGATCCGTCCGTCGCTTCGGCCTTTCAGAGCATCGAGTGCGTTCTGGAGCAGGTTGACGATGATCTGCTCGAGGCGGATGCGGCTCGCGCTGACCACCGCCGCGCCCTCGCCTCGCGTGCGGGTCATCACGACGCCGCTGTCGCGGATGCGCCCGGCAAGGAGCGACAGCGCGCCGTCGATGGCGTCGTCGAGCGCCACCGGACCGGCCGAGCCGGCGGCGCGGCGCGCGAAACTGCGAAGCGAGCCGGTGATCTCGCCGATCCGTTCGGTGACGCGGGCGATGGCACCGAGATTGTCACGAACGCTCTCGCCCTTCCCGGCATCGAGGAGGCGCGCGGCATTGTCGGCATAAGTGCGGATGGCGGCGAGCGGCTGGTTGACCTCATGCGCGACGCCGGCCGCGATCTGTCCGAGGATCGAGAGGCGGTTGGCCTGCGCGAGCTCGTCGCGAAGGCGCCGCACCCGCCCCTCCGCCGCCTCGCGGCCTTCCATCTCCGCTGCAAGCGCAGCGGTGCGCTCGGCAACGCGGCGCTCGAGCTCGGCGTTCATCTGCGACAGCGCCAACTGCCGGCGCCGCACGGACCGGCGACGCCGCTCGATGGCGACGCCGATGCCGGCCGCGAGCAGCAGCGCGGCGATGGTGACGAAGAGCGCCAGCCTGACCGAAGCGGCGATCGCGGCATCGGCGGGAATGAGGACCGTCAGCCGCCAGCCGGGCGCGACCTCGCCGACGGGGCCGCTTGCCGGGGCGAAGCTCACGGTCCCGCCCCCTGCCGGCGCCGTCATGAGCCCGTCGGAATCGGAGCGGAGCGGAAGCGGCCGCAGCGGCAGGTCGCCGATCTGGAGCGCCGCACGCGTGGCGTCCTCGTCCGGGAGGGGCGCGAGCGTCGCGAAGCGCCAGTCCGGCCGGCTGGTGGCGAGCACGACGCCGGCGCCGTCGCTGGCGAAGACGGTATAGCCGCTGTCGTGCCAGTTGGCCTCGACACGGCCGAGTTCCGCCTTGACGACGACGACGCCGGCCGGGCCGTCCGGACCATCGACCCGGTGCGAGAGATAGAGGCCCGGCCGCCGGCTCACCGTGCCGAGCCCGTACTGGAAGCCGCGACCGGTTGCCATGGCGTGCGAGAAATAGCTGCGGAAGGCGTAGTCGCTGCCGACGAAGCTGTCGGGGGCGTCGAAGTTGGACGCAGCGACCGTCACCCCATCGCGCCCGATCACGTAGAGGACGCTCGAGCCGGCATCGGCCGCGAGCGCCTTCAGCTTGGCGCCGATCGTCCGCGCCGACGCCGCGTCAGGCGTGGCGAGAAGCGCGCGGACGTCGCTGTCCTCGGCGAGGACGGCCGCGAGCAGTTGCTGCTTGGAGATTTCGCCAGCGAGCGCGGCGTTGGCCAGCGGCAGAGCCGCGGCGGCCCGTGCGTCGAGCGCGCCGACGGCGACGCGTCGCCCATAGCGCTCGGCGCTGACCAGGATGCCGGCGACGACAACGAGCGCGACGGCCAGCAGCGCGGCCAGCGTCAGGCGGCGCTGCTGCGGCGGCACGGCGGATCGCGCGGCGATCAGGGTCATAAAAAAAGGCTAGTGCGGAATTCCGCACAGCGCAACGCATCGCGTGCGGCATATCGCATTCATTCGAGCGGCCAGGGACGGAGAAATGGCGTAAAACTGCCGATTTTCCCTCTTGGCACGGCGGTTGCGCCTCCTTTCCCCGAGACGCGGCGCCCGTGCGGAAATCGTGCCGGAGCGCCGGTGGAGGATAGGCCCGGATCACGCGTCTCGCCCGGGTTTCGAGGAGGGGAGAACCTCAATGGCCGTCATCACCGCGCCGGGCGCCCACGAGACGCAGCGCAAACCGCTCTACGCCCAGCTCTATGTCCAGGTCCTCACCGCGATCGCCCTCGGCATCGCGCTCGGGCATTTCTATCCCGAGCTCGGGACGGCGCTGAAGCCGCTCGGCGACGCCTTCATCAAGCTCGTCAAAATGATCATCGCTCCGGTCATCTTCCTCACGGTGACGACCGGCATCGCCTCGATGCACGATCTCAGGAAGGTCGGCCGCGTCGTCGGCAAGGCGATGGCGTATTTCATCACCTTCTCGACCCTGGCGCTGGCGATCGGCCTCGTCGTGGCGAATGTCGTCCAGCCGGGCGCCGGCTTCAATGTCGATCCGGCCAGCCTCGACCCGGCCGCCGTGCAGACCTTCGCCGAGAAGGCGCACGACCAGACGATCGTCGGCTTCCTGATGAACATCATCCCGGTGACGATGATCGATGCGCTCGCCTCGGGCGACATCCTGCAGGTGCTGTTCATCGCGGTCCTGTTCGGCATCGCCCTCGCCATGGTCGGCGAGGCCGGCGAGCCGGTGACGCGCTTCCTGACCGCGGTGACGGTTCCGATCTTCCGCCTCGTCGCGATCCTGATGAAGGCGGCCCCGATCGGCGCGTTCGGCGCCATGGCCTTCACGATCGGCAAATACGGCATCGGCTCGGTCGTGAACCTCGCCTTCCTCGTCGGCACCTTCTACGTCACGGCGCTCCTCTTCGTGCTGGTCGTGCTTGGCGCCGTCGCCCGCTACAACGGCTTCTCGATCCTGAAGCTCATCCGCTACCTCAAGGAGGAACTGCTGCTGGTGCTCGGCACGTCCTCGTCGGAGGCGGCCCTGCCCTCGCTTATGGACAAGATGGAGAAGGCCGGCGCGAAGCGCTCGGTCGTCGGCCTCGTCGTCCCGACCGGCTATTCCTTCAATCTCGACGGCACCAACATCTACATGACACTGGCGGCGCTGTTCATCGCGCAGGCGACCAACACGCATCTGTCGCTGGAGCAGCAGGTGTTGCTGCTGCTCGTCGCCATGCTCTCGTCCAAGGGCGCGGCGGGCATCACCGGCGCCGGCTTCATCACGCTGGCCGCGACGCTGTCCGTCGTGCCGAGCGTGCCGGTCGCCGGCATGGCGCTCATCCTCGGCGTCGACCGCTTCATGTCGGAATGCCGCGCGCTCACCAACTTCATCGGCAATGCGGTGGCGACGCTGGTCGTGGCCCGCTGGGAGGGCGAACTGGATACCACGCGCCTCGCGGCAGCGCTGAACGGCGAGGCGACGGCGGATCTCGAGGAGGAGCCGGAGGGCGTCCTCGTCGCGGCAGAGTGAGCCGCGCGGGCGTGTTCGAGATATCGGCAAGGGGCGCTTCGGCGCCCCTTCGCTTTGGTGCCCTCGGAACCAAGGCGGCTCCGGCGAAGTTGTGTGCGCAGTTCAACCCATGCTGCGGAGGCAAAGTAAAATGGGCCGTTCAATTCTCCTCTGGCTGCTCGGCGTTCCGATCCCGATCATCATCCTGCTCGCGATCTTCTGGCATTGAAGGGAGAAGACATGACCGTCATCGCTTCTCCCGTCCCCGTCGCCGCGCCTGAATCTTCGCAGTCTGCCATTTCGTGGGGCGCCGTCTTCGCGGGCGCGGCCGTAGCGGCGGCGGTTTCCCTGGCAATGTTCGTGCTCGGCTCCGGCCTCGGCTTCGCCGCGGTGTCGCCCTGGGCGAATGCCGGGGTCGCCGCAGGCACCTTCGCGATCTCCGCTGCCATCTGGCTCGTGATCGTCCAGTGGGTCGCCTCGGCGCTCGGAGGCTACATCACCGGCCGGCTGCGCACGCGCTGGGTCGGCGTCCATACCGACGAGGTGTTCTTCCGCGATACCGCGCACGGCTTCCTCGCCTGGTGCGTCGCGACGATCATCGCAGCCCTGTTCCTGTCGTCGGTCGCCGTCGGCACCGTCTCGACCGGCGTGAAGGCCGCGGGTTCGATCATCTCGGGTGCCGCCCAGACGGCGAGCGCCGGCGTCGGCGCTGCCTCGGCCAATGGTGCCGATCCCGCCGGCTATCTGGTCGACACGCTGTTCCGCCCGATCGCCGACCAGCTGCCGCCTGCCCAGCCTGCTCCGGCCGGCGCGGCCGACGCTCGTGGCGAGGCGCTCCGGATCGTGGCATCCGGCATCGCCAGCGGCGAAATGCCCGATGCCGACAAGACCTATCTGGCGCAGCTCGTCGCCAGCCGTACCGGTATCCCGGTCGCTGACGCCGAGAAGCGCGTCAACGACATGCTCGCCGCCGTCGAGACTGCCAAGACGCAGGCCAAGGAAGCTGCCGACGCCGCTCGCAAGGCCGCTTCGACGACGATGCTGCTCGGCTTTCTCGCTCTCGTGATCGGCGCCTTCATCAGCGCGGTCGCTGCCGCCCTCGCCGGCAAATTGCGCGACGAGGACGTCCCGTCCACGACCTGACGGATCGCTTCGCGACGCATTCTGAAGGGGGCGGCTTCGGCCGCCCCTTTTCCGTTGCGCGGAGACCGTTCCGCTCGAAAACGCACATTGCACGCGATATCCGTTCGTGTTACGCCTTCAGCGATGCGGAAAACGGCTGAGGAGAGCCGCTCCGCACGAGGGAGGAAATCAATGACGAAGCGCTTCACGGGCGTCGCTGCGCGCGCCCTGCCGATGATCGCCGCAACCCTGCTGGGACTTGCCGCGGCGCATGCATCCGACAACAAGATCGCCCTCATCCCCGGCGGTCCGCATCCCTATTTCGCACCCTGGGAGCAGGCAGCCGCCGACGCCAAGAAGGACTTCGGCATCGCCGCGGTCGACTTCAAGGTTCCGGCCGAGTGGAAGCTGAACCTGCAGACCGAGCTGATCGAGAGCCTCGTCAGCCAGGGTTACAACGCCTTCGGCATCTTCCCGGGCGACGCGGTCGGCATCAACACGACCGTCGAGGAACTCGCCTCGAACAACATCCCGTCGGCCGCGCTCGCCGGCTGCAGCCAGGACCCGACCAAGGTCGCCTTCTGCCTCGGCACCGACGTCTATAATTCGGCCTATCTCGGCACCAAGGCGCTGATCGAGTCGATGGGTGGCAAGGGCAAGATCGTGCATCTCGCCGGTCTCCTGGTCGATCCGAACACCAAGCTGCGCATGGAAGCCGTCGAGAAGGCGGTCGGCGAGACGAATGGCGCCGTTTCGCTCGTCCAGCACATCACCGACACAGACGCGCAGGAAGCGGCAGACCAGAAGATCAACGCCCTGCTCGGCGCGCAGAAGGACCAGATCGACGGCCTGATCGCGACGGCCTACATCCCGTCCGTCGTGGCGGCGAAGTCGCTGCGCAATCTCGGCGACAAGCGCATCAAGCTCGTCGGCATCGATGACGATAAGATCGTGCTCGACGGCATCAAGGACGGCTTCGTCGCCGGCACCATGGCCCAGAACCCCTATGGCCAGGGCTATGTCGGCGCCTATGTGCTCGACCTTCTGGCGAGCGGCACCTGCACGGTGAAGGACGATGCGCCCTGGATCAAGACGCCCCAGACCGCGCATTTCATCGACTCCGGCACGCTCCTCATCAGCGCCTCCAACCTCGAAAGCTACGGCGCCGACCTGAAGAAGCTGACCGGCGAGATCCAGTCGACGTTCAAGGACAAGTACCTCGCCTGCAAGTAAGGCGACTGGCGGCCGCGGACGACTGTCCGCGGCGGCCCGACACCCGACACTGTCCACGAGCGGCGGAGGGTCTGTCTTCGGCATCTCCCAGAGGGAGAGGCCGGATCAAAGGTTCGGATGAGGGCTTGAGGCCTCTCCGGATCGTTCCCTGAACCCTCTCCCGCCGGCTCCGCGTCAACACTTCTCCCTTGAGGAGTGGTGACGCCGACCTGCGATGCCAGCCACAACGGTGCAGCCATGACCCTTTCCGCCACATCGGAGGATCGCCGCAATCCCCTCGCGGGCCTGCTGGCCGAGAACTCCAACCTGATCGGGCTCGCCGCGATCATCGTCCTGTTCTGGATCGGTTTCACGAGCTACGCGCCGGGCTTCGTCTCGTCGTTCAACCTGTTCGCGCTGTCGCGATCGCTGGCCATCGACATCGTGGTCGGCTTCTCGACCATGGTCGTCCTGGCGACCGGCGGCATGAATCTCGCTATCGGCTCGATCGGCGTCTGCTCGGTGATGCTCGCCGGCTGGCTGATGCAGGAGCTGGGCTTTCCGCTGCCCATCGCGCTCGCCGCCGGCCTCGGCCTCGGTGCGCTGCTCGGCTTCCTCAACGGCTTCGCCATCGTGCGCTCCGGCGTCAACGCCTTCATCATCACGCTGGCGAGCGCCAGCCTCTTCCTCGGCGCCATGCTGATTCTCTCCAAGGCCGTGACCTTCAACACGCTGCCACCCGAGGTCGCCGCCTTCGGCCGCATGAAATGGGGTTTCGTCTCGCCGCTGATGGTGATCGCGCTGGCCATAGGCGCCGCGCTGGTCGTGCTCTTCCGCTTCACGGCGCTCGGCCGAGAGATCCTCGCCGCCGGAGCCAATGCGCGCGCGGCCGAGCTTTCCGGCGTTCCGGTCGGCCGGGCGATCATCGTCGCGCATATGCTCTCCGGCCTGCTGGCCGCAGCCGCCGGCCTGATGCTGCTCTTCCGCCTCGGCGCCGCGATGCCCTCGATCGGCCAGGACTGGCTGCTTCCCTCCTTCCTCGCGCCGGTGCTGGGCGGAACGCTGCTCTCCGGCGGCTATGTCTCCGTCATCGGAACCATTCTCGGCGCGCTGCTCGTCACCACCATCCGCAGCGGCCTTCTCGTGATGCAGATCGGCAATTTCTGGCTGCAGCTCTTCCTCGGCCTCATCCTGCTCCTCGCCGTGATGCTCGATCGCTATCGCAGCGTCCATGCCGAGCGGCGCAGCCTCGGACGTCGCGCATGATATCTCTCTTCGACCGCATTCTCGCCAAGGAGTGGTCGGCGCTCGCCGCGGCGATCATCGCCGGAACCATCGGCCTCGCGCTGACCTCGCCCGCCTTCCTGACCGAGTTCAACGTCTATGTGATGCTGCGCTCGTTCTGCGTGGTCCTCGTCGTTGCCTTCGCGCAGATGCTGACGCTGGCCGTGGGGCAGCTCAATCTCTCGATCGGCGCGCTGGGCGGGCTGGTCGCCGTGCTCGTCGGGGGCATGATGGAGAAGCTCGGCCTGCCGATCCCCGTCGCCATTCTCGCGGGCCTCCTCGTCGGCGCGGCGGGCGGGCTCGCCAACGGCCTGCTGACGGTCCGGACCGGCATCAACGGCTTCATCATCACGCTCGCCACCGCCTCGGCCTTCACCGGCATCAATCTCGGCATCACGGAATCGGTGCCCTTCTACGACATGCCCGCCGCCTTCGTGGCGTTCGGATCGGCACGCTTCTCCGCGTTCCCCTATCTGCTCATCCCGCCGGTCATCGTCGCGCTTGCGCTCGGCCTCTTCCTCGCCCGCACCATTCCGGGCCGGCAGTTGCTGGCGGTCGGCGGCAATCCGCATGCGGCGGAACTCTCGGGCATCCCGAAGGACCGGATCGTGGTGCTGGCGCATACGCTGTCGGGCCTCCTCTCCGCGGTCGGCGCCATCCTCGCCGTCGCGCAGCTCGGATCCGCACAGCCGACCATCGGCGCCGACTGGCTGCTGATGTCCTTCGCGGCGCCGATCATCGGCGGCGCGGCGCTCACCGGTGGCCACATTTCCGTCGCGTCCACCGCGCTCGCGGTGGTCCTGATCGTCCTCATCCAGAACGGCATGGTGCTGGCGAAGGTCGACCCCTACTGGGTGCAGTTCATGCTGGGCGCACTGATCCTCGCCGCCGTCGGGCTCAACCGGGCGCGCGCGCTCAGGGCGGAGCGCAGCTGATGCAGCTTTCCATCGAGGATATCGGCAAGAGCTTCCCCGGCGTCACGGCGCTGGACGGCGTCTCGTTCACCATCCGCCCCGGCGAGATCCATGCGCTGATGGGCGAGAACGGCGCCGGCAAGTCGACGCTCATCAAGATCATCACCGGCCTCTACAAGCCCGATCGCGGCCGCCTGCTCGTCGACGGCAAGGAGGTCGCCTTCTCCTCGCCGCGCGACGCGATCGCCGCCGGCATCAGCGCCGTGCACCAGGAGCGCAACCTCATCCCGCGCTTCACCGTGGGCGAGAACATCGTCATCGAGCGGCTTCCGACCAAGGGCGGCCTCATCGACTACGGCGCCGTGCACCGCGAGGCGCGCCGCTTCCTCGACATGATCGATCCCTCGATCGACACCCATACCGAGGTGCGCCGCCTCTCGGTCGCGCAGATGCAGATCGTCGAGATCGCCAAGGCGCTGTCGCTGGAAACGGGCGTGCTGCTGCTCGACGAGCCGACCGCCTCGATCACCGGCCACGAGACCGAAGCGCTGTTCGCCGTGCTGCGGCGCCTGCGCGACGAGGGCAAGGCGATCGTCTTCGTCAGCCACAAGCTGGAAGAGGTCGTGTCGATCTGCGACCGCGTGACGGTGCTGCGAGACGGCCGCGTCGCGGCCGCGGGCGAGCCGATCGCCACCATGGGCCGCGGCCGCATCGTCTCGGCCATGATCGGCCGCGAGGAACGCGTGGCCGAGATCGGCGAACGGCGGCTGGAGGGGGCGAAGCCTGTGCTGGAGGCGCGCGCCATCGCCACCAGCCTCGGCCACCGCGATGTCAGCTTCACCCTGCGCAAGGGCGAGATCCTCGGCCTCTACGGTCTCGTCGGCGCCGGCAGAACCGAACTCGCCCGGGCGCTGATCGGCGACGCCCGCATCCTGTCCGGCGGGGTCGTCCTGCGCGGCGAGAAGGTCTCGATCGGCAGCGTGCCGGAGGCGATCCGCCGCCACCGCCTCGGCTATATCTCGGAGGATCGCAAGGCCGAGGGCCTGATCCTCGCCCATCCGATCCGCTCCAACATCGTCATTCCGATCTGGCGGCGGATCGCCGGCCGCCTCGGCCTCATCAGCCGGGCCGGCGAGCGCCGGGTCGCCGTCCCGCTGGCGCAGCGGCTCGAGGTCAAGGCGCCGTCGATCGAGCAGGCCGTCGGCAAGCTGTCCGGCGGCAATCAGCAGAAGGTGTCGATCGCGAAATGGCTCGCAGCCGGCGTCGACATCCTCATCATCGACGAACCCACCGTCGGCATCGACATCAAGACAAAGACGGCGATCCACGAACTCATAGGCGAGATCACACGCTCGGGCGTCTCGGTACTGCTCATTTCGAGCGACATGCCGGAGATGATCACGCTCGCCGACCGCATCCTCGTGATGAAGGATTTCGCGATCCGCGGCGAGATCGAGAACACGCGCCGCTACGAGGCGATGAGCCAGGCGATCATGGCCCATATCCATGACGCAGAGGGCGAGGCCGCGCCTCGCGAGGCCGGCCATGGCTGAGCGCGGCGGTGGAGACTGAGCCGTGACGACGACGGCAGCCGAGACGGCCGAACGCGCCGACGGCGAGTTGCCGCTTTACGAGGTCATCTATCGCGTGCTGCGCCAGCATGTCGCCGGCGGGCAGCTCCCGCCGGGGCTCGTGGTCGGCGAGGCGGCGGTCGCCCGCGCCTTCGGCTCGAGCCGCGTCCCCGCCGCCGCGGCCCTGCGCCGCCTGCAGGCCGAGGGGCTGCTCGAGCCCTTCGACGGCCGCGGACTGGTCATCGCCGGCGGCGCCGCGCCGATGCGGCTGGATCTCGTCGAGGCGGGCCTGGTGCTGCCGGAGGAGATGGGCCAGTCCGGCGCGCCGCGCAGCCGCCGCGCCCGCATCTATCCCGAGGTCGAGCACATCGTCGCTGCGAGCATGGCGCATGGCCGCTTCCTCCTCAACGAGAGCATGCTGGCCGAGCACTACGGCGTCAGCCGCACGGTCGCGCACGAGATCATCGCGCGGCTCGATCGCGCCGGGCTGATCATGCAGGACCGAAACCAGCGCTGGTACGCCGGCCCGCTCACGCCGGAGCTGATGGGTGAGCATTTCGAGATCCGCTGGCTGATGGAGCCGCTGGCGCTGGCGCAGGCGATGCCCGCGCTCGACCGGCGCGACCTGGTGGCCAAGCGCGATCGCGTCGCGTCGACCCAGGCTGGCCGTCGCACGCCGGCCCGCATGGAACGTCTCGAACACGACCTCCATGTCGATACCGTGCTGCGCTGCCCCAATGGCCAGCTCCGCGACGCCATTCATCGCAGCCAGCTGCCGCTGATCGCGATCCACGACACGTTCCGGCTCTTCCTGGACGATGCCGAGATCGAAACCATGCTCGGCGAGCATCTCGCCGTCTATGACCGCCTGATCGCGGGCGACGCGACGGGGGCCATGCAGGCGCTCGATGCGCATCTCCGTCGCTCTCTGGCACCGAACGTCGCGCGGCTCAGGCAGCTCGGCCCCCTCCCCGCCGACCGCCGCGTGCCCTTCCTCGTCGAGGTCCAGCGCTGACGGATCGAGGCATGCGGTTGTCGGTGAAAGGATCCAGGCGGCGCGCGCCCACGGGCGCGGACCGGGAGGGCGGCCGGACGGTGTGGGTCCCGTCCGGCCGCGTCCGCGGCACGGAGGCGGCGCGCGCAGGGCGCGCCGGCCGTGGCACCGCGGAATAGCGAGCTCAGTGCGCCTCGTCCGCGAGGAGTGGACGCTTGCGGCCCGTGACCATGGCGAGCGGGAGATTCTCGCGATGGCGGATGCTGGCGAGAAGGACGCCGGCGAGATGCAGTCCGATCAGGCCGAGGATCCCGTAGGCGAGCGCCTCGTGAAGCTCCTCCAGCCAGTCGACGCCGAAGAAGGCGTCGGTCGTCAGCAGGTAGCCCATCGAGGCCTGCGCGATGATCGCGAGGATCAGCGCCACGATCATCGCGCCGCCGGCAGGGTTATGGCCGAGAAAGCGCCGCTCGCGGCCGGCGGCGATGTCCTTCAGGTAGCCGAACACGACGGAGGGGCGGCGGACGAAGGCGGAGAAGCGCGCCTCGCGCGGACCGATCACGCCCCAGACGAGGCGGATCGCGATGAGCGCCGCGGCGCAATAGCCGGCGACCTCGTGCACCGCCTGCCATTCTCCGGCCGAGAGCCACGCCGTCGCGATCGCGACGACGAGCCCCCAGTGGAAGGCGCGCACCACCGGATCCCAGACCCTGACGCGGCCGGTCATCGCCGCGGCCTCAATCGGCCTCGACATCCAGCATCTTCAGCGTTTCGGGGTCGAAGAGCTTCTCCATGCGCTCCTTGCCCTTGACGGCATAGGCCTCGTAGCAGCCCTTCTGATGCTTGATCTTGCGGACGCTCCAGCCTTCCTTCTCCAGCTGCGCCTTCAGCGCATCCACCGACTGCGCCTTGTCGGTCGGGACGTTGCAGACATCGGCGGCGAAGGCCGGGGCGGTGGAGGCGAGCGTCGCGGCCAGCGCGACGGCGGAAAGGACGAACTTCATCGGGAAGCCTCATCTGTTGCCTGTCGATCGTGTCGACGGCGCCCTTTTGGCCCGCCCCGCTGACGCGAGGCTGACGGAAGCGCCCGCGGGCCGTAAGCTCCCCGTCAGCTTCGGCGGCTTCACTGCGACCGGGGCACGAGAAAGCGATGCGCATCCTCCTGATCGAAGACGACCCGATGCTGGGCGGCGCGCTCGGCGATCATCTCGATGCCGACGGCCATGCCGTCGACTGGGTGCGCCGGCTCGACGATGCGCTCGCCGCCCGGCAGACCGTTTCCTATGATCTCATCCTGCTCGATCTCGGCCTCCCGGACGGACGCGGCCTCGATTTTCTCAAGCAGTTGCGCCGGCGCGGCGACGTGACTCCGGTGATCATCCTCACCGCCATGGACCAGCTCTCCACCCGCATCGAGGGCTTGAATGCCGGCGCCGACGACTATCTCGTGAAACCCTTCGATCTTTCGGAGCTGACGGCGCGGCTCGGCGCGGTCGCGCGGCGCTATGCGGGGAACCCCAACCCGCTCCTCGTCCTCGGACCGCTCGAGGTCGACCAGGCGCATCGCACCGCGACCGTCGAAGGACGCCTGCTCGAGCTCACGGCGCGCGAATGGGCGGTCCTGGAGCGGCTCTGCCAGCATCCGGGCGTTCTCGTCTCGCGGCAGCAGCTGGAGGAGGCGCTCTACGCCTTCGGCGCCGAAATCGAGTCGAACGCCGTCGAGGTCTATGTCAGCCGCCTGCGCAAGAAGCTTGGCGTCGATCTCATCCGGACGGTGCGCGGCCTCGGCTACCGGCTGTCCGCCGAATGAGGCGGCCCGCCAGCCTGACAGGCCGCCTCATCCTGTGGCTCAGCCTCGGCGCCGTGCTGCTGTGGCTGTTCGGGGCCGCGATCGGCTTCGTCATCCTTCGCCACCAACTCGAGGAGGCGTTCGACGGGGGATTGCGCGAAACGGCCGAGCGGCTGCTGGCGCTGGCGGCCGAAGGCCTAGCGGAGGGCGGGGAGGCCGAGGGCGAGGACTATGCCCACGAGGTCCCGATTCTCGATGCCGACGATGGCGAGTACATCGTCTACCAGGTGCGTCGCGGAGACGGCACGGTGCTGCTCCGCTCCTTCGACGCTCCCGCGAAGCCGTTCGCGGCGCCGCTCGCGGAAGGCTTCGCGGTGGAGGACGACTGGCGCATCTTCACCATCGGCAATCGCTCCGGCCGGCTCTTCATCCAGGTGGCGGAATCGCGCAGCCGCCGCGCGGGTGCCCTGCACGAGACTCTGCTCTCGCTGCTGCTGCCGATCGTTCTCCTGATTCCGCTCTCGGCGATCGGCATCTTCGTCGTCGTCCGGACGGGCCTCAGGCCGCTCACCGGGTTCAGCGCCGAGATCGCGCGGCGCGATGCACGCCATCTCGACCCGATCGACATAGGTCCGCTGCCGAAGGAACTGGTCCCGACCGCCGAGGCGGTGCAGTCGCTGATCGCCCGGCTCGGCGCGGCGATTGCCGCGGAGCGGGCCCTCGCCGCGAACAGCGCCCATGAACTGAGGACACCGATTGCCGGGAGCCTCGCCCAGACGCAGCGCCTCATCGCCGAGCTCAGGGGACATCCGGCCGAGGCCCGCGCCCGACAGGTGGAAGAGAGCCTCAGCCGGCTGCGTCACCTCTCGGAGAAGCTGCTTCAGCTCGCCCGCGCCGATGCCGGCATCGCGCTGACGGAGCGTTCTGCCGACCTGATGCCCGCGCTCCGCCTGGTGGTCGAAGATACGCGGCGGTCGATGGTGCGGCCCGAACGGCTATCGCTGACGGTCGCCGCGGGCGCCTCTCTGGTCGCGCCGTTCGACGTCGACGCCTTTGGCATCGCGATCCGCAACCTGATCGAGAATGCGCTGAGACACGGACCGGCCGGGGGACTGATCGCAGTCACCGTCCCCTCGAATGGCGTCGTCGCCGTCACCAGCGAGGGTCCCGCGGTCGCTCCGGATCTTCTCGCAAGTCTCGCCCGGCGCTTCGCCCGCGGAAACACTGCCGCGCCGGGATCGGGGCTCGGCCTCGCCATCGTCGCAGAACTGGTGGAAAGCGCCGGCGGGACGCTCGATCTGCTCTCGCCGGTTCCGGGACGAGACGACGGCTTTCGCGCCGAAGTGACGCTGCCGAAGGATCGATGAGTATGCGGGAGAAGCCGTCGAGACGGCGAATTGGTTGCGGGGGCAGGATTTGAACCTGCGGCCTTCAGGTTATGAGCCTGACGAGCTACCGGGCTGCTCCACCCCGCGCCAATTGGGAAGCGGCTTGTAGGACGGCAGCCGTCCGAACGCAACCCCCTTCTGCACCTCCTCCCTTTGGTCGATCCCGGGTCGCTCCTCTCCGGGTCATCGACGTGCTATGAAACGGGCCTGATCTTCGAGCTGGCCGTTCGGGGGAACCGCCCACATGCTGATCTCCGCCATTGTCGCGACCTGTGTCGGCTTCTTCTATCGGGCACGAAAGGCGCGCCGGCTGGTCCGGGAGCAGTCGGACCGTGCCCGGCCCCGCGACGATCTCGGGATGTGACAATCACGACGCCGGACCGGATGGGCCAGTCGCTGTCCCTTCCATCGCAAAAAATCGATCCAGAGGATTCGCGACTCGGCTGCGGCTAGCGCTTCTGGTGCTTGCGGTGCCCGCCGTCATACCAGCCGCGGTCACCGAAATGGTCGGGCTCGCCGCGCATCATGCATTTGAGCTCGTGGCCGAGATCGAGGCAGCGTCGGCAGAGCGGATCGCAGGGCTCCGGCCGGGCATGCCAGCGCATGCAGATGATCCGTGCCAGCGCGTCGCGCTTCGGATTGGCGACATAGGCGCGGAGCGACTCCAGCACGACGACGCTGGTCTCCCAGGTCAGTCGCGCGCCCTTCTGCCGTTCGACGAGCCTCTCCAGCCGCTGGATGATCCCCCAGGGAGTCAGGCGCCGGCGAGAGCCCTCGTCATCCGCCACGGCCTCGCCCGCGCACGAAGCCGAAGGAGACCTGCTCGACCCGGTCGTCATAGGCCATCAGCAGCGTTTCGATGACGGCGCGAAGATCGCCGCCATGCACCGCGATCAGCTCGTCGACGCGGCGCAGCAGCGCTTTCTCCTGCTCGGTGAAGTCGTCGAGCCCCTGGCCCTCGTCGTCCGGCTCGGCCATCGCCGCCTCCGCTGCCTCATTTTGTTCTTATAATGTTCTCGTTTGAGGCAGAGTCAATCAACCGCCGGGCGGCTGTGGATGGCCCCCGCGCGTCATGGCATGCTCGGGGCCATGTGCAATCTCTACTCCATGACCTCGAACCAGGAGGCGATCCGCGCCTTCGCCCGGTTCTATGCCGACCTGACCGGCAATCTGGCGCCGATGCCGGGCATCTTCCCGGACTATGCGGCGCCGATCGTGCGCAACGCGCCGGAGGGCCGCGAACTCGCCATGGCCCGCTGGGGCATGCCCTCGTCGTCGCAGGCGCTGTTCGCGGCGACGAGCAAGCGCGCCGACAAGTTGCGCGCCAAGGGCAAGGAGGTCGACTTCCAGGCACTTCTGAAGGCCGAACCCGACAGCGGCACGACCAATATCCGCAACACGGCGAGCAGGCACTGGACGCGCTGGCTGGACATCCCCAACCGCTGCGTCGTGCCCTTCACCTCGTTCAGCGAGTTCAACAAGGAGGCCGGCGGCGACATCTGGTTCGCGCTCTGCGACAGCCGCCCCCTCGCCTTCTTCGCCGGAATCTGGGTTCCGCAATGGACCGGCGTGCGCAAGGTGAGGACCGGCCCGGAGACGATCGACCTCTACGGCTTCCTCACCACCGAGCCCAATGCCGAGGTCGGCGCCGTTCACCCCAAGGCGATGCCGGTCATCCTGCGCACGCCCGAGGAGGTCGACGCCTGGCTGACCGCGCCGACCGCCGCCGACGCGATCGCGCTGCAGAAGCCGCTGCCCGATGGAGCGCTCACGATCGTGGCGCGGGGGCCCAAGGAGGACCGTTGACCCCTGCTGCTGGCACGGAGGCAGTTACTCAGTCCAGGCTCTTCAGCAAGTCATCGATGCGGATGGTCGCGAAGTTCGTGAAGGTGTCGGAAACGGCGTAGGGGAGAATGATCTGATCGCCGTGGCGCATGGCGCCGCAGGTGTAGACGACGTTCGGCACATAGCCCTCCCGCTCGGCCGGCTCGGGTCGGAGCAGAGGTCGATGCGACCGCCCGAGGACCTTCGACGGATCGTTCTTGTCGAGCAGCGCGGCGCCGATCGAATAGCGACGGACCGGTCCGACGCCGTGCATCAGCAGCAGCCAGCCTTCGTCGAGCTCGATTGGCGCGCCGCAGTTGCCGATCTGCACGAACTCCCACGGAAAGACCGGCCTCAGGATCGCCTCGCCTCCGTTCCAGATGCGCAGGTCGTCCGAATAGATGAGATAGAGGTTCTCGTTGTCCTGTCGGGCGATCATCGCGTAGCGGCCGTCGATCTTGCGCGGGAAGAGGCCCATGCCCTTGTTGCGCGCCGCGGTACCGGCGAGCGGCGAGAGATTGAACACCCGGAAGTCGCGCGTCTCGATCAGTTCGGACCGGATCGTGCTGCCGCTATAGGCCGTGTAGGTCGCGTAGTAGATCGTGCTGCCGCCACCTTCGTCGAAGGCCACGAAGCGCGCATCCTCGATGCCGTTGGCCTGAGCCGGCGTCACCGGGAAGATCACCCGCTCGCTGAGGTCCTCGTCGCCCGAGAACGCGATTTCCACCTCGTCGCCATCCATGCCTCCGACGAGGCGCACGAGGCGGGGAAGCGTCGCAAGCCGTTCCGTCCGATCGACGGTGATCGTGCCGTCGGCGGAGACGATGCCGGAGCGGAATGTCAGCGACGATACATGACCTTCACCGACGGCGCGGAGACTGACGATGAACCGGCAGGAACCGGCGGCGACGCCGCTTTGATCGGGATGGGGAACAATGCTCGGGTTGAAGAGCGCTGCGGCCTCGAACGAATATTCATGCATGAAATAGGCGCCGACCAGCCGGCGTTGCAGCAACGTGAAGCTGGGATGCGCGGCGAAGGCCGGCTCCATCTCGTCGGCGCGTGCTTCGAAACGCGCGAGCAGGTTGCGGTGCCGCCCGTCGAAATTCTCGAGCACTTCGGCGAGCTGCGCGGCCGCCGCTTCAGGATCGAGCGCCATGACGCGGTCGACAATGTGGTTGGCGCGTGTCTTCTCCCCCGGCTTCAGAGCGAGCGGCTCGGCCGTGAGGCGGAACGAACGGACGATGACCCTGCCCGGGTCCGGACGCAGAAGGGGCGCCTGGCGGGTCAGGAATGCGGATTGTGGCAAGGTGGGACTCGCGCTCTCGCTGGAGGGGACGTGCCGAAGCTCAGGCGCGCAGGGCGCGCGGCAAAGCCAGTTTCATGCGCTCGCCACTCACGCGGCGCAGCTGTCTGATTTCTGCAAGACTGAGGAGATAGGAGACGACGGATTCGCCGCCGCGGTTCTCGTTGGGCCGGTCGGCGTGAAGGCCGTCGCGACAGCTGCCGGTTTCGGGATCGACCAGGGACTCTCCGAGATCATTGGCGCCGAAGAACCAGCTGAACGCCTTGAGGGCGCTCGTGCGCCACGCCGCGTTGCCGTCGGCCCGCCAGGCGGCGAGGCAGGCGGAAATCGAGGCAGTGGCCTCCAGCGGCTGCTGGTCGAAAGGACGCGGTCGTTTGCGGCCGCCGTCGCCGAAGCTCTCCGAGCCGACAGGCCTGAAATGCCCCGTCGGCGCGGTCTGCTGCGCCATGAGCCAGCGCAGCGAGCGCAGGCCCGCCTCGACATGCGACAGCGTGCGTGTCGCAAGTCCGGTCTGGATCAGGGCCTGGGAGAGGCGGGCATTGTCATAGGCGAGGCCCTCCTCGAACCAGGTCCAGTCGTCGGTCTCGGCAGCCGAGAGCGAGGCCGCAAGCCGTTCGGCGAGGACCGAGCGCAGGCGCTCGGCCTCGGGATCATCGACTCCGGAGGCCATGTAGGCGTCGAGCCCCAGCAGCGTGAAGGCGAAGGCGCGGGGTGACCTGAAGCGCTCCACCACGGGCAGCGCCACAGCGAAAAGCGCGGCTGCCCACTGCCGGCGCGCAGAGGTCGCGTCGCTGCGCGCAACCTCGCCGAGCGCCCAGAGCGTTCGGCCATGACTGTCCTCCGAGCCCCGATCTTCCAGCCAGCGCCTGTCGAAGCTCATGAAATTGCGAAACCGGCCGCTGTCGGGGTTCCAGGCATGCTGCACGAAGGCGGCGAAGCGCGAGGTCAGCACCTCCGAGAGCCGTTGCTCGCCCGGCGCGTTCAGGGCGCAGGCGACGAGGAGCGCACGCGCATTGTCGTCCACGCAGTAGCCATGCAGCCGGTCCGGAACGGAATGGACGGCATGCTGCAAAAGCCCGGTATCGTCGCACATGGAGAGGAAGTGTCCGATCTGCATGTCAGGCAGAATGGATTGGTCGCTCGGCATGCGATCCGGATCGGCACGCGGCAGCATCCTCAGCTTCTGTCCGTGGCGCGCGCTTTCCAGAACCGCCAGATAGCGCTCGGCCGTTCGCTCCCATGTCATCGAGCGGCTGACCGCATAGGCGCGCGCTCGCATCGCCTGCCGCTTTTCGTCGTTCGTCAGCAGGTCGGTGATCGCGGCGCCGATTGCGGCGGCATCCCCGAAAGGCACCAGCAGGCCTCGTCCATCGGCGAGCAGCTCACGCGCGTGCCAGTATGGCGTGGAAACCACCGCTCGCCCGAGGCCGAAGCTGTAGGCCAGGGTCCCCGAGGTCATCTGTGATTCATTCAGATAGGGCGTCGCATAGACGTCGCACATCGAGATGAAGCCGAGCAGGGTCGGCTGGTCCACGAACTGGTCGAGGAAGACGACATGGTCCTCGATGCCGAGTTGGCCGACGCGCCGCACGAGGCTTTCCCGATAGGCCTCGCCATGATCCCTGACGAGATTGGGATGTGTCGCGCCAAGAACGACATAGACCGCGTCCGGCCGCTTCGCGATGATCGCCGGCATGGCGTCGATCATGACTTCGATCCCCTTGTTGGGCGACAGGAGCCCGAAGGTGAGGATCACCGAGCGCCCGCTGAAGCCGAACTCGGCCTTGGCGCGATCGGGCTCGACGAAGGCGAAGTCCGGAATGCCATGCGGAATGACTTCGATCTTGCCGGCCGGCACGCGATAGACGCTGCGCAGCAGATCACGCCCCTTCTCGGCCATGACGACGACTTTCGCCGATGCCTCCACGATGCGCATCAGCACCTCGCGCTGGACCGCGGTCGGTCGCTCGAGAACGGTGTGAAGCGTCGTCACGACAGGCATGGTCAGCCGCGACAGCAGCGCGAGGATATGACTGCCGCCCGGTCCGCCGAAGATCCCGAATTCGTGTTGCAGCGAGACGGCGTCGAAGCGCTTCGCATTCAGAAAGCCGGCCGCGCGCTCATATTCGTCCAGCATCCCGTCGTTGATTTCGAGGCCGACGGTGGACGGGTAATCATAGGAATGGCCATGATCGGTCATCGCCACGATCGTGGTCTCGACATCGGGAGCGGATCGCGCGATGGCCTGCTGCAGGTCCGTCGTGAAGGTGGCGATGCCGCAGCGGCGCGGCAGCGAATTGCCGATGAAGGCCAGGCGCTTGATCTGGGTCACGATGTAGCCTTGCTCGGGATGGACGGCGCGTTTGCGAATGACGGGAGCGGGGCGACGGGCCGTGGCTCGGAGGCAGCCGGATGGCCGGCACGCTGGCTGAGATCGACGAGAAGGCCGGCCTGGATCTCCGAACCGGCATAGGCGACGAGCGCCGTGAACTTCTCCGGCCCGACGTCCAGCGCGACATTGTCGTCGTCGAGGAAGAAGGCTTCGCCCACGGAGGCGGCCATAGGTCCGATCTTCGCCCGGCCCCGCAGCACGAGCACCCAGGTCTCGCGGTCCGTCTCGATCCGCCATTTGGACTTCGGCGGCAGATCGAACCGCTCGAAGACGAAGTAAGGGGTCTCGACGAGGAGGCTGCGCACATCGGTCAGCGCGCGGGGCCCTACCGAACGCGGAAAGGGCCTCGCATCCGCGGCCGCGACAGCGTCCTCGACATGCAGGGGGCGTCGCCGCCCATAGTCGAAGATGCGGTAGGTCGCGTCGCTTCGTTGCTGGATTTCGGCGATCACGAGTCCGGCACCGATCGCATGGATCGTGCCCGCCGGAACGGAAACGGCGGCGCCGCGCTCGACATGACGCCAGGCGATGATGTCGGCGATCGACCCGTCATCGATCGAGGCGCGCAGCGCCTCGGTGGTCAGCGGCCGCTTGAGCCCGAGCGCCACCTCGCCCCCGGCGCGTGCATCGAGAATGTACCAGGCTTCGGTCTTGCCATTGGGAAGGCCCTTGGCCTGTGCCTGCGCGTCGCCCGGATGAACCTGGATGGACAGCCGCTCGGTGGTGAACAGGAGCTTCAGGAGGAGCGCCGGCTCCGGCGATCGGCGATCGGCGCGCTGAAACCATATCTCGCCGATCGGGCCGTCCTTGTCGTGAAGCTGGCTCCACGGACGAAGATCATGGCTGCCCCAGGGCTTCCGAACGGCCTCGCTGGCTGCATGCTCGAGTGTCATGACCTGTCGCTCCTGGTGTCTGATGGCTCCCCCTGGACGGGTCGGCGAAGGATGTCGGCGGACGGAACGCGGCTGTCAGCGCTCGGAGAAACCCGGTCCCGCGTCGAACTGGCCGTGGCCATCATCGACGCTTCCCCGGCTGCCACGAGCTACGCCAAGGTCGCTCGGCTACCGAGCCCGCAGCGGCGAAGGCATTACGCCAAGCAATTTCACTATCTCCAATCTGCCTTGTCGACGAGGGTGTCGGATGAGCCGAGCGCCCAGCGCCGGTCGGCAGAGCAGATGCAAAGAGCGAGACCCGAAAAATGGATCGGCTAGCGCTTGCGAATGTTTGAGATCACTACTCAATTATTATGTGGGTTCTGCTTCGTTTTTTTACAACGACAAGATGTCTACTGGGGAATATATAGAGGTCGAACGCTATCGACGAGACCCGCCGCCGGCCGATCTTGAGAGCGCGCTTGCCGTGATCAAGCGGCTGATCCAGCGCGGCGCGAACCTAGCCATCGAAGGGCGTTCACCGAGGACGAAGCATGCCCCAACGAACATGATCATCCGCCGCGGCGTCGGCCGCGACGAATGGACGGGGGGAGCTTGACCTCACGATCGCCGGAACGTTGGCGAATCTTGTGAAGAGCCATCATCAGAAAAAGGGGGGAAGTGGTGGTAGCGGGAGAGGGACTTGAACCCCCGACACGCGGATTATGATTCCGCTGCTCTAACCAGCTGAGCTACCCCGCCACACGCGATGAATGATCATCGATGGGGCGCTTATAGGAAGCGTGGCGAAGCGCTGTCAAGCGCGATTGCCGCCCGGAACGGGTTCACCCACCATTGGCAAGCGCCGGATCGAGGGGCCAGGGCTCGACATCGCGGCTCGCGACCAGCCGTCCGTTCTCGACCGCGATCCGTGCGAGATGGATCACCGTGCGCCGCTCGCGGAAATCGACCGGAACGGGCGTCTCCGTCTCCGCCCAGTCGGGGTGGGTGAAATAGTAGAGCGCCGCGTGATCGCCCTGCGGCACCACGTCGGCATGGCGGGCGAAGCGGCGGTCGTCCGGATGGATGCCCGGTTCGCCCAGGATGAGGCCCTGCCGCTCCCAGCCCCGTGCGTCGTCGGACCGGTATACGGCGAGGCCGCGCCACTCGTCGGTGATCATCCACCACCAGCCGCCGAGGGAGAAGACGTTCGGTCCCTCGTGCGGCGGCGCGTCGGGCGCGCCGGCAATGACCTCGCCTTCGAGGCGCCAGTCGCGAAGATCCGGGCTCGTCAGCGCATAGGTCGCCGAGCCCTTGCCCTCGTCCTTGTACCAGAGGCGATAGAGGCCGTCCGGACAGCGGGCGACGGCGGCGTCGATGACATTGCGCGAGGTGCGCGGCAGTTCGCCTACCCGCGCCCAGGTCTCGAGGTCGGGACTGGTGAAGTGCACGAGGCGCCTGTCCGCGTCGGCCGCGCTGTCGGAGGCGCCCGGCATATAGGTGAGGAACATGTGATAGGCGCCCTTGGCGCGGATCACTTCCGGGGCCCAATGGGTGTTGAGACCGGGATGCTCGGGCGCGTCGAGGCCTGCGACCGTGCCGCGATAGGTCCAGGTGAGGCCGCCGTCGCGCGAGACGGCGGTGCCGATGGCGCTGCCGTGGATCCAGCCGAACCCCTCGCCACCGAGATCGGCGCGGCGGTTGGTGTAGAACATCCACCATTCGTCGGTGCCGGCGCGGTGGATCACGGTCGGATCGGCGGCGCCGTCATGCACGGGATCGCCATAGATCGGGCGCGACATCGTCCCTCAGAGCCTCTCGAACACGATGAGCGTGAAGAAGCCGATCGGCCCGACGCGGCGCTGCTCGACGAGGCGAAGCTCGTCGCGGCCGAGGATGCGGGCAATCGGGAAATCGGAATGCCAGCCGAGCGCCGACGCGAAGGGCGCGGCGGCATCCTCGATCCATTTCCGCCAGCCCCTGTCGGCGGCGAAATGGCTGACGATGACGACGCGGCCGCCCGGGCGCGTGACGCGGACGAGCTCCGCCATCACGGCCTTCGGATCGGGAACGACAGTCATGACGAACATCGCGACCGAGGCATCGAAGCGTCCGGTCTCGAAGGAGAGATCGCCGGCATCGGCCTCCTCCAGAGCCTCGACGTGATCGAGCGCGCCCTCGCTCACCCGCCGCCGCGCGACGTCGAGCATGTCGGGGCTGAGATCGATGCCGGTGATGCGATGATCGCGACGATAGGCGGCGAGCGAAAGGCCGGTTCCGACGCCGCATTCGAGCACACGGCCGGCCGGCAGCGCATTGATGGTGGCGACCGCCGCGCGGCGACCGGCATCGAGCGCGGCGCCGAAGACGCGGTCGTAGACCGGCGCCCAGCGGGCATAGGCGGCGCGCACGGCGCCGTCGTCGATCCTGCCGGCGGCGCGGCGGCCGGAACGGTCCTTCCAGCGGCGGGCGACGTCCTCGAAGAGATCCGGCATGGGCGTTCCTTAAGCTGCGGGCTGCGGTGCGTCCGCGAGCCGGGCGAGCGCCGCCTCGGCGGCGTCGGAGCGGCGGCTGGTCGCGATCCATCCCCCGCCGAGCACCCGCGCGCCGGCGCCCTCCCCCTCATAGAGCACGCAGGCCTGGCCGCTGGCGACGCCGCTCTCCTCGCCGAGAAGCTCGACCTCGACCTTGTCGCCGTCCATCACGAGCCTGGCCGGCTGCGGCGCCCGGGTGGAGCGGACGCGCGCGAACAGCTCGATGCCGTTCTCATCGAGTTTTGCGAGCGGCCGGTCGCCGAGCCAGTTGACGTCGCGGAGCACGAGGCGGCGGACGGCGAGCGCGGAACGCGGCCCGACGACGACGCGGCGACGGGCGGCGTCGAGCGCCACGACATAGAGCGGCTCGCCGGCCGCGACGCCGAGGCCGCGTCGCTGGCCGATGGTATAGTGGATGATGCCGTCATGGCGGCCGAGTACCGTGCCGTCGATATGCACCACCTCGCCCGGCTCCGCGGCATGCGGCCGGAGTTTCGCGATGACCTCGGCATAGCGACCGCCGGGGACGAAGCAGATGTCCTGGCTGTCATGCTTGTCTGCGACTTCGAGGCCCAGCTCGCGGGCGAGTGCGCGCGTCTCGGGCTTGGTCATCCCCCCGAGCGGAAAGCGCACGAAATCGAGCTGCTCCTGGGTGGTCGCGAACAGGAAATAGCTCTGGTCGCGATCGAGATCGGCCGGTCGGAACAGGCCGCGATGGCCGGAGGCGAGTGGCTTCGTCGAGACATAATGGCCGGTCGCCAGCGCCGCCGCGCCGAGGCCGCGTGCGGTGGCGAGCAGGTCGACGAACTTGACGGTCTGGTTGCAGGCGATGCACGGCACCGGCGTCTCGCCCGCGATGTAGCTGTCGGCGAAACGGTCGATCACGGCCTCGCGGAAGCGAGACTCGTAATCGAGGACATAATGCGGGATGCCGAGCTGGTCGGCGACGCGGCGCGCGTCGTGGATGTCCTGTCCGGCGCAGCAGGCGCCACGCCGATGCGTCGCGGCGCCGTGGTCGTAGAGCTGCAGCGTGATGCCGACGACGTCGTAACCCTCGCGCGCCAGGAGACCGGCGACCACCGAGGAATCGACGCCGCCCGACATGGCGACCACGACACGCTGATCCTTGGGAAGGCCGGGAAGATCGAGGCTGTTCGGCATGACCGCTGTCGATAAGGCGCGCCGCCGAAGACTGCGCGCGCGATATGTCGGATGCGGCTCGCGCCACCGGGATCAGCCCTATATAGCCGCGACGCTCCGCTCTTCAAGGGAGAAGCGTCGTCATGGCGCGCGGACCTTCATGACGAGGGCAGGCGCCAGTTGGCGGACAGGTCCGGCCGAGGTTACCGGGCGGCGCGATTGCGTTTTGTTGCAATTTGCATTGCAGAACGAGTCCTCGCGAGGCGGAAACGACGGAAATCGCTTCGAATTTCACCGATCGGCTTAGCCAAAATTTAAGGGGGACCGCCTAGTCTCAGCTCCTGACAAGGTCAGGTTGAGTGTGAGTGTAGAATGACCGATCAGATGCGTCCGCGCGTGAAGTATGTCATCGGACCCGATGGTAGTCCGCTGACCATCGCGGACCTCCCGCCGCGCGACACCAAGCGTTGGGTCATCCGCCGCAAGGCAGAGGTGGTCGCCGCCGTTCGTGGAGGACTTCTCAGCCTCGAGGAAGCCTGCCAGCGCTATACGCTGACGGTCGAGGAGTTCATTTCCTGGCAGCAGTCGATCGACCAGCACGGCCTCGCCGGCCTTCGGACGACCCGCATCCAGCAGTATCGCCAATAGTTTCCCCACCCCGGAAATGCGAGGGCCGGCGTCAGCGCCGGCCCTCTGTCGTTGCGGCGAGGGGATTCTCCGGCTCAGAGCGTCAGCACCTCGCCGACGGCGGGAACCAGGACGTCGACACCCGACCCCTCCATGCCTGAGACGAAGGCGTCGGCCGTGGCATCGACGAGCGGGAACGTCGCGTAGTGGCCCGGAATGACCGTCTCGAAATGGAAGAAGCGGCGCGCCGCCATGGCCGCCACCTTGCCGCCCATGGTGAAGCGGTCGCCGATCGGCAGGATGCCGATCTTCGGCGCGTAGATCTCGTCGATCAGCGCCATGTCCGAGAAGATATCCGTATCGCCGGCGTGGTAGAGCGTCCGCTCGCCGGGAGCGCGGATGACGACACCGTGCGGGCTGCCGAGCGAGTGGACCACGCCGTTCTGGTCGATCGAGCCCGAGGAATGATGGGCGACGGTGAGAGAGACGCGGAACGGGCCCTCGTCGACCGTGCCGCCGGAATTCATCGGATCGCCGTTGGCCACGCCCTGCCGCGAGAGATAGCCGATGAGGTCGGCATCGCCGACCACCTTGGCCCCGGTCTCGCGCGCGATCGCGACCGTATCGCCGACATGGTCGCCGTGACCATGGGTGAGGACGATATGCGTGACACCGCGGGCCGCAGACGCGACATCCCCCGCAAATTTGGGGTTGCCGGTGAAGAACGGGTCAATGAGAATGACCGCGTCGGTGATCTCGATGCGGAACGCGGCGTGGCCGAGCCAGGTCAGTTTCATGAAATCGACACCCAATCATTGTTGGTGGCGGAAGTATGGGGTCCGGTTCCGGCGGCGACCAGTGCGCGGCCGGTGAACAGTGAAGCCGCAATCGGACCGCGGCGCTGAGCCGATGAACGGCAGGAGGCCAGGTGACGGAGCTGGAAACGACGGCTGATCGCGGAGGACGCGGTCTGATGAAGCGGATCTTCGACCGCATCATGGTGCTTTCCGCCGGTCCGCACGCGCTGTGGCTGCTCGCCGCGGTGTCCTTCGCGGAGGCGTCGTTCTTCCCGATTCCGCCCGACCCCGTCCTCGCCGCCATCGTGCTGGCGCGTCGCGACCGCGTCTGGATCGCCGCCGCGGTATGCACCATCGCCTCCGTGCTGGGCGGTCTCGCGGGCTATGCCATCGGCGCGGGGCTATACGAGGCCATCGGCCAGCCGGTGATCGCCTTCTATCATCTCGAGGAAGCCTTCCATAACTTCCAGACGCGTTTCGAGGAGTGGGGTGGCTGGATCATCGTCGCCAAGGGGTTGACGCCGATCCCGTTCAAGCTGGTGACGATCGCATCGGGCGTGGTTCATCTCAACCTCGTCACCTTCATCGTCGCTTCGCTGCTGACGCGCGGCCTGCGCTTCTTCATCGTCGCGTGGCTCTTCTACCGCTTCGGCCCGCAGGCGCGCGCGATGATCGACCGCAACTTCAACAAGGTGATGATCGGCGGCACGATCCTCGTGATCCTCGGCTTCGTCGCCATCATCTACATCTGAGGCCAAACGGCCTTTTTCGAGGGCAAGTGCCAGGACGCATCATCGACATCGCCGCGCTCGACGCGGCGCTCACGGGGCCGGGCGTTCTGTTCGGCCTCGATCTCGGCACCAAGACGATCGGGGTCGCCCTCTCGGATCTCGGCCGGCGAATGGCAGCGCCGCTCGCGCTCATCAACCGGCGGAAATTCTCGCTCGACGTCGCCGAGCTGAAGCGCCTGGCCGAGATCCATCAGGCAACGGCGATCGTGATCGGCCTGCCGCTCAACATGGATGGCAGCGAGGGGCCGCGCGCGCAGTCCACGCGCTCCTTCGTGCGCAACCTGCTGCCGCTGATCGACGTGCCGGTCGTCTTCTGGGACGAGCGCCTTTCGACGGTCGCCGTCACGCGCACGCTGCTCGAGGCGGACACCAGCCGGCGCAAGCGGGGCGAGCTCGTGGACAAGATGGCGGCCGCCTTCATCCTGCAAGGCGTGCTCGACCGCCTGGAGCGCATCGCGGAGGATCGGGAGGATGGGGCCGGCGACGGCGCCGACGATTCGGGGGGATAGGAGATGATGGGGCGGCTCGCGGCGTACTGGGTCTATGGCGGCGCGCTCGCCGGCCTGCTCGGCCTCGGGCTTCTCTGGCTCGCGGCCCCCGAGATGAGCGCCCCGCTCGCGGCCGTGGCGCTGCTGCTGCCGCTCTACATGCTGCACCAGTTCGAGGAGCATAACGACGACCGCTTCCGCCGCTTCTTCAACACGCTGATCGGCGGCGGACGCGAGGTGCTCACGGTCCCGGCGGTGTTCGTGATCAATATCGGCGGCGTCTGGCTCGTCTATTTCATCGCCATCGCGCTGGCGGGGCGGGTCGATCTCGGCCTCGGCCTGATCGCGGTCTATGGCACGCTGGTCAACGCCGTCGTGCATCTCGCTGCCGCGGCGGCGAAGCGGCGCTACAATCCCGGCCTCGCGACGGCGGTCGTCTTCTTCCTGCCCGCCGGCATCGCGGCGTTGTGGCTGGTGACCGCCACCGGCGAGGCGGGACCTATCGAACATGCGATCGGCCTTGCCGTCGCAGTCGGCATCCATGCCGTCATCGTCGCTTATGCCTTGCGGCGCAGGCGAAGCCTCGGCGGCTGAGGCGTTTCACATCCGCGGGAAGACGTAGTCGACGAATGCGCGCGCATCGAAGCGTGCGTCGAGCATGCCATAGGTCGAGCGCCAGGGCTTGCCAAGGCGGGTCTCCAGGAACGCATCGGCAATCACCGAGGGGAACCGCCTGCGCAGCGTCGCCGCGGCGACGGTCATCGCCAGCTGTTCGGTGAGGATGCGGGCCGATCCCTCGTCGGCGATCGCCACGGCGGCGGCGGCGCGCAGCACGTTGAGCGTCGAGCGGGCGGCCGGGCCGAGACCGTCCTCGATCACCTTGAGCACCGCCTCCAGCGGCTCCGGCGAGCGCTTCAGCACCCTTAGGACATCGAGGCAGAGCACGTTGCCGGGACCGTCGACCATCGGCAGCGCCTGAGCATCGCGGGCGAGGCGCGCCAGAAGCCCCTCCTCGACATAGCCGTTGCCCCCGGCGCACTCCATCGCCTCGGACGCAATGGCGGGACCGATCTTGGCCACCCAGTATTTGATCGCCGGTGTCATGAGCCGCGCGAAGGCGGCCTCCGCCGGGTCGTCCTGCGACCGGTCGACGGCCTCGGCGAGGCGGAAGACCAGCGCCGTCGCGGCCGTGACGTCGAGCGCCATGTCGGCGAGGACGCGCGTCATCAGCGGCTGGTCGATCAGCGGCGCGCCATAGGCGCGGCGGTAGCGGGTGTCGTGCACGGCCTCCGCCACCGCGGCCCGCGCGACGCCGGCCGCCGCGACGGCGTCGTCGACGCGCAGCAGCGTCACCGTCTCGGCAATGGTGGCGACGCCGCGGCCAGGCTCGCCGACCATGAGGCCGACCGAGCCGGGAAACTCGATCTCGGCGGCGGCGTTGGAGCGGGTTCCGAGCTTGTCCTTGAGCCGCATCATGCGGATCGGGTTGCGCTTCCCGTCCGGCAGGAAGCGCGGGACGAGAAAGAGCGACAGGCCCTCGAGCGTCTGCGCGAGGACGAGCAGCGCGTCGCTCATCGGCGCGGAGACGAACCATTTGTGGCCGACCAGCCGATGCGTGCCGTCGCCGAGCGACTCGGCACGGGTGGTCGCGGCGCGAAGATCGGAGCCGCCCTGCTTCTCTGTGGTCGCGAGGCCGATGAGCGCGCCTGACTTCTGGCCGACGGCAACGGGCCGCGAATCGTAGCGCCGCGAGCGCAGAAGCGGCAGCCAGGCCTCGGCGAGCGGCTGGGCGTGGCCGAGCGAGGCGACGGCGGCGCTCGTCAGCGACAACGGGCCGATATGGCCGAGTTCCACCTCGGCGGCCATGTAGAGGCGGGCCGCGCGCGCGACGGCGCGGACATTCGATTCCTCCCCCACCGCGTCCCAGATCGAGGCATGCAGTCCCGCGGCGACGCCGCGCCGCATCAGCGCGTGCCAGGCGGGATGAAACTCCACGAGATCGACACGGCGCCCGCTCGCGTCATGGCTGCGCAGATGCGGAAGCACGGTATTGGCGAGGCGCGCGAGATCGGCCATCTCCGCCGAGCCCCACTGAGCGCCATGCGCGGTGAGACCCTCGACGACCGGCTGCGGCAGGTCCTCGACCAGGGCGGCCAGCACGGGATCGGAGGCATAGAGATTGGCGCCGAGCCGAGGCGGTATCTGGTTTGCGACCTCGTGCGTCTCGAAATCCGGCGAAACCATCCCTCACCCGCCCCTTGCGAAGGCCGTCATCATGCGCCCGCACCCGTTAATAGGCTGAAAAGCCTCACCTGTCTCGCCCTGGGACGGATGTCGGTGCCGCCAGCACGCAGCGGCTTCCCCCGGGAGGCGGTCGGGCAGAAGCCGCGGCCGCTCGGCCCGAGCTTGCGAAGCGACGCGAATTCGCCTCATCTTTGCGTGCGGCCTGGCACGACTGGTGCCGCCGCAAGCTCCGGGGGGACTTCCATGAACACTGCCAGAACTCTTCTGGCCGGGGTGGCGGCTGGATTGAGCGCACTTGCATGCACCCATGCGAGCGCTGCCGAGGGCGGCCTCACATGGCAGGCGGCGAACGGCCGGCCCTGCGAACAGGTCTGCGGCGGCGCCGGCCTGGAGCCCGTGCAATCCGGCGTCCACGCGCCCGGCGGCCGCTCGACCGGCGAGGCCTTCTACATCTGCGCGACCGACATGAACGGCTATCGGCCCGGCTATAACCTGCAGCCGAAATGGAGCAAGGCCTGCTGGGTCGGCTATGGCGGCAAGGAAATCGCCGCCAAGAACTATCTCTGCGCCTGCAGCGGCTCGGCACTGGCCTCGGCTCCGGCAGTTGCAGCCGCCGCACCGGTCGCCGCCGCCGGCAAGCCCGGCCAGGAGCGGCCCTATGGCAAGCCGGTCGGATCCTGGAAAATCACCGTGACGGAAGAGAAGCCAGGCGTCGTCAACTGCCGCGCGGTGCGCAAGTCCGGCAACCGCCTCGACATCATGGCGATGCGCAACGACGGCACGGACCCCTATCTCAGCGTCGATGCCGAGGGCCGCAAGGGCAAGTGGCCGGGCACGCTCATCAATGTTCCCGGCCAGCCACCCGGTGTGCAGGAATGGGAAGTGACCGGCGAGGCGAACGCCAAACGGATGTGGTTCCCCATGGGAGCCGTCACGATCAGCGAGCTCGCCGCGGCCGGCGCGTATCAGTTCAGCCTGCCCGACTCGGAGGACACGGGCGTCGTGCTGCTCGGCAAGGACGCGCCCGCGGCCTGGAGCCGCGTCAACGACTGCGTCTTCGCCAACGGGCGCTGAGCTGCCCTGCGCGCCGGGGCGGCCTCAGCGCCGCCTCGGTCCGGGGCGAGGCTTCTGCACGGTACGGCTCCTGGCGATCTTGTCGCGGAAGCCACGCTCGACGACGCGTCGCTCACCCTTGGGCACGCGCCTTCCTTCCGACATGAGTTCAAAGCGCAGCGCGCCCGCGATGGGTGCCACCTCGACGAGTTGCACCTCGACCCGATCGCCGAGCTGGTGCATCTCGCCGGTCCGCGCGCCGATGACGGCGTGGCGGGCCTCGTCATAGGCATAGAAATCGGCGCCGATCGAGCCAATCGGAACGAAGCCGTCGGCTCCGGTCTCGTCGAGCTTCACGAAGAGGCCCGAGCGCGTCACGCCGGCGATCCGCCCCGTGAAGAACGCACCGATCCGGTCGGCCAGCCAATGCGCGACCAACCGGTCGACGGTCTCGCGCTCGGCCGCCATGGCGCGGCGCTCAGCGCCGGAAATCTCCTGTGCGATCTGCTCGAGATCCGCCTCGGCGCCATCCGGCAGCCCCCCTTCGCCGAGTTCCAGCGAGCGGATCAGCGCGCGATGCACGATGAGGTCGGCATAGCGGCGGATCGGCGAGGTGAAATGCGCGTAACGGCGGAGATTGAGGCCGAAATGGCCGATATTCTCGGGGCTGTAGACCGCCTGGCTCTGCGAGCGCAGAACGACCTCGTTGACCAGCGCCTGGTGCTCGCTGTCCTTCACCCTGTCGAGGATGGTGTTGAAATGGCCAGGCCGGAGATTGCCGCTCCGCGGCAGGTTCATCTCGATCGAGGCGAGGAATTCGCGCAGCGCCTCGAGCTTGGCGAGCGACGGCGCGTCATGGACGCGGTAGACGAGCGGCGACTTCTTGCGCTCCAGCGTTTCCGCCGCCGCGACATTCGCCTGGATCATGAACTCCTCGATCAGCCGATGCGCGTCGAGCCGCTCCGGCACGATGATGCGCTCGATCGCGCCGTCGGGCCCGACGATCACCTTGCGTTCGGGAAGGTCGAGATCGAGCGGCTCGCGCTGGTCGCGTGCCCGCTTCATCAGCGTATAGGCCGCCCAGAGCGGCTTCAGCACCGGCTCCAGCAGCGGTCCCGTCTTGTCGTCGGGCCGGCCGTCGATCGCTTCCTGCGCCTGCTGGTAGGAGAGCTTGGCAGCCGACCGCATCATGACGCGGTGGAACCAGTGGAACTTCTTCTTGCCGTCGGCGGTGATCTGCATCCGTACGGCAATCGCCGGGCGGTCCTCGCCCTCGCGCAGCGAGCAAAGATCGTTCGAGATCCGCTCGGGCAGCATCGGCACGACGCGGTCCGGGAAATAGACCGAATTGCCGCGCTTCAGCGCCTCGCGATCGAGCGGCGAACCCGGCCGCACATACCAGGCGACATCGGCGATCGCGACCGTGACGAGGAAGCCACCGGGATTCTCCGGATCGCTGTCCGGTTCTGCATGCACCGCGTCGTCATGATCCTTGGCGTCGGCCGGATCGATGGTGACGAGCGGCATGTTGCGCCAGTCTTCGCGACCGCCGGCGATCGGCGCCGGCTTCGCCGCCTCTGCAGCATCGATGACGGCCTGCGGGAAGATGTGCGGGATGTCGTGGGCGTGGATCGCGATGAGGCTGACCGCCTTCTCGCTGTGAACGGCACCGACGACCTCGATGATCCGCGCCGGCGACAGGCCGTAGCGGGTCACGCGCTTCACCTCGATCGCGACGAGATCGCCGTCATGGGCGCCGTTGAGGTCCTCCTCGGCGACCTGGTACTCGCTCTGCTTGCGGTCGACCGGCTCGATCCGGCGCGTCCCGTCGAGCGCGGTGCGCAGCACGCCGAGGATCGACGGCGCCCGCTTCTCGAGAACCTTGATGACCCGTGCCTTGTAGGGGAACGGCGCCTCGGCATCGTCGTCCGCCTCGACGCGGGCGAGCACGCGGTCGCCGATGCCCGGCGCCGGGATAAGCTGCTTGCGCCCGGCGACCACGAGGACGCGCGGCGGCCCCGTCCGGTCGTCGGCCCAGTTGGTCGGCTGGGCGATGAAATCGCCCTCGGCGTCGCGGTCGACGATCGACAGGACGCTGACCGAGGGCAGCGTGCCGGCCTTGGTGAGGCGCTTGCGATCCTTGCGGACGAGGCCCTCCTCGCCGAGCTCCTTCAGCATCCGCTTCAGAGCGATGCGGGCACCACCGGAAACCCCGAACGAGCGCGCGATCTCGCGCTTGCCGGCCTGTCCGGGATGTTCGGCGATGAAGGTGAGAATCTGCTCGCGGGTCGGAAGCCCGTTCTGGTCGGGCGCCGGCTTTTCGGCGCGCGTCGAGCGCTGGGCCGGCTTGCGGGCCGGCTTCGCCGTGGTCTTGTCTGGCTGGTCTGGCTTCTTGGCCAAGGGTGTTCTTTCAAAAGGAAATACGTTTCGGCGGCCGCCGCGAAGGCGCCGCTTCAGGGTTCAATCGACAATGGCGACGCGCGCCGGCGCTTGCAACAGGCGGCGGTGGCGCAGCGGTTCGCGATGTCAGGCCGATGACGGCTCGGAAAGGCCGGCCGGAACATCCCGGCCGGTCCGATTTTCACTGCGCTTCAGGCTTCGGCGGCTTTCAGGCTTCGGCGGCCTTCTTGGCCGGAGCCTTCTTGGCCGGCGCTTTCCTGGCGGTCGCAGCCTTGGCAGTCGAAGCCTTGGCAGTCGAAGCCTTGGCAGTCGTGGATTTCGCCGCCGCTTTCTTCGCAGGCGCCTTCTTGGCCGCACCATCTTCGCCGGTGGCCTTGCGGGCCGCGCGCGGCGCCTTCACGGGCGTCTTGCCGGCTCGCTCGGCGATGAGCGCCACCGCCGTCTCCATCGACACGGCCTCGGGAGCGGTGCCCTTCGGAATGGTCGCGTTGACGGCGCCATGCTTCACATAAGGGCCGTAGCGGCCGGCATGGACAGTAACCGGTCCGCCGAGGGTCGGGTGGTCGCCCAGCGTCTTCAAGGGTTCGGCACCCGCGCGGCCGGCGCGCGGGCCGCGTGCCTGCTTCTCGGCGAGCACGGAGACGGCGCGGTTGATTCCGACGCTGAACACCTCGTCGATGCTGTCGAGATTGGCGTATTTGCCGTCGTGCAGCACGAACGGCCCGTAGCGCCCGAGGCCGGCCTGGATCGGCTTGCCGTCCTCCGGATGCGCCCCGACCTCGCGCGGCAGCGCCAGAAGCGCCAGGGCGCGGTCGAGATCGAGCGTCGCGGCTTCCCAGCCCTTGGGCAGGCTCGAGCGCTTCGGCTTCTCCTTGCCCTCGCCCTCTCCGAGCTGGACATAGACGCCGAACCGGCCCGAGCGCAGCGTGACGTCGAGGCCGGTCTCCGGATCCTTGCCGAGCACGCGGACGCCGTCGGCGCCGAGCTTGGCGCCGTCCTCGCCGCCCTCGCCAGGGGCCGAATCCTCGCCCGCCACCGCCAGCTGCCGCGTGTAGCGGCATTCGGGATAGTTGGAGCAGCCGATGAAGGCGCCGAACTTGCCGAGCTTCAGGGAGAGCTTGCCGTTGCCGCAGGCCGGGCAGGCGCGCGGATCGCCGCCATCCGCCCGCTCGGGGAAGATGTGCGGGCCGAGCAGTTCGTTGAGCGCATCGAGAACCTGCGCGACGCGCAGTTCCTTCGTCTCCGACACATCGAAGGAGAACTGTTGCCAGAACTCGCGCAGCACGTCCTTCCAGGCGATGTCGCCGGCCGAAATCTGGTCGAGCTTGCCTTCGAGATCGGCGGTGAAGTCATACTCGACATAGCGCGAGAAGAAGCTCTGCAGGAAAGCCGTCACGAGGCGGCCCTTGTCCTCGGGAAAGAGCTTCTTCTTTTCCAGCCGCACATAGCCGCGGTCGCGCAGCACGCCGAGTGTCGCCGCATAGGTGGAGGGACGGCCGATGCCCAGTTCCTCCATGCGCTTCACCAGCGTCGCCTCGCTGTAGCGCGGCGGCGGCTCCGTGAAGTGCTGCGTGGCCGAGATGCCGCGATTGGCGAGCGCCTCGCCCTTGTCGATGCGCGGCAGGCGGCCCTCGTCGTCGTCGCCGTCGTCGTCGCGATCCTCGTTGTAGAGAGCGAGGAAGCCTTCGAACGTCACGACCTGACCGGACGCGCGAAGGTCGAGCTTGCGCCCTCCCGCTTCGGCGAGGATGTCGACGCTGGTGCGCTGAAGCTCGGCCGATTCCATCTGGCTCGCGATCGTGCGCTTCCAGATGAGTTCGTAGAGCTTCGCCTGCTCCTGATCGAGGTAGCGGGCGACGTCGCGCGGCCGGCGGTCGGGCGACGTCGGACGGATCGCCTCATGCGCCTCCTGCGCGTTCTTGGCCTTCACCTGATAGCGACGCGGCACGTCCGGCAGATGGCGGGACGAGAAGTCCGCGCCGATCACCTTGCGCACGGCTGCGACCGCCTCCGGCGCCATGTCGACGCCGTCGGTTCGCATATAGGTGATGAGGCCGACCGTCTCGCCGCCGATATCGACGCCCTCGTAGAGGCGCTGGGCGATCTGCATCGTCCGGTTCGGCGCGAAGCCGAGCTTCCGGCTCGCCTCCTGCTGGAGGGTCGAGGTCGTGAAGGGCGCGAAGGGGTGGCGGCGCGCCGGCTTCTGCTCGACATCGACCACCGTATAGCGGCCGTTCTCGAGCGCCGTGCGGAAAGCCGCGGCGTCCTCGGCATTGCCGACATCGAGGCGGCCGATCTTCCTGCCGTCGGCACCGACGAGGCGGGCGTCGAACTCGTCGCCGCGCGGCGTCGCGAGACGGGCGACCAGCGACCAGTATTCCCGCGGCCGGAAGACCTCGATCTCGTTCTCGCGATCGCAGACGAGGCGCAGCGCCACCGACTGGACGCGGCCGGCCGACCGTGCGCCTGGCAGCTTGCGCCACAGCACCGGCGAAAGCGTGAAGCCGACGAGATAGTCGAGAGCACGCCGTGCGAGATAGGCATCGACCAGCGCCGCATCGATCGGGCGCGGATTCTTCATCGCGTCGAGGACAGCCTGCTTGGTGATCGCGTTGAAGACGACGCGCTCGACGGGCTTGTCCTTGAGGACGCGCTTCTGCTTCAGAACCTCCAGCACATGCCAGGAGATCGCCTCGCCCTCGCGGTCGGGGTCGGTGGCGAGGATGATGCGGTCGGCCGACTTGGCCGCCGTCGCCATCTCGGAAAGCCGCTTGGCCGATTTCGGATCGGCCTCCCACTGCATCGCGAAGTCCTCGTCCGGCAGGACGGAGCCGTCCTTCGAGGGCAGATCGCGCACATGGCCGTAGGACGCCACGACCTGGTAGGCCGAGCCCAGATACTTGTTGATCGTTTTCGCCTTCGCAGGCGATTCGACGATGACGAGATTCATCGGTGCCGTTCGGTGTGGCCACCGGTCAGAGGACCGGTCGGCGGAGATTGGATGGGGTCGCGCCGCTGAGGGCGCCACCGCCCGGACTCGGGGTTTCACCGGGCGCGGTCGAGCCGGACAATCCGGGAAAGCTGCCAGCCTGTCAATCAAGCCCCGACGATGACGACCTCAATCATAGCGAGCATTCGGTTGTATTTGCTTCTTTTGATTGCATCATGTCAGTATGACTGACAATTGCGGCCAGGCCGCACGATCGATTGAGGATGCTGATCATGACAGTTCCGGAAATGCCTCCGGACAATCGTCCCCAGAGGCCTGATCCGACCGACAGGGGTGAGACAATCCGTTATATCGGACGTATGGCAGCCGAATTGAAGGGGCTCGCGTCGAGCGCCGAACTCGACTTCGTCGCCTATCTTCTCGGCATGGTCGAGGAGGATCTGCGCCGCGGGACATGACGCGGCGCGCGGCGAAGCCTCAGCCGGCGACAGCGTGCCGGATCCTTTGTCAGGCACCTAGCTACCCGATCAGCGAGACCCGCTGTCCGGAATGACGCCCGATGCGGCCGGCGAGATCGAGCTCCAGCAGCAGCACCTGAACCACTGCCGCCCCGAGCCCCGTGAAGCGGATGATGTCGTCGATCGCGGTTGGCACCGGACCGAGCGCCTCGATGAGCACGGCGAGGTCGCCGTCCTCCGGCAGGCGTATCGCGCGGGATGCAGCACTGTCGCCCTCCCCCCAGGCCGGTGGCGGCGCAACCACGCGGCCCAGCATCGGGGCCACGACCTCGACCACGTCGCGCGCCGTCGTGACCAGATGGGCGCCATCCTTGATGAGACGATTCGATCCCGAGGAGCGGGGATCGAGCGGCGAACCCGGGACGGCGCAGACGATTCGCCCCTGAAGCCCGGCGAGGCGCGCCGTGATCAGTGAGCCGGACCGCTCGGCCGCCTCGACGACGACGACCCCAGCCGCCATGCCGGAGACCAGGCGGTTGCGGCGCGGGAAATCGCGGGCCCGCGGCTCCCAGCCGAGCGGCATCTCGGAGACATGCGCACCGCCCGAGCCGATGATCCGGTCGGCCAGGGCCGCGTTCTCCGGAGGATAGAGCCGGTCGAGACCGCCGGCGAAGGCCGCGACCGTGCCCCCGGCGAGCGAGGCCTCGTGAGCGGCCGCATCGATGCCGCGGGCGAGCCCGGACGCGACGACGAAACCGTCCGTGCCGAGTTCGGCCGCGATCATCGCGGCGATCTTGCGGCCCGCGACGGAGGCGTTTCGGGCACCGACGATCGCGATCATCGGCCGCTCCAGCAGCGACGCGCCGCCGCCGCGCATCGACAGAAGGGGCGGCGCCGCGTCTATCGCGCGTAGCCACTGCGGATAGTCGGGATCGCTGATCGCGACCATGCGCGCGCCGATCGCCAGATGCCCGGCAAGTTCACGCTCGGCCTCCTCGCGGCTGGCGAGGCGGATGCGCCGGCCGCTGCGCTTCACGAGATCAGGAATGCCCTCGAGGGCGGCCGCCGCCGACCCGAAATGACGCAGCAGATCACGGAATGTCGCGGGACCGACGTTCTCGCTGCGGATCAGCCTCAGCCAGTCGAGCCGCTGCCGGTCGCTCAGGCTGATCGGCGGCATTGTCGGTGGCAGCGCGGTCACCGACTGAGTTCCGATCTGCCGTCCATCTCTCAACCCCCGCTTGCAGGATTCGTTCAGCCACGACCGATTGTGCCGGCAATGGCGCCGCAAGTGAAGAGGGGACGTCGGGATCGTTAACCAGAGGTTGCAGCGACAGCGGCAGATCAGCCCTTGCTGCCGATCTTGCTCTCGCTGCCGGCGATCAGGCGGCCGATATTGGCGCTGTGCCGCCACCAGACGAGCGCCGTGAGGATGGCGAACACGACCGCCTGAGCCCATTGCCCCATGACGGCGAAGGCAACCGGGGTCAGCAACGTCGCGGTCAGCGCGGCGAGCGAGGAATAGCGCAGCGCAGCGGCCATCGCGATCCACACGAGGGCGAAGCCGACGGCCAGGGGCCATCCGGCACCGATCAGGACGCCGAGATAGGTTGCGACGCCCTTGCCGCCCCTGAAGCCGAGCCAGATAGGGAACATGTGGCCGAGGACGGCGAACAGCGCCGCCGCAAGCGCGCCCGCCTCGCCGAACCGCCAGGCGATCACCACCGCCAGAGTGCCCTTCAGCGCGTCGCCGAGAAGCGTGGCGGCGGCAAGGCCCTTTCGGCCGGTGCGCAACACGTTGGTGGCGCCGATATTGCCGGAGCCGATGCTGCGCAGGTCGCCCGCTCCAGCCAGCTTCGTAAGGATGACGCCGAACGGCACCGACCCCAGCAGGTAGCCGAGCACGGCCGACGAGATCACGGCGACGATCACTGGGTCCAACGCGGCCTCCGGTTCGTTCGGGCCTGCTGCTCAGGCCTCGCTGTCCTTATACACCGTACGCCCGCCGACGAGCGTCCTCAGAACCCGCCCCTCGAAGCGCGCGCCCTCGAAGGGTGTGTTCTTGGAGCGCGAATGCAGCCGTTCCGCTTCGCAGATCCAGGGCTTCTCGAGATCGACCAGGATGAGGTCGGCCGGAGCCCCGGCCGCAATCCGGCCCGAGGGAAGCCCGAGCAGTTCGGCCGGACGCGTCGACAGCGCCCTGACGATCGAGGCGAGGCTCGCCTCACCATTGTGGACAGGACGCAGGGCGGCCGCGAGCAGGGTCTCGAGGCCGACGGCACCGTCGGCCGCCTCGGCGAAAGGATGGCGCTTGGTATCGACGTCCTGCGGATCGTGGCTGGAAACGATGACGTCGATGGACCGGTCCGCGACGCCCTCGATCATCGCCAGCCTGTCGTCCTCGTCGCGCAGCGGCGGCGACAGCCGGTAGAAGGTGCGGTAGGGTCCGACATCGCGCTCGTTGAGCGCGAGATGAGTCGCCGACACGCCGCAGGATACGGAAAGGCCCGCCGCCTTCGCGCGGCGGATGACCTCCAGCGATGCGGCGCACGATATCTGCGCGGCGTGATAGCGGCCGCCGGTCAGTGCCGCGATGCGGATGTCGCGCTCCAGCATGATGATCTCGGCCTCGCGCGGGATGCCCGGCAGGCCGAGCCGCGTCGCCGTCTCGCCCTCGTTCATCACGCCCGATCCGACGAGGTCGGGATCGGCCGGGTGATGCATGACGAGGGCGCCGAAATCGCGGGCATAGGTGAGCGCGCGGCGCAGCACGAGTGCGTTGGTGATCGAGTGGCGGCCATCCGTGAAGCCGACCGCGCCGGCGGCGCCGAGGAGGCCGAACTCGGTCATCTCGCGGCCCTTGAGGCCCTTGGTGATCGCCGCCATGGGCAACACGTTGACGGCGGCGGTGTCGCGCGCGCGGCGGGCGATGAAATCGACCAGCGCCACGTCGTCGATGACGGGATCGGTATCGGGCATCGTGACGATGGTCGTGACGCCGCCGGCCGCCGCCGCCTGGCCGGCAGAGGCGAAGGTCTCGCGATGCTCCGCCCCCGGCTCGCCGACGAAGACGCGCATGTCGACGAGGCCCGGCAGCAGCGCCTTGCCGCGTGCCTCGATCGTCTCGGCACCCTCCGGCGTTCCCGGCGCCGCGCCAGTCACGACGCCTTTGATGAGGCCGTCCGCCACCAAGACGCTGCCGATCGCGTCGAGACCGCTCTTGGGATCGACGATTCGCGCACCGGTGATGACGAGCGGCCGCGATTCGGCCCTGATGGCGGAAAGGCTCATGCGGCACCCGGACGGTTCGGCAGATGGGCGGACAGCGCCTCGAGCACCGCCATACGCACGGCGACGCCCATCTCGACCTGCTCGCGGATCAGGCTCTGTGCGCCGTCGGCGACCGCCGAATCGATCTCGACGCCGCGGTTCATCGGGCCCGGATGCATCACGAGCGCGTCAGGCTTTGCATAGGCGAGCTTTTCCTGGTCGAGGCCGAAGAAATGGAAATACTCCCGCACCGACGGGACGAAGGAGCCGTCCATCCGCTCGCGCTGCAGGCGCAGCATCATCACGATGTCCGCGTCGCGCAGCCCGCTCTTCATGTCGGTGAAGATCTCGACGCCGAGACGGTCGAGCGCCTTGGGCAGCAGCGTCGAGGGTCCGACGCAGCGCACCCGCGCGCCGAGCGCGTTGAGCAGCAGGATGTTGGAGCGGGCGACACGCGAGTGCAGGATGTCGCCGCAGATCGCCACCACCAGTTCGCCAAAGCCGCCCTTGTGGCGACGGATGGTGAGCGCGTCCAACAGCGCCTGTGTCGGATGCTCGTGCGCGCCGTCGCCGGCATTGATCACCGAGCAGCCGACCTTCTTGGCCAGAAGATGCACCGCGCCGGCCGCATTGTGACGAACGACCAGGATGTCGGGGTTCATCGCGTTCAGCGTCATCGCCGTGTCGACGAGCGTCTCGCCCTTCTTCACCGAGGACGAGCCGACCGACATGTTCATGACGTCGGCACCGAGCCGCTTGCCGGCCAGTTCGAACGACGACTGGGTCCGCGTCGACGCCTCGAAGAAGAGATTGATCTGCGTGCGTCCACGCAGGACCGCCTTCTTCTTCTCGACCTGGCGGCTGATATCGACCGCCTCCTCGGCGAGATCGAGCAGCGTCAGGATCTCCGGCGGCGTCAGGCCCTCGATGCCGAGCAGGTGCCGGTGGGCGAACGCCGGCGGGCGGGCCGTGAAAGTCGGGTTTTCGCGTGTCATTTGAAGGCATCGCTATAGGACCAAAGCCGTGCGCCGGCAAGGCGGGCGTCGGAGAGTTCAGCGGCCGCGCGCGAGGGTTGCGGATCCGGCGCAGGCCGCGCCGGTGCTTGACAAGGAGAAGCGCCTTTGCGTCACTCTCGGTCTTCGCGCGACATCCGGCATCGCCGGGAAGCATAATCAAGCAATCGCGCGATTTTTTGGGAGGGAGACCGTCATGACCCGTCTTGCGGGAACCGTATCGCTTTTGGCTCTTGTCGCGGCGCTCGGCGCGGGCTCTGCGCTCGCCGATACCAAGGACAAGAAGATCGCGCTGTCCAACAACTATGCCGGCAATTCCTGGCGCCAGGCCATGCTGCGCAGCTGGGACAAGGTGACGAAGCCCGCCGTCGAGGCCGGCATCGTCGCCGCCGCCGATCCGTTCACCACCGCCGAGAACCAGGTGACCGAGCAGGCCGCGCAGATCCAGAACCTCGTACTGCAGGGCTACAACGCCATCGTCCTCAACGCCGCCTCGCCGGACGCGCTGAACGGCGCCGTCAAGGAGGCCTGCGACGCCGGCGTGATCGTCGTCTCGTTCGACGGTATCGTCACCGAGCCCTGCGCCTGGCGCATCGCCGTCGACTTCAAGCAGATGGGCAAGGACGAGGTCCTCTATCTCAAGGACAAGATCCCGGCCGGGGGCAACGTGCTCGAGATCCGCGGCCTCGCGGGCGTGTTCGTCGACGACGAGATCTCGAAGGGCATCCACGAGGGTGTCGCCGAGAATCCGCAGTTCAAGATCGTCGGCTCGGTGCATGGCGACTGGGACCAGGCCAAGGCCCAGGCGGCGGTCGCGGGCATCCTGCCCTCACTGCCCGACGACATCGTCGCTGTGGTGACGCAGGGCGGCGACGGCTATGGCGCGGCGCAGGCCTTCAAGGCCGCCGGCCGCAAGATGCCGACCATCATCATGGGTAACCGCCAGGACGAGCTTGCCTGGTGGAAGGAGCAGAAGGACGCCAACGGCTACGAGACGATGTCGGTCTCGATCGCCCCGGGCGTTTCGACGCTCGCCTTCTGGGTGGCGCAGCAGATCCTCGACGGCAAGGACGTACCGAAGGATCTCGTGGTGCCCTTCCTGCGCATCGATCAGGCGAATCTCGAGAAGAATCTCGAGACCACCGAAAAGGGTGGCGTCGCCAATGTCGAGTATTCGGCAGAGGACGCGCAGAAGGTGGTCGACGCCGCCAAGAAGTAACGGCTGATGCCTGGCTGATCGGCCGCCGCCGGCCCGTCCGGCGGCGGCCTTCTTCGATAGTGACCGTCCTCCTGCCGGGATCCCCGCTCCGCCATGACCGGACCCTCGCCCTTCATCCGCCTCGAGGATGTCCGCAAGAGCTTCGGCGCCGTGCGGGCACTGCAGGGGGTCGACCTTTCCTGCAGCGCCGGCGAGTGCATCGGCCTCGTCGGCCATAACGGCGCCGGCAAGTCGACGCTGATGAACCTCCTCGCCGGCGTCTTCGGTGCGGAAGGCCGTATGACGATCGATGGCGAGGATGTCGCGGACCGGCACACGGTTGCCTCCGCGCAGGCGCAGGGCATCCGCTGCGTCTTCCAGGAACTGTCGCTGTGCCCCAACCTGACCGTCGCCGAGAATGCGCGCGTCATGCATCGCGCGCTGAAGGGCTTCGGCTGGCGTAAGCGGGCTGGCGCGCTGATCGTCGCCAAGCTCGACCAGGTCTTTCCCGGCCATGGTATCGGCGCCTCCGACATTGTCGGCGACCTGCCGATCGCGCGGCGCCAGATGGTCGAGATCGCCCGCGCCTTCACGGTGACCGATGCGCCGGCGCGCCTCGTCATTCTCGACGAGCCGACCTCCTCGCTCGACGCGCATCAGGCCGGCCAGCTGCTGGCCTATGTCCGCCGTTTCGTCGCCGAGGGCGGCGCGGTGGTGCTGATCTCGCACCTGCTCGGGGAAATCCTCGAGGCCGCCGACCGCGTCGTGGTGATGAAGGACGGCCGCGTCGTCGCAGAGCGGCTTGCCTCCGACTTCACCCGGTCGAGCCTCGTCGCCGCGATGGGAACCGTCGCCCGCGAGGAGGCGGAGGAACGCGCCGTCGTCTCCGGACGGCGTGGCGGTGAGGCGCCGACGCGGGTCCGTGCCCGCGCGGCCGCCGGCGGCGTCGACCTCGTCGCCCATCGCGGCGAGATTGTCGGCCTCGCCGGCCTCGGCGGCCAGGGTCAGTCCGAGATGCTGATCCGCATCTTCGATGCCGCGCGGCGCTCGGTTTCGGGCATCACCGTCGAGGGCGGCTCCGCGCTCGTCGCCGGCGACCGGCAGACGGATGGCGTCTTTCCGCTCTGGTCGATCGCGGAGAATATCACCATCACCTCGCTCAACCGCCTCAAGCGAGGCATCCTCATCGACAGCGGCAAGACGGACGCGATGGCGGAAGACTGGAAGGCGCGCATCGGCATCCGCACGCCCGACATTCACAACCCGATCCTTTCGCTCTCGGGCGGCAACCAGCAGAAGGCGCTGTTCGCCCGCGCCCTCGGCTCCACCGCCGAGACGGTCCTGATGGACGACCCGATGCGCGGCGTCGATATCGGAACCAAGCAGGAGGTCTACGGCATGATCCGCGCCGAGGCCGAGCGGGGTCGCACCTTCCTCTGGTACACGACCGAGATGGATGAGCTGAAGCACTGCGACCACGTCTATGTCTTCCGCGACCAGCGCATCGTCGCCGACCTGTCGCGCGCCGAGCTGACCGAGGAACGCGTGCTGCACGCCTCCTTCGAGGAGGTCGCCTGATGCGCCTGACCGCCCGCCAGCTGCGCACGCTCCTGCCGGCGCTTTCGCTCGTCGTGCTGCTCGCCGCGATCTTCTATCTGCAGCCGCGCGCGATGAGCTATGTCGGCTTCAACCTGATGCTCAACCTCGCCATCCCGATCGCGCTGGCGACGGTGGCGCAGATGTGCGTGATCACGGTCAACGATCTTGACCTCTCGATCGGCACCTATGTCGGCTTCGTCGCCTGCGTCGGCGCGACTCTGCTCTCGGGCGGCATGGGCGCGCTGCCGGTCGTCAAGGAGTTGCAGGCCTCCGGCGCCCTCCCCGCGACGCTGCCCTGGATCATGCAGACTCCGCTCGTCGGGGTCGTTGCGCTCGCTTTCGGCATCGCCGTCTATGCAGCGCTCGGCGCGCTGATCCACTGGCGCAACCTGCCCTCGATCGTGGTGACGCTCGGCATGTCCTTCGTCTGGCTGGGCCTCTCGGTGCTCATCCTGCCTGTTCCCGGCGGCCAGGCCCCCGCCTTCCTGCGCTCGCTGATGACGCTGAAGCCGGCCTACGTCCCCTTCCCGATCATCGCGGCGATCGTCATCGCCATCCTCGCCAACCTGTTGCTGATGCACACCTCCTATGGCGCGGTGCTGCGCGGCGCGGGCGGCAATCCGAAGGCCATCGAGCGCGCCGGGTGGTCGCTGCTCAAGGTCAAGATCACGATGTTCGCGCTGGCCGGCTTCTTCGGCATGCTGGCCGGGCTGTCGCTGGTCGGGCTGACCACATCGGGCGACGCCAATATCGCGCTGCGCTACACGCTGTTGTCGATCGCCGGCGTCATCCTCGGCGGCGGCGAGTTCGTCGGCGGCCGCATCTCGCCGGTCGGCGCGGTGATCGGCGCCGTGACGCTGACGCTCGCCGGCTCGTTCCTCTCCTTCATGCGCATCTCGCCGGACTGGCAGATCGGCGCGCAGGGCGCCATCCTCATCATCGTGCTCGCAGCGCGCACGCTGATCGACCGTGCGGAGCGCCGCAGATGAACAGCAGCTTCCTGCGCAATCTCGCCGGCCGACCCTGGCTCTGGGCCTATGTCGCGGCGATTGCCGTCTGGCTCGTCATCGTCGCCTTCACCGGCGGCCGCGGCGGCGGCGAGGTGCTGACGGCCGCGTTCACCTTTGCCACCTTCTCGGTGATCGTCGGCATCGGGCAGATGTATGTCGTCACGCTCGGCCCGGGCAATGTCGACCTCTCGATCCCGGCGACCATCACGCTGGCCGGCGCCGTCGCCACCAAGGTGATGGACACGCAGAACGGCATGATCCTCACGGGGCTCCTGATCGCGCTCGCCTGCGGCGTCGCAGTCGGCATCGTGAACTATGCGCTCATCTGGCTGCTGCGCATCCCGCCGATCATCGCGACGCTGTCGTCGAGCTTCCTCGTGCAGTCGGTCGCGATCGCCTATGGCCGCGGCATCCGCATCAAGCCGCCGCCGGCCCTCGCCGACTTCACCACCGCGCAGGTGCTCGGCATGCCGGTCCTGGCAATCTGCGTCATCGCTCTCGCCGCCTTCATGGAACTCGTGCTCCGCCGCACGCTCTACGGCCGCTGGGTGACCGCCATCGGACAGAACATCCGCGCCGCCCGCCTCGCAGGCGTCGATGTCGGGCGCACGCGATTCTATGCCTATGTGATGAGCGCGGTGTTCGCCGGCCTCTGCGGCTATCTCCTCTCCGGCTTTTCCGGCGGCTCGTCGCTGTCGATGGGCGAGGAATATCTCCTCACCTCGATCGCGCTCGTCGTGATCGGCGGATCCTCGGTCGCGGGTGGCAACTCGAACGTCCCCGGACTGTGGGGGGCGGCGCTGTTCCTCTTCCTCGTCGTGACGATGCTGAACACCTACGGCTTCGGCGCGGGCCTTCGCTATCTCGCGACCGGACTGATTATCATCGCGGTCATCGTCGCCGCGAGCGCTCGGCGGCCGGCGCGCTGAAGCGGCGGCGGTCTGCCGCGCTTGTCTCCCGATGGCCCGCCACGATATGACGGGAAGCTGAAGGAGTTCTCCCCATGAGCGAATGGACCGGTCAGGCTGACACGGCGAGCGCAGCGCGGCCCCAGCGCTCGCCCTGGCGCGCCATGGCGCGCGGCTTCGCCTGCCGCTGTCCCCAGTGCGGCAAGGGTCGCATGTTCACGGGCTATCTGACGGTGGTCGACCGCTGCGAGGCTTGCGGCGAGGATCTCTCCCATCAGCGCGCCGACGATGCTCCGCCCTATTTCACCATCGTCGCGGTCGGCCACATCATCGTGCCGCTGATCCTGATCGTCGAGACGGCGTTCCACCTTTCCAATTTCACCCATCTCGCCATCTGGCTGCCGCTGACGCTGATCTTGACTCTGGCGCTTCTGCGACCGATCAAGGGGGCCGTCGTCGGCCTGCAATGGGCGCTGTATATGCACGGCTTCGATCCCGACCACCGGGAGGATGCCGAGGCGCCCTGGCAGCCGGATATCGGCTAGCGGCTGCAAGCAACGCGCATCGCGCGGAAGGTGTGGCCGCGGCTCTGTCCGCTGCCCCAGCGCCTTCCCGTTTTCCCTGCCCTGAAAGGCGAGGCGATGACAAGCGAAGCATTGCGCGGCGAGGCGCCGGGCGCGTCCGGCGGCGGTATCACCGGCCTCGTTGCGGCGATCGGCTCGATCGCAGCCGTCGGTCTCGGCTTTTCCATCACACTGCCGCTTCTCGCGCTGACGCTCGAGGATCGCGGCATTTCCTCCACCTGGATCGGCCTCAACACGGCCTTCTGGGGCCTAGCCTCGCTGGCGATCACGCCGTTCATCCCTCGCCTCGCGGGCCGCGTCGGCACGGGACCGTTGCTGGCGCTCTCCATCGGCGTGCTGGCGATCTGCCTGCCGGTCTTCTTCCTGTCGCCCTTCTGGCTGTGGTTCCCGCTCCGCCTCGTCGCAGGCGCCGCGCTCACCGTCACCTTCGTGCTGTCCGAGTTCTGGATCTCGAGCGCTGCCCCGCCCGAGCGCCGCGGCATCATCATGGGCATCTATGCGACCGTGCTCTCGGCCGGCTTCGCGCTCGGGCCTGCGATCCTGACGCTGACCGGCACGCGCGGTTTCACGCCGTTCCTGACGGGCAGCGCGGTGCTGCTCCTCGGTACGCTGCCCGTCCTTATCGGCATGGGCGTCGCGCCGAAGCTCTCCCATCATGCGGGAGGGTCGTTCAGGCGCTTCCTCTTCCTGGCGCCGGCCGCGACCGGCGCCTCGCTGCTGTTCGGCGTCGTGGAGAGCGGCGCCTTCTCGCTACTGCCGCTCTACGGCCAGCGCGTCGGGCACGACCGCGACACCGTCATCCTGCTCGGAATCGCGGCGACGATCGGCAACATCCTCCTGCAGATGCCGATGGGCCTCCTTTCGGACCGGGTCGACCGGCGCAAGCTTCTGTTCGGCATCGCCCTGGTGGGCCTTGCCGGCACCCTGCTGCTGCCGCTGGTCTCGGCCTCGTTCTGGCCCTTCATGCTGACGCTCGGCCTCTGGGGCGGGATCGTCGGCTCGCTTTACACCGTCGGCCTCGCCCATCTCGGCGCCCGATTCTCCGGCGCCGACCTCGCCGCGGCCAACGCCGCCTTCATCTTCTGTTATTCGCTCGGGGGACTCGTGGGGCCAGCGACGATCGGCGGGGCGATGGACGTCCTCGACCCGCACGGCTTCGAGGCAGCGCTGGCGGTGTTCTTCGTCGCCTATCTGTTTCTTGTCCTCACCCGCATTCGCCGCGCCGGACATTGACCGCGGATTTGGCGCCGACTTTCCTTGACTTTCGGCTTCATATCCGTAGGGTGCGCCCACATTTACCGCTGGCGGGGCTCGTCCCGGCCGGCTGCATGCAGAGGTTCGCCATGGCCAAGGCCACCACCATCAAGATCCGGCTCGTCAGCTCGGCCGACACCGGCTTCTTCTACGTCACGAAGAAGAACTCGCGCACCATGACCGAAAAGTTCTCGGTTAAGAAGTACGACCCGGTTGCTCGCAAGCATGTCGAGTTCCGCGAGGCCAAGATCAAGTAAGCCCGTCGCCGCAAGGCTGGACGGTTCAAGGCGCCGCTTCGCGGCGCCTTTTTCTTTTGTCGATCTGAAAGCGGTCCGTCAGGCGACCGCGGCAGCGACGCGGTTGCGTCCCTCGCGCTTGGCGCGATAGAGCGCCTCGTCGGCCCGGCGCAGCAGCGTCTCCGGCGTATCGCCGCGACCCGAGCGGGCCGAGAGGCCGATCGAGACGGTGACGGCCAGCTGCCGCTCGCCGCCCTCGATCAGGAAGGGCTGCGCGGCGATCCGCTCGCGAATCCGCTCGCCGACCATCTCAGCGATCCGGCTCTCGGTGTCCGGCATCACCACGACGAATTCCTCGCCGCCGAGCCGGCAGACGAGGTCCATGCTGCGCACGGTGCGGCGGACGCGGCGCGAGAACTCCCGCAGCACATCGTCGCCGGCGTCGTGGCCATGGGTGTCGTTGACCGACTTGAAGAAATCGATGTCCAGCAGCAGCACCGAGAGCGGCCGCTGGCGCTGCGCGGCCTGGTCGACAAGGCCGGCGAGATGGCGTTCCAGATAACGGCGATTGTGCAGGCCGGTGAGCCCGTCGGTGATCGCCATCTCCATGGTGAGATGCACGTTGTCGCGCAGCCGCTCCATGAAGCGGCTGCGGCGCACCTGCGTGCGCACCCGGGCCAGCATCTCGTTGCGGTCGATCGGCGCCAGCAGGTAGTCGTTCACACCGAGATCGAGACCGCGCACCAGGCGATGCGTCTCGTCCGCCTGTGCAACGACGAGAATCGGCAGGAGCCTCGTTCGCTCCAGCGAGCGGATCTGCGAGCACAGCCGCAGCCCGTCGAACCCGTCGAGATCGAGGCTGACGATCACGAGGTCATAGGGACCCTCGGCGATCCGGAACAGCGCCTCCTGCGGGTCGCTCTCGGCATCGACACGGTGCCCGGCCTCGGCGAGGCCCTCGACGATGCGGCTGCGCCGCGAAGGCTTGTCCTCGACGAGGAGGATGCGGCCGTGATCGCCGGAGGCGACGGCGCCGTCGAACGGATCTGTCATGCCGAGCTCGCTCGACGCCGAGGCACGCACCATCAGCTGGTCGGTCAGCGTCTTCAGGCGGACGAGGCTTTTCACCCGCGTGATAAGCGCCAGCTCGTTGATCGGCTTGGTCAGGAAGTCGTCGGCGCCGGCCTCGAGGCCCTTCAGGCGATCGGAGGGCTGGTCGAGAGCGGTGACGATGATGACGGGAAGCTGGGCGGTCTGCGGATTCTGCTTCAGCCGCCTGCACACCTCGAACCCGTCCATGCCGGGCATCATGACGTCGAGCAGCACGAGATCGCAGAGCCCGCGCGCGCAGACGGCAAGCGCCTCCGGACCGTTCGACGCCGTCACGACCTCGAAATATTCGGCGTTCAGCATCGCCTCGAGCAGCTTGATGTTCGCCGGCTGGTCGTCGACGACGAGGACGCGGGCGGTCATCAGGCGTCTCCCAGATAGGCCTTCACGGTCTCGATGAACTTGGTCACCGAGATCGGCTTGGAAAGATAGGCCTCGCAGCCTCCCTGCCTGATCCGCTCTTCGTCGCCCTTCATCGCAAACGCGGTGACGGCGATGATCGGGATGGCGCGAAGCTCGTCATCCTCCTTGATCCACTTGGTCACCTCGAGGCCGGAGACCTCCGGAAGCTGGATGTCCATGAGGATCAGATCGGGGCGGTGGCGGCGGGCGAGATCCAGCGCTTCCAGGCCGTTGCGGGTCTGGATGATGTTGTATCCATGCGCTTCGAGCAGATCGTGGAAGAGCTTCATGTTCAGCTCGTTGTCTTCCACGACCAGTACGGTCTTCGCCATCCGAACTCAGCCTCCACCGGGTCCGGTCGTCCCGGCGCGCGGCTCCTCAGGGGGCAGTCGGCCACCGGCCGACCGTTTGGTGGTATTCGGCTTAAGTTCTAGCGACGATTCGTTTCGGAAAGGGAAATGCATGATCCGCGACCGGGAGCCGCCGATGACGATCGAAGGCGCCGAGGCGCTGGCGATCCGCGCCCTCGCCTTCCTGGCCGGCGAGCCGGAGGAGCTCGGCCGCTTCCTGGCGCTGACCGGTATCGGTCCCGAGATGCTGCGCAGCGCCGCGGCCGATCCCGGATTCCTCGCGGCCGTGCTGGAGTATTTCATGGAGAACGAGCCGCTTCTCCTCGTCTTCGCCGCGCGCGAGAATGTTCGCCCGACGCTTATCGCCGCCGCGCGCTATCTCCTTGACCGCGAGATTCTGGACTGATGCCGACAATCCCTCTCTTGCTCGATGGCTATACCGACCTTCCGCCCGGCTATATCGCCGACGTGGTCACCTATCTCGAGCTGAACGCCCGCGACGGGGGACGCTCGGCGCCGCTTCCCGCCGGCTTCACCGTCGTGGAGCAGGATCCAATCGAGCTAGCGGCCTATCGCGCGCTTTACCGCAGGATCGGCGAGCGCTGGCTGTGGTTCGAGCGGGCCCGCATGCCGGAGGCAGAACTCCGGGCCAAGCTGACGGCCGACGGCGCGCGCGTGCTCTTCCTCGTAAAGGACGGCGAGCCGGTCGGGCTCGCGGAACTCCAGGCCGAGCGGGACGGCGCCGATATCGAGGTCGCCATGTTCGGCGTCGTCGAGGAAACGACGGGAACGGGCGCCGCGAGCGCCCTCATGTCGCATGTGCTGGACATATCCTTCGCGGCGGGGGCCGAGCGGGTCTGGCTGCACACCTGCCATTTCGACCATCCGGCCGCCCTACCCTTTTACCGGAAGATGGGCTTTCGGCCGTGGAAGATGGCGATCGAACTCGCGAAAGATCCTCGCCTCGAGGGGCACCTTCCGCGCGAGGCGGGCCCGCATGTGCCGCTGATCGACCCGAAAGCGGGCCGGTAAAAGAGAAGAGGCAGCGGGAGAGCTAGACGCTGCGGCGCTCGCCGGCGAGCGGTCGGCCCCGCCGCGGCGCCGGCTCCTCGGCTGCCTGGCCTTCGGCGGCAGGCTGCGAGGCGCGCTCGCGCTCCTGGTCCCGCTCGACCATCAGCTCGTATTTGCGCAACTCGTCCGTCGCGGCGAGGAGTTCGTCCTGCGCGCCTTCGAGTTGGCTCTGCAGCTCCTGGGCCGATGCCTTCAGATTGTCGCGGCGCTGCGCCGCCGCCTTGGCGAAGGTCGGATAGGCGAAGTGGTTCTGATCGCGGATGCCGGAGCGTTCCTGCTCGACGCGGATCTGCTCGTCGAGATCGCGCGCCATCTTCTCGAATTCGGCGATCATCAGCTCGATCTGCTGGACACGGCGGCGTTTCTCCTCGACCTGGAAACGCTTCAGCCGAACGAGACTCTCACGCGACTTCATCGGACTCACAACTCCCCTCGGTCCGGGGCGGCAGGGAACCCGCTCCGCGACACGCACTAACGCCGCCCCCCTGGCGGCACGGCTCTCCCGACGTGGGACGAGCCGCTTGTCGAAACCTTAAACCTTTCGCTCCGCGCTAACGTTTCGTTTACGTCTCGCGTTAATCATGGCGAAGGACGGCTTAAGGCGAGGTAAACCCAACCGGTAACCGCGCCATCCTAGACCGAGGAGTCCGACGAATTGGTTACCGCGATCCGTGCAATTGCGCCGATCGGCGCCTAAGGCGCGGATCGGCCGCAAACGCAGGCGCCGGGCGGAATTTCCACCTCATCCGCCGAGGCCGCTTGTGGGTGCGAATCGGAATTTGTTAACCATTGTTCGTTAGGCTTCGAATCGGGGTTGAGCCGCTTCCCAGGGCGGCCGGTTCGCAAGGACCGGAGCGCCGAGCCCAGGACAGGCAATGAGGGGATTGGTATGCGAGTTCTGCTGATCGAGGACGACAGCGCTACGGCGCAGAGCATCGAGCTGATGCTCAAGTCCGAGAATTTCAACGTCTACACGACGGATCTCGGCGAAGAGGGTGTCGATCTCGGCAAGCTCTACGATTACGACATCATCCTGCTCGACCTGAACCTGCCCGACATGTCGGGCTACGAAGTTCTCCGCGCGCTGCGCCTCTCCAAGGTCAAGACGCCGATCCTGATCCTCTCCGGCCTCGCCGGCATCGAGGACAAGGTCCGCGGCCTCGGCTTCGGCGCCGACGACTACATGACCAAGCCGTTCCACAAGGACGAGCTGGTTGCCCGCATCCACGCCATCGTCCGCCGCTCGAAGGGCCATGCCCAGTCGGTGATCAACACCGGCGACCTGACCGTCAATCTCGACACCAAGACCGTCGAGGTGAACGGCAGCCGCGTGCATCTGACGGGCAAGGAATACCAGATGCTGGAGCTGCTCTCGCTCCGCAAGGGCACCACCCTGACCAAGGAGATGTTCCTGAACCATCTCTATGGCGGCATGGACGAGCCCGAGCTGAAGATCATCGACGTCTTCATCTGCAAGCTGCGCAAGAAGCTCGCCAACGCCACCAACGGGCACAACTATATCGAGACGGTCTGGGGCCGCGGCTACGTGTTGCGCGAGCCCGACGAAGCGCCGTTGCGCGCCACCGCCTGAGGGCGTCTCCGCCGCCAATCCTGTCGAACCCCGCTCCGGCGGGGTTTTGCATTTTCGGTCGATCGATAGCGGAAATGGCAGAGCCCTTGCCGGGCGCAACAAACGGGCGTCGCGCTTCTGGGACGCTCGTGCGTTGCGAGACCGGACGAACGGGATCAGTCCTGTGGACGACCCGCGCTTCGATCCTTCGGAAGGGGGACTTCGGTCAGTCCTGCGGACGGCTCTTGGCCGTGATCACGATGTCGCTGCCCTCCAGCACGGCCGCGACATCCATGCGGCAGGCGCGCGCCAGGAGGCCGGTGTAATAGGGCTGCACCGCATGCGCATCAAGATGCACGTCGACGAGATTGCCGGGCACCAGCTTCTCGAACGCGGCCGGGATGCGGGCATTCGGCCCCGTGCAGAGGAAGGTAAAGTCGGGCGATGACGGTGCGCCCGAGACCGTCACCTTGATATGCCCGCCGCGCGGCACCGCGGCGACGGCGAGCAGCACCAGATTGAGCAGCAGCTTGACGCGGTTCTTCGCCATCAGCGCCTGCGGCGCCGACCACGAGAACTCGGCCTTCTCGCCGTCCATCCAGCCGCGCGCGACCTTTTCGGCATCGCCGAGATCGATCTCGGCCCCGGACGAGCCGGCGGCGCCGAAGGCGAGGCGTGCGAATTGCAGCTTGGCGGACGCCTGCCGAGCGCTCTTGCGGATGAGATCGAAGGCGAAGGCCTTCATCTCCTCGTTGTTCTCCTCGTCGAGAACCTCGAGGCCGTTGTTGATGGCGCCGACCGGGGAAATGATGTCATGGCAGACACGGCTGCACAGCAGCGCCGCGAGATCGAGCGCCTCGATTTCTGCCGCCTCAGACATCGTCGATCCCCCGTCTCCGCAACCGAATCGCGCGCGCGGCGCTGAGGGACAGGGGATACACCGCGAAGCCGGAGATGCCAACCGCGCCGCGTCGCGGGCGGCGCCGCGATTGAGCCGCTTTTTTCAGCCACTGCTTGTCGGCGGCCCCGTCATTGGGCAGGCTCACTCCCGCGCTTCGCCCGATGCGCGCGACCGTCTCGATGAGGTGAATGCGATGACCCGTCCCGCGTCCTTCCTGCGCCTCCTTGCCACCCTCGTCGGGCTGGCGATCCTCGTGGCCGGCGCCGCCGCTGCTCCGGCATCGGCCCAGACCCAGGATGGCGAGCACTATTCCGTCGACGAGATCGTCAAGACGGGCGGCGCCTTCTTCGGCGAGGTCTCCGGCGGGCTCGCATCGGTCGTCGAACACTCGATGTCGCAATATGGCCAGCCCAACGGCTACGTGCTCGGCGAGCAGGGCAGCGGAGCGCTCATCGCCGGCGTCCGCTACGGCCAAGGTACGCTCTATACGAAGAATGCCGGCAAGCACCCGGTCTATTTCCAGGGTCCGTCGATAGGCTGGGATTTCGGCGGCGACGGCTCCAAGGTCATGATGCTCGTCTACAACCTGCCCTCGGTGAACGCGATGTACGACCGTTTCGTCGGGGTCAACGGCTCGGCCTATCTGGTCGGCGGCGTCGGAGCGACCGTTCTATCTCGCAACAACATCTTCGTCGTGCCGATCATCTCGGGTGTCGGCGCGCGGCTCGGCATCAGCGTCGGCTATCTGAAGTTCACCGACAAGCAAACCTGGAACCCCTTCTGATCCGCGGTTTCGCGGGTCTTCACGCTCCGGAGATAACCTCGCTCTAGGATGAACACGGCTGGACTCGCCGCCGCGGCAATGCCAATGCGGAGAAAGGCGGATGGCCGGACGGGCGCGATGCGGAGCAAGGCGTGATCGAAGCGGCGATGTATGTTGCGCTGGGGGGCCTCGCGACGGGGCTCGCCGCGCTGATCGTCCTGCCGCCCTTCTGGCGGCGCGCCGTCCGCCTCACGCGTCGCGACATCGAGATGACGCTGCCGATGACGCCGGCCGAGATCGCCGCCGACCGCGACCAGTTGAGGGCGGATTTCGCGCTGTCGACGCGCCGGCTCGAAACCACGATCGAGAAGCTGGAGAAGCGGGTCGCCGGCCGCGAGGTCGAGCTCGGCGAGAAGCGGGCGCTCATCGCCCATCTCTCGGCGGAGCAGTCTCTGGCCGCCGACGGCATGGGCCGTCTCGAGAACGAACGGGGCCAACTCCTGACAACCCTCGCCGAGCGCGAGCGACGGCTCGGCGAAGCCGATGAGGCCGGCAGGACGGCGGAGAAGCGGATGCAGGACATGGAAGCACGCCTCGACGCGGCACGCCGGCAGCTCGAAGCCGTCGTGGCGGAGCGTGAGGCGCAGAAGCTCGAAGTGGTCGCGCGCGAGACCGAGCTCGCCAATCTCCGCGACCAGATCCGCGCCGCCGGCCGACAGGCCTCGGAGGCCGGGGCTGCAGGGGCGGCGCTTGCGGAATTGCGCGCGACACTTGCCGGCGAGCAGATGCGCCGCGAGGCCGCGCTCGGCGAGATCGCAGCCGGCGCCGCGGCCCGCCGGGCGCTCGATGCCGAGTTGAAGGCCGCGCACGCGGCTTCCGATGCGCTGCGCGCCGAGCTTGCCGCGGCGAACGACAAGATCGCGATGCTGGAGGCCCGCCTCGCCGGGACGCCTGCCGCCACCCTGCCTCCCCCGACCGCCGCGCCCGCCCATGACGACCGGCAGGCGCTTCTCGCGCGCATCGCAGCGCTGGAGACGGACGCGCGCCTCGCTGCCCGCGGCGGCGCATCGCCGCCCGCGGCGGACAGCAGCGCGCTTCGGCAGTCCCTGCTCGATATCGGCGCGGCTGTGGCGAAGCTCGCCCGCGAGGAGGCGCCGAAAACGATAGAGGCGCCCGCGCCCGTGCCAGTCGAGCCGGCAGCGAAGACCCCCGCCTCGCCTGCCGTGGAGCCTGCCATTGAGGTCGTGCCGGTCAAGGGCGAGGCGCCGATGGGGCTTGCAGCGCGCATCCGCGCCTTGCAGCAGCGCTATCCTTTGCCCTGATCGCTCAAGTCGAGGCAAGGCAGCCGAGACCCATAAGGGTCGCACGCAGGGCTTCGTCCGTCTCGGTGTGCGGCTCGCGTCCGAGAAAGGCGACGAGGCTGCGATTGTCGAGCCGGACGGTCTCGCGCCAGAGATAGCGCATCTCCAGAAGCTCGCGGAACTTCTCGACGACGGGCGACGCAAGGGTGACCGCCCACCATGGGAAGCGCCGGATCGGCAGGTCCGGCCGCCCCGCGACCACACGCACGCGTTCAGCGATCTCGATGCCACGCGCGAAGTCGTGCCCGGCGAAGTGGAAGCGGGCAAAGGCGGGCAGTTCGTCGGCCCGGTCGATCAGCGCGGCGAATGTCTCGGCGAGATCGGGCAGATAGGCGAAGGCATGGCCGGCATCGGGCCCGCCGGGATAGGTCACCGCCGTCACCGGGCGGCCCGGCTTCACGATGCCCTGGCCGAACCAGCTGTTGCCGACGCTGGGTCCGAAGAAGTCGCCGGCCCGGACGATGAGGACGGGGACAGTCTTTGAGGCTCCCTCCAGCCGCCGCTCCATCTCGGCGCGGATCCGCCCCTTGCGCGTCAGCGGTCGCTGCGCCGCCGTCTCGGCGATGAGCGGAAACGTATCGGGCCCGTAGTTGTAGAGCGTACCTGGAAAGACGATCCGTGCTCCAGCCGCGCGCGCCGCGGCGATGGTGCTGTCCAGCATCGGCAGCGCGAGGCCGGCCCAATTGCGATAGCCCGGCGGATTGGCGCCGTGAAAGACGATCGACGCGCCCTCCGCCGCCTCGCTCACGTCGGAGGGGTTCATTGCGTCGCCCTGCCGCCAGTCGAGCGGCGGGCCACGCCAGCGCTTCTGCGCGGCACCGACATCGCGGGCAAGCGCTCGCACCGTCCAGCCGCGCGCCGCGAGCGTGCGGGCGACTTCGCCGCCGATACCGCCGGTCGCCCCGATCACCAGCGCCACAGATTCCGTGTTCATCGCATCTCTCCTGTTCTTTCCGACAGTTGGAAGCTAGCGATCGGCCGGCTCTGCCAAAATTGTTGAAACACCCATAGTCGCCATGCATTATCGCATGATGGCGCTGTCCTGGGATCTCTGCCGCTCTTTCCTCGCCGTTCTCGACGAGGGCAGCCTCTCGGCGGCAGCGCGTAGGCTCCGGCTGACTCAGCCGACGCTCGGCCGCCATGTCGCCGAGCTGGAACAGCAGCTTGGCATCGTGCTGTTCACGCGCAGCCAGACGGGGCTCGATCCGACCGATGCCGCGCTTGAGCTCCGCCCCCATGCAGAGGCGATGGCGCTGGCCGCCGAAGCGCTGCGGCGCACCGCTACGGGCGAGGCGGCCGAGGAGCGCGGCAGTGTGCGGATCACGGCGAGCGAGATCGTCGGGACGGAGGTGCTGCCGCCGATACTGGCCGCGTTCAATCGGCTGCATCCGCGCATCGCGATCGAACTCGTCGTCTCAAACCGAAGCGAGGACCTGCTGCGCCGCGAGGCGGATATCGCCGTGCGCATGACGACGCCGGTCCAGGGGGCGCTGCTGCAACGGCATATCGGCCGCATCGCACTCGGCTTCTTCGCCCGGCGCGATTATCTGGAGCGGAACGGCACACCGGAGAACCGCGATGCCCTTCGGGGCCATGTCCTGATCGGGTTCGACACGGAAACGCCGAGCGTGCGGGCGGCGCAGCGGCAGGGCGTCATCCCGGATCGGTCCGCCTTCACGCTGAGAACCGACAGCGACGTCGCAGGTCTGCAGGCGGTGCGGGCCGGCTTCGGGATCGGCGTGTGCCAGGTCAGGATCGGCGAGCGCGACCCGTCGCTTGTGCGCGTGCTGCCGGACGATTTCGAGATCGGTCTCGAGACATGGCTCGCGATGCACGAGGACCTGAAATCCGTCCGCCGCATGCGGCTCGTCTTCGATCATCTCGCCGAGGCGCTCGGAGCCTATGTGCGCGGCGGGCCGTCCGACTGAGCACAAAAGAAAACGCCCGCCGGGGAGGAGGTCGGCGGGCGTTCTCTTGTACTGGCGAGGGGCCGGGGAGGAGGTCGGCCGCTCGCCGATCGCGGGAAACGAGGGAGGAGGTTCGTTCCCGGCGAATTCCTGAAACTCAGTAGGCGGCCGACCGCTTGGCGACCTTCGCGATTTCCGAACGCTCGATTCCGAGGTCGGCGAGCTCACGGTTCGTCAGCCGATTGAGCTCATTGCAGGTCTGGCGAAACTTCACCCAGCCCTTGTAGGAAGCAATGATGCCATTAGCCATTGTCGTCGTCCTTCTCATCGAGGCGCCGACCACTGCCAGCGCGCTTTCGATGTCAGGAATGTAGACCGCTCAAGGGAGGATGAGCACTCGTCCTTTGCTCATGGCAGGGCTGCGGTTTGTGCAGAGCAAAACCACAAGCCCGCACTATGTTGCGCCGCACAACAGCCATATTCGGGGTGCTGATGCCGCATCGTCGCCCGAATTGGCCAAGCCGAGGCGCGAAGAGCAGCCAATGCTGCCGCCCGGCTGGCATCGCCAAAGGCGTCAGCGCAAAGCTCCGGATCAGGCTCAGCCCATGAATTTGAGGCCGGCCGTCACCTTGTCGACGATCTTGCGCTCGGCATGAAGCCCGATACCGACGAGATCGAGGCCGGCGCCCGAGACCGCGGCGACGGCGGCGCGATTGTCGGCGTCGTTCGAGGTCGAAAACATCTCGCGGATATAAAGTGCGATATCGAGCCCGCGGGAGAGCGCCCGGCCATGCGTGCGTGCGAGGCCGGCGCCGTCCGCGCCGAAGACGAAGACCGGCTCGCGGATGAGCGCGGTGTAGGCCTGGCCGGAGGCATCGCGATAGGGCTCGCCGATGATATCGGGATGCCGGTTCACGAGCCCTCCGGCGAGGAAGGCGGCGATGTTGACCTTCTGCCAGGGCAGGAGGTCGTCGAGGATCACGAGGGCGGTCTTGGTGGCGTAAAGCATGCCGAGAACCTAGGATCAATGCCCGACACCGTCTTGAACGATCGTGCGTCCGATGCCCGACGACTTCATCTCCACCGAGCCGCCCCAGCGCGGCGTGCAGCGCCTGCTGGCGAGGTTCGGCGGCCATGCCTATGACCTGCACCGCCACGAGACCTATGCGGTCGGCGCGACGCTTTTGGGCGCACAAGGCTTCCGCTATCGCGGTGCCGGCCGGATCAGCGCCCGCGGCCAGTGCATGGTGCTGCATCCCGACGAATGGCATGACGGCCGCTCGGCGACGCCGGACGGGTTCCTCTACCGCATGGTCTATCTCGACCCGGACCGCGTTCTCGCGGCGCTCGGTGGCCGGGGACCGTTGCCCTTCGTCGGCGAGGCGGTCGCGGAGGATGCGGTTCTCGCGACGCTTATCGACGAGTTTTTCGCTTCCTTCCCGGAGCCGGCCGATCCGCTCGCGGTAGACGGCTTCCTCGCCGATTGCGCTGGACGCCTAGCGCGCCGGGCCGGCCTCGCACCGGCCGACCGGTCGAAGCCGCTCGCCCGCATGCGGCGGGTCAAGGCGCTGATCGATGCCGAGTTCGACCGGCCGATCGCCTCCGAGGACATCGAGCGCGTGTCGGGCCTCGACCGCTTCGAAACGGCGCGCCATTTCCGTGCCTTCGTCGGCACCTCGCCGCATCGATATCTCGTGGGCCGCCGCCTCGCTGTCGCCCATCGACGGATCGCCCGCGGCGAGGCTCTGGCCGATGTCGCCGCAGAGACAGGCTTCTCCGACCAGAGCCATCTGACCCGCGCCTTCAAGGGGCGCTACGGCCTGACGCCCGGTCGCTTCCGCGCCCTTCTGGCGGCTGGCGGAGCCGGTTTCCGCTGATTCTCGCCGGCGGCACGCACGCTCTCCACCGCTGCGTCAACCCGCTCCTAATTTCGTACTAGGCGATGCGCAACGCCCCTGCGATTGTTCGTGCATACACAGATCAGTCGCGGCGGGGGCATCCATGCAACAGATTGGATTCGGGCGCGGATCACCGCATCCGCAGATCGATTTTTCGTGCGCAGGCCGATGCAATGGCGACCGCCGCAACGGACGCGGCCGATGACGGCATCGACACCGCCCGCGCTCCTCCCCTCCTACGACTATATCGTCGTCGGCGGGGGCACCGCCGGCTCGGCCGTGGCCCGCCGCCTCGCCGAGCGGAGCAGCGCGACGGTTCTCGTCATTGAAGCCGGGCCCGACGACGAGGGCTTCGACGGGATCGCCGATCCCGCCCGCTGGGTGGCGTTCTGCAACGGCAGCCTCGACTGGGGCTACGAATATGCCGCGACCAGCCTCGTCAACGGCCGGACCATGGCCCTGCCGCGCGGCCGGGTGCTCGGCGGCTCGTCCTCGACCGGCGCACTGCACTGGTATCGCGGCCACGCCGCCGACTACGACGCCTGGGCGGCCGCCGGCGCGACCGGCTGGTCGTTCGACGCGTGCCTCCCCTTCTTCCGCCGCATCGAGGACTGGGAGGACGGCGAGACCAGCCTGCGCGGCGCTGACGGCCCGATGAGGATCGAGCGCAGCCGCGACCCGCATCCGCTGGCCTGGGCCATGATCGAGGGCGCCGCCGAACTCGGCATACCGATCATCGACGACCCGAACGGCGCCAGCAACGAAGGCGCGGCGCTGGCCAATCTGACCCAGTCGGGCGGTCGGCGCTGGAGCGCGGCGACCGGCTATCTCCACGCCGGCAGGCCGCTTGCGAACCTTACAGTCCTCACCCGCTCCCTCGCTCTCCGGCTCACCTTCGCGCACGGCCGCTGCACCGGCGTGCATCATCTCGTCGGCGACCGCGTGACGGAGACGGCCGCGCGGGTCGAGGTCATCCTGTCGCTCGGGGCGATCGATACGCCGCGGCTGCTCCTGCTCTCGGGCATCGGCAATTCCGCCGCGCTCGGCAGACTCGGTATCGACACTGTCGCGGACCTGCACGGCGTCGGTGCCAATCTGCAGGACCATCCGATGATCAGGGCGGTGAACTTCCGGGCCCGGGCGCCGCTGGGTCCCATCAGGGACAACGGCGGCGGCAGCGTCATCAACTGGAGGAGCCGGCCGGGCCTCGCTCGGCCCGATCTCACCGCCATCTGCTTCCAGCGCGCAAGCGCCGTTCCCGAACTCGCCGCCGACTACGACCTCACGGGAGATGTCTTCGCGATCGCGCCTGGCCTGATGGAATCGCGCAGCAAGGGCCATCTCCGCCTGCTTGAATCGGGCCCCGGAGGACGGATGGAAATCCAGCCGAACTTCCTGTCGCATCCCGACGATCTCGAGGCGCTGGTGACGGCGGTGGATTTCGCGATGGACCTCGTGGAGACCTCGGCCTTTGCCAAGCTGTTCGCGAGCTATCTCGCGCCGGGGCGGCGCCTCGACCGCGCCGAAACGGTCGACTTCATCCGGACCACATGCACGACCTATTTCCACACCTGCGGCACCTGCAGGATGGGAACGGACGACGAGGCTGTGGTCGATCCGGAGCTCCGTGTCCGCGGCATCGAGGGGTTGCGCATCGCCGACGCCTCCGTCATCCCGGTCATTCCGAGTTGCGGCACGATGGCGCCGACACTGATGATCGCCGAGCGGGCGGCCGATTTCATCACCGGCCCGCATTGAAGGGAACCGCGATGAGGCTACGCCTGATTCTGCATGGCAAGGTGGCGCGGGAACAGCGCGTTCGCGAGGCGATCGGCGCGGTGCGTGCCGACGGCCATGTCGTGAGCGTGCGCGTCACCTTCGAGTCGGGCGACGCGTCGCGGATGGCGGCAGAAGCGGTGGCGGACGCGAAAGCCGGTTTGGTCGACACCATTGTCGCGGGTGGCGGGGACGGCACCGTCAACGAGGTCTTCGGCGCCGCGCTCGCCGCCGACCCGCCGCCCGGCTGCGGCTTTGCCGTGCTACCGCTCGGCACCGCCAACGACTTCGCCCGGTCCGCCGCCATCCCCGCCGAGGACACGACCGCCGCGCTCCGCCTCGCCGCGACGGCGCCGGTGCGGCCAATCGATGTCGGCTTCGTCGACGCGCGCCTCTTCATCAATCTGCTGACGGGTGGCTTCGGTTCGCGCGTGACGGTCGAGACCGACCCCGACCTCAAGCGCCGCATGGGTGGGCTCGCCTATGTGCTGACAGGTGTCTCGCGCTTCAGCGAACTCTCGGCCAATACCGGGCGGATCATTGGCGAAGACTTTTCGTGGGAAGGATCCTTCCTCGCTCTCGCGATCGGCAATGGAAGGCAGGCGGGCGGCGGCATCGCGCTCTGCCCCGACGCGATGCTCGACGACGGGCTGCTCGATCTCATGATCGTGCCCGAGATCGCGGCGGAGGCGCGCCTTGATGCGCTCGGCTCGATCCTGATGCAGGGGATGACGGCGATCGAGACCATGGTCGTGCGGGCGCGCGGTCCCTGGTTCGAATATCGCTCGGACAAGGAGCTGTCCGTCAATCTCGACGGCGAACCGATGCGCGCACGCCGCTTCCGCGCCACCTGCCGGCCCGGCGCGCTCGCTCTCCATGTCGGCCAGGGCGCGGCTGTCGTCGCGGCGTGAGGCTTGCGCCGCCATGCGATCCGGACGATCTAGGCAGGACAACAACCCGACACGGCGGATCGCATGACCGGCACGACACCTGTTCTGAAGCGAAACCTCATCGTCATGGGCGTGTCCGGCTCGGGCAAGACGACGGTCGGCGAACGGCTCGCCGCCCATTTTGGCGCCCCCTTCATCGAAGGCGACAAGCTGCATCCACCGGAGAACGTCGCCAAGATGTCGGCCGGCACGCCGCTCAATGACGACGACCGCCTGCCCTGGCTGAAGGCCATCGCGACGCGACTGGCAGAAGCGGACGACGCGCCGTCTGGCGTCGTCGCCGCCTGCTCGTCACTGAAGCGCAGCTATCGCGCGATCCTGACCTCCGGCGTCGCGCGGCGGACCAGCTTCGTTTTCCTCGACGGCTCGCATGCACTGCTCGCCGAGCGCATGAAGACGCGCAAGGGTCATTTCATGCCCGCCTCGCTGCTCGAGAGCCAACTGGCGACCCTTGAGCGTCCGGGCGACGACGAGGACGTCATCCGTATCGATCTCGACGGCGATATCGACGCGGAACTCGAAGCGGCGCTCGCCACGATCGCGCGGGAGGACGCCGCGAACTGATCCTGATCACGACGCGGCGCTCCGAAACCGCTAATCTCCCTCAGTCGTATCCAAGGCTGGGGAGCCCGACCGGACCATGACCGGACCACGCTATCGCATCGCCCACACAACCGATTTCTCGCTCGCGAGCCGACCCGCTTTCGTGCATGCGCTGGCCCTCGCCGTGGCGCTGAAGGCAGAGTTCCAGGTCCTGCACGTCCAGGGCCGCGGCGACGAAGCCGGGCATTTTCCGGCCGTCCGCGAAACTCTCGCCGGCTGGGGGCTCATCGCCGCCGACGCACCGCGCGAGACGGTCGACCGCGATAGCGGCGTCCTCGTCTCCAAGGTCGATATCCGCGACCACGACCCGGCGAGCGGCGTGGAGCGATTCCTCTCGGCCCATGCGGCCGATCTCCTCGTGCTCGGCTCGCATGCCCGCGAGGGGCTCGACCGGGTTCTGCATGGATCGATCTCCGAACGGATCGCCGCCGAGACCGAGGTGCCGGTGCTCTTCGTTCCGCTCGACAGGCCAGGCTTCGCCGATCCGGCGACCGGCGCGCTGTCGCTCCAGCACATCCTGATGCCGATCGCCGATCAGCCGCCGGCCGGCCATGCGCTCAACGTCGTGGCACGGCTCTCCAGCGCGCTCGGTCTCGCGGACGACGCCGTCGAACTGCTGCATGTCGGCGAACGCGCGCCGCGCATTCCGACGCCGAGCGGCGAAGGCTGGGCTCCGGTCCGGCTCGCCTCCGGCCCGCTGATCGAGACGATCCTCGCCCATGCCGGCAGCGCCGACCTCGTCGCCATGCCGACGCGCCGCCACGACAGCCTGCTCGACATGTTGCGCGGCACGCATACCGAGCGGGTGATGCGGCAGGCGCCCTGCCCCGTCCTCGCCATTCCAGCCTAGCAGGGCCGCGCATCGGCATCGGCCGCCATATTGCATTGCAATATGGTTGGGGTTTCTCGTGCTGCCATGCACCAGATGCAAGCCAGCCTTGACCAAATCGGCCCTGCTCGGAGAGTCGGAAGGCGCCTATCTCTTGTCTCGACAGGGACGGACGGACGAAAACGGGACCGCCCCTTGAAATCAAAGCAAGGGTGCCGAAATGAACATCGTCAAGAACTTCAAGAACTGGCGGAAGTACAAGGAAACCTATGGTGAGCTGGTCAGGTTGAACAACCGGGAGCTGGCCGACATGGGGATCCAGCGCGGCGACATCGACCACGTCGCCCGTCGCGCCGCCGGTTACTGAGAGAGCTTCGCCGGACGGTCCTCCCCCGTCCGCGATAAAGGCGGCAGGCGACCTCCTCCCCGCTGCGCCGCTGACGTGAAGACGCCCGCCGATCTCCTCCCCGGCGGGCGTTTTCTTTTTTGTCCGCGACCTTCGATGGAACTTCGACCCGGTTTCCGGCATTGAAGCCCTCGCGGAATTGCGTGGGGACTTGCGACATGCTGAACGACGGGGTCGGGTCGATCGGACCGGCCTTCCTGCGGGAAGGCGGCGAGATGGGCCGGCTGATCGCCGCTTTCGCCTGGGAACGGACATCGCTTGGAGCGATCGAGCGCTGGCCGCAGGGCATCATCAGCACCGTCGCCATGATCCTCCGTTCTCCGGTGCCTATCGTCACGCTCTGGGGCGAGGACGGCGTCATGATCTACAACGACGCCTATTCGGTCTTCGCCGGCGCCCGCCATCCCGCCCTGCTCGGCTCCAAGGTGCGCGAGGGCTGGATCGAGGTCGCCGATTTCAACGACAATGTCGTGCGAACCGTGTTTGGCCGCGGCGAGACGCTCAGCTACGCCGATCAGGAGCTGACGCTCTACCGCAACGGCCGACCCGAACAGGTCTGGATGAACCTAGACTATTCGCCCGTTCTCGACGAGGACGGTCACCCGCTCGGCGTCATCGCCATCGTCGTGGAGACGACGGACAAGGTGGCGGCCGAGCGCTGGCTGCGCGGCGAGGCCGAGCGTCTGCGCATGATGGTCGAGCAGACGCCCGGATTCTCTGCCCTGCTCGAGGGTCCGGACCACGTCTTCACCATGGCGAACCAGGCTTATCTGCGCCTCGTCGGCAATCGCGACATCATCGGCAAGCCGGTGATCGAAGCGCTGCCGGAAGTGGTCGGCCAAGGCTTCCTCGAATTGCTCGACCGGGTCTATGAGAGCGGGAGCGCCATCTCCGGCATGACTGCGCCGGTCTGGCTGGAGAGCGCGGCGGGTGCGGCCCCCGAACTGCACTATCTCGACTATATCTATCAGCCCGTCCGCGACCGGTCCGGCGCGCTCGCCGGCATTTATGTCCAGGGCACCGACGTCACCGAGCAGGTGATCGCCCGCAAGGCGCTGGAGGAGAGCGAGGCGCGCTTCCGCCTCGTGGCCGAGAGCGCCCCGGTCATGCTCTGGATGGGCGATCAGGACGGCCGCTGCATCTACCTGAACCGCGCGCAGCGCGAGTTTTGGGGAACGCCCGACGATTTGTCCGATTTCGACTGGTCGACGACGGTTCATCCCGAGGATCGCGAGGCGCTCGCCGGCCCCTTCGAGGAGGGCATGCGCACGCGCACCCGCTTCACGGCCGAGGCGCGGTATCGCCGCGCCGACGGCGCCTGGCGGACGCTTCTCACCGACGCCCGGCCGCGTTTTTCAGTCGAAGGCGAGTTCGTCGGAATGATCGGCGTCAATGTCGACGTCAGCGAGCAGAGGCAAGCCGAGGCGGTGCAGCACAAGGAGCGGCGGCGCCTCGAGATCCTCAATTCGAGCGGCGCGGCCATCGCCGCCGAGCTCGATCCCGAGAAGATCGTCCAGACGGTCACCGATGCCGGCGTCGCCCTGACCGGCGCGCAGTTCGGCGCCTTCTTCTACAACGTCATCGACGAGGCGGGCGAGCGCTACCGCCTCTATTCGCTGTCGGGCGTCGATCGCAGCCATTTCGACAGTTTCCCGATGCCGCGGAACACGCCGCTCTTCCATCCGACCTTCGAAGGCAAGGGCATCATCCGTGCCGGGGATGTCTTGAAGCATCCCGAATATGGCCTCAACTCCGGCTTCCTCGGCATGCCGCATGGACATCTCCCGGTGCGGAGCTATCTCGCTGTGCCTGTCGTCTCGCGGACCGGCGAGGTGATCGGCGGCCTTCTGTTCGGCCATCCGGAGCCGGACCGCTTCTTCGAGGAGCACGAGAAGCTGCTCGTCGGCATCGCCGGGCAGGCTGCGGTGGCGATCGACAATGCCCGTCTTTTCCAGACCGTGGAGCAGGAGAACCGCCAGCGCGCCAAGGCAGAGGAGCAGCTGAGGGCCCTCAACGAAACGCTGGAGGCGCGGGTCGCCGCCGAGATCGCCGTGCGCCAGCAGACCGAGGCGGCGCTCTTGCAGGCCCAGAAGATGGAGGCGATCGGCCAGCTCACCGGCGGCATCGCTCATGACTTCAACAACCTGCTGATGGCAGTGATGGGCAGCCTCGAACTGCTCGGCAAGCGGATTCCCGCCGATCCGCAGCTGCGCCGCCTCATCGACAACGCCATGGAAGGCGCGCGGCGCGGCGGGGCCCTCACGTCGCGCATGCTGGCCTTCGCGCGGCGCCAGGAACTGCAGATCGCCCCGGTCGACATCGCTCGGCTTTTCGACGGCATGGCAGAGTTGCTGCAACGCTCGCTCGGGCCGATGATCGCCATCGAGACGGATTTCCCCGCAGCGTTGCCGACGGTCCAGACAGACCCCAACCAGCTCGAGACGGCGCTGCTCAACATCGCCGTCAACGCGCGCGACGCCATGCATGAGCAGGGCACGATCCGCGTTTCCGCATCGGAAGAGATCATCTCCGAAGACCCGGAGCTCGCGCCCGGACGCTATGTGCGCCTCTCTGTCAGCGACACCGGCGAGGGCATGGACGCCGAGACGTTGCGGCGCGCGCGGGAGCCCTTCTTCACGACGAAAGGCGTCGGCAAAGGCACCGGGCTCGGCCTGTCGATGGTGCATGGCCTCGCCCAGCAATCGGGTGGCCGGCTGGCACTGCACAGCGAGCCCGGCCGCGGAACGACTGCCGAAATCTGGCTGCCGGTGGCCGTCTGCCCGGCGGGCGTGGAGACGGCTCCGGTTGCACCGGTCGCCGAGGCCGCACCGCCGATGAGCCTCTCCGTTCTGGTCGTAGACGACGACGCCCTCGTGCGCATGAACACCGTCGCCATGCTGGAAGACCTCGGCCATCGCGTCGTCGAGGCTCAATCCGGAATGGAAGCGCTGGCGCTGCTGGCCGGGGACCGCGTCGATCTCGTCGTGACCGACCACGCGATGCCCCAGATGAGCGGAGCCCAGCTCGCCGAACAGTTGCGCCGGGATTATCCGGGCCTGCCGATCATCCTCTCGACCGGCTATGCCGAGCTTCCGGATGGCGGCGACCCTGGGCTTCCGCGCCTCTCGAAGCCCTTCACGGAGGCTCAGTTGGTCGCGATCCTCGCCAGCGTGGTCGGCGAGGGACCGTCAGCGCGCGCCAGCCAGCGATCCGCGTGATCGAACAGCTGGGCTACGGCACCGGTCAATCGTCGGGGTCGAGCCAGAACGCAGTCGAACGGAGCAGTTCGCCGCTTTCGGGTGATGAGGCCGACGTCTCCGAGGCGGCGAGCAGCATCGCCTGGCGCAGCGCCGACTGCGGCGTGTCGGGATTGAGCCGGCGGGCGAGCGCCAGCAGTTCGTAGGAAGACGTGCTCCCCTCGGCCAGTTCGATGAGAGCCTGCGCGAGCAGCCTGTGAAGCTCGTCGTCCGACATTGGGATGCGTCCCCGCGCAGACTGAGAAAGGTTTCCCACCTCTCAAGCGCTTCGGACGCGATTGTTTCCCTAAATTCTCCGAACGGACCGCATCCGAGGGACCGCCTGTGCCGTCGGAGTGAATGCCGAATGAGACAGAACATCTGGCTCGGCTGCGGCGGAATCAGGCCGCCAGGGTCCCGTCCGTATCCTTGCGAAGGCCGACCTCGCGGAGGACGGCATCCCGCAGTGACACGGGCTCCTGGATCGCAGACCGTTGCAGGCGGAGGATGATCTCGGCGATGCCGGTTCTCAGTTCGTCGACATCGATCGCGGCTGGTCCGCGCCGGAGCAGGATCTCTTCGCAGAGCGACTCGAGCAGGACGGCCATCGCCACGAGCTCGCCGTCTTCATAGAGGCCGGGATTGGGCTTCAGGATTGCTGGCAAGTTCCGCTCCTCTCCTTTGGCAAGGCGGGAGCCGAGCGTGACTCTCAGCCGCCGGCGCCTCGATGATCGCCTGCCGACGGTGTTTCGAGGATGCGCGCCTGGGCACGATAATTCAACGCTGCGGGAACTTTTTCCGGCATCAGGCGATGTTATTTTCCCTATTGCGCCGGAGTGCATTGTTTTCACGTTCCACTTCGCCTATATGTGGGAAGTCGAACTTGTTGACGAACATTGCTACGGCCTTCGAGCCTTTGCCGATCTTCTTTTCCAAATTCGTGAGCTGAGCCGCCCGGTCGCGAGACGGGGTGATGATCAACTGTGTCGATTTGAAAGGATATCGTCATGGCTACCGGAACAGTGAAGTTTTTCAATACGGCCAAGGGTTTTGGTTTCATCGAGCAGGGCGGCGGCCAGCCGGACGTGTTCGTGCATGCCACGGCTGTCGAGCGTGCCGGCATGCGCAGCCTCGTCGAGGGTCAGAAGATCAGCTTCGACCTCGTGCGCGACGCCCGCTCGGGTAAGCAGGCCGCCGAGAATCTCAGCGCCGCCTGAACGAGATAGCGCTTCGATCGCGACCACGGATGTACTGGCGCTGATCTGAAGCCGTTGAAACGGTCGGGCTTGCCCGGCCGTTTTTGCTTTTGAGGAGACCAGTCATGTCGAAGAAGGCAACCGCCGAGCTGTTCCGCCCCAAGGCGATCGTCAAGGCGGACCAGACCACCGAGATCGCCCAGGCGATCATGGCCGAGGAAACCGCGGCCCGCGTCGCCAAGACGGCGCGCCTCAAGGCCGCCCGCCTGGCTCAGGAAGCCGCCGCGCCGCCTCCGGTGAAGAAGCCGCGCCGCGCCGCAGCCAAGGCAAAGCCCGCCGCCGCCCGATAGGCCGAACCGCCGCTCGGTCGCGACAGTCAGGCTGGGGCGCCCGGCAACCGGTCCGTCACGACCGGCTGGCGGCCGCTGCCCGAAGGGCCGTTCGCGGGGTCGCGGGGTCGCGGGAGGCTGCACCTGCATGCGCAGGCCGCCAGTTCTGCAGCGACAGAACTGGAACAAACTTCAACAAATATCGACAAAGTTTTGGCGCGCCCACGGGGAATCGAACCCCGGTTTTCGCCGTGAGAGGGCGACGTCCTGACCGCTAGACGATGGGCGCGCGGGCCGCCGATGGCGACGACCCGCGATATAGCGAACGCGCCCGCGCTTGGCAAGCACATGCGTCACGCCGCAGTGGACAACTTCACTGCGCGCTGACCGGAGGCGCCTCGGAGAGGCGGGCACGGCGGACGACGGCGCCGGTCGAGAGATCGACGACGACGACGCGAAGACTGCCCGCCTCCGAGAAGGTCAATGCCATCAGCCGCCCGTCGAGAGCGGTTGCGAGCAACGTTGCCCCGGCCGGAAGCGCGCCGGTGATCACCGCCTCGCCCGACTGTGTCGCGAGCACGGCCTTGTCCTCGGCGCGGCCGATCTTGTAGATGACGGCGACGAGCACGGCGCCGAGCCCCACCAGGAGCGTGGCGCTCGAAATGACGATGAGGCGCTTCAGCCGCTGGCGGATGCGCTCGACCGCCGGATCGAGCGGGACCTCGTCGGCATCATCGTCGTCGTCGAGCGGACGGCGCGGCATGGACACGTGACGGGAAGAAGCGCGAAGCATGAACGACCTTCAGGACGACGGCCAGGATGACGGCGAGGAAATCGTCGACCTCGTGGTCGAGCCGGAGGCGGCGGGCAGGCGCCTCGATGCGTGGCTCGCGTCCCGGATCGACACGCTGAGCCGCAGCCGCATCAAGGCATTGATCGAGAGCGGCCATGTCGCCATCGGCGGCGCGACCATAGTCGAGGCGAAAAAGCCGGTCAATTCGGGCGACGTCGTCCAGCTGTCGGTGCCGGAGGCGGAGCCGGCCGAGCCCGAGGGCGAGGACATCCCGCTCGACATCGTCTTCGAGGACGAAGCCCTGATCGTGATCGACAAGCCGGCAGGCCTTGTGGTGCATCCAGGCGCCGGCAACTGGACCGGTACGCTGGTGAACGCGCTGATCGCCCATTGCGGCGACAGCCTCTCCGGCATCGGCGGCGTGAAGCGGCCCGGCATCGTTCACCGCCTCGACAAGGGAACTTCGGGGCTGATCGTCGTCGCCAAGACCGACCGCGCCCATCAGGGCCTCGCCGCACAGTTCGCCGATCATGGCCGCACCGGCCCCCTCGAGCGCGGCTATCTCGCACTCGTGTGGGGCGTGCCCTCCCTCCCCTATGGCCTCGTCGACGCTCCGCTCGGCCGCTCGCCGACGAACCGCCAGCGCATGGCGATCGTCAAGCAGGGCGGCAAGGAGGCGATCACGCATTACACGGTGGAGGAGAGCTACGGCCCGGCGAGCGCGCCGATCGCCAGCCTCGTCGACCTTCGGCTCGAGACAGGCCGCACGCACCAGATCCGCGTCCACATGGCCGCGCTCGGCCATCCGCTCATCGGCGATCCCGACTACGGCAAGGGCTTCCAGACCAAGGTGCACCGCCTGCCGGAGCCGCTCGGGGACGAGGTGGGCGGTTTCCAGCGCCAGGCGCTGCATGCCTGGCTGCTCGGCTTCGAACATCCGCTGACCGGCGAGACGCTGCGCTTCGAGTCAGAGCCGCCTGAAGATCTCGCGGAACTCATCGAGGGCTTCAAGGCGTTGTGATGAATCGGGGCGGAACAGCCCTGTTTTCGCTGGATTTGATCCCCATATAGGACCATGCGGGCCGTTGCGGCCGCATTCGGCGTCGGCCTGGAGGCGACGCCGACAAGGAAAGGGGGTCTTCATGGCTGCCAAAGCTTCTCTGCCGGTCATCGCCTCGGGCGAGGCCGGTCTTTCGCGCTATCTCGACGAGATCCGGCGCTTTCCGATGCTCGCCCCCGACGAGGAATACATGCTCGCCAAGGCTTATCGGGAGCATGACGACAGGAACGCCGCCCATCGGCTGGTGACGAGCCATCTGCGTCTCGTGGCCAAGATCGCCATGGGCTATCGCGGCTACGGCCTTCCGATCGGCGAAGTAATCTCGGAAGGGAATGTCGGCCTCATGCAGGCTGTGAAGCGGTTCGAGCCCGAAAAGGGCTTCCGCCTCGCGACCTATGCCATGTGGTGGATCAAGGCCTCGATCCAGGAATACATCCTGCGCTCGTGGAGCCTCGTGAAGATGGGCACCACGGCGAACCAGAAGCGCCTGTTCTTCAACCTTCGCAAGATGAAGAGCCAGATCCAGGCGCTCGACGAGGGCGATCTTCGCCCGGACCAGGTTCAGCAGATCGCGACCAAGCTCGGCGTCACCAATGAGGACGTCATCTCGATGAATCGCCGACTCGGCGGCGACACCTCGCTGAACGCGCCGCTGCGCGCCGATGCCGAGGGCGGCGAGTGGCAGGACTGGCTGGTCGACGACAGTGAAGACCAGGAGACCGTGCTCGCCAATCAGGAGGAGGCGGACAACCGCCGCAAGCTCCTGAAGGACGCCATGGGCGTGCTCAACGACCGCGAACGCCGCATCTTCGAGGCGCGCCGCCTCGCCGAGGAGCCGATCACGCTCGAGGAATTGTCGAGCGAGTTCGGCGTCAGCCGCGAGCGCGTCCGCCAGATCGAGGTGCGCGCCTTCGAGAAGGTGCAGAAGGCCGTCAAGCGCGGCGCGCGCGAACTCGAGCGCGGCCATGGCGGCGACGACGAACTGGAGGCAGCCGGCGCCTAGCCGTTAACCTGTCTGACATCTCCGTGATCGGGCTTGAAATCGACCCCGGTCGCGCTTGTCCTGTTGCGACACATGAGTCACAGTCCGCTCCCGCGAAAATCGGAAACGGATCATGGCGCGCCCGCGTCGTCGGCTCACGGTGATCGCCGCGCTGGACATGGTCGGATATTCGGAGCTCGTCCAGCAGGACGAACTCGGCACGCTTCGCGAGATGCGTGCGATCTACAAGACTCTCGTCCGGCCGACGCTCATCAAGTTCGGTGCCCACATCATCAAGATGATGGGCGATGGCGGACTCGTGGAATTTCCCAGCGTCCTCGATGCGATCGAGTGGTGCATGGCGTTCCAGACCGCCATGGCCGAGCGCAACGCGGCGCCGGACCGGCCGAAGATCGAGGTCCGGGCGGCGGTTGTTCTCGCCGATGTCATCCTCTCGGACGACGATCGCTTCGGCGCAGCCATCGGTTTTGCGATGCGGCTCCAGGCGGCAGCTCCGCCCGGTGGCATCGCGATCACCCATTCCGTCCGCTGGCAGCTTCTCGGGGAGCCGGCCTCTGCCTTCAAGCCGGTCGGCTTCCTGATGCTGCGCAGCGTCCCCTACCCGGTCGAGGCCTGGTTCTGGGTGCCGCCGGGCCGCACGCTCCCGGATGTCCAGCCGACGCAGAACCAGATGCTGACGCCGGGCGTCCTGGCGCTTCCAGGCATCGCGGCCGAGCCGCAGGAGGACCAGCGGCCGCTGATCGTCGTGCTGCCCTTCGACGACATCTCGTCAGACCGCAGTTGCGACAGCATCGCCGACGGCATCGCCGAGGAGACGACCGCAACCCTGGCGCATGTTCGATCCGTACGCGTCATCGCGCGCAATTCCGCCTTCCAGTACAAGGGCCGCGCGGCCGATATCCGCACCCTCTCCCGCGACCTCGGCGTACGCTACGTCGTCGAGGGAAGCGTGCGGCGGGCCGGGGCGCGACTGCGCGTCACGGCGCAGCTGATCGACGCCGGGACGGGGACGCATCTGTGGTCGGGCCGGACGGAGGGGACGCTCGACGATCCCTTCGCCCTGCAGGACGAGGTGGCGATGCAGATCGCAGGCGCGCTGCATTCCGCCATTCGCAGCGCCGAGATCGAGCGCGCCCGGCGCAAGGACGGCGACCATATCCGCGCGCATGACCTCGTGCTGAAGGCGATGCCCCACTTCTGGGCGCATCGTCGCGAGGACAACGCCATCGCGCTGCGCCTGCTCGACGAAGCGCTGGCCTCGGACCCCCGCTCGGGCCAGGCGCTCGGGCTCAAGGCCTGGTGCCTCAGTCAGGAGGTCACCTATCTCTGGTCGGACGATGTCGAGCGGGACAAGCAGCTGGCCCTGGCGCTGGCCGAGAAGGCGGCGGAAGCCGGCGAGCCCGACGCGCTCGTCTATACGATGATCGGCGCCACGCATTCGATCCTGAGCGTCGACCAGTCGCGCGCCCGCGTGTTCATCGAGCGGGCGCTGGCACTCGATCCGACACTCGCCTGGGCCTGGACGCGACTCGGCTTCATCCAGGCCTATTCCGGCGAGCCGCGCGAGGGTCTCGCCAGCCTCCGGCGCGCGATCCTCATCAGTCCCGACGACCCGATCCGTTTCAATGCCTATGCGGGCATGGCGACCTGCCTGTTCCTGCTCGGCGACTATGCCCAGGCGGCGCGCGAGGCGCGCCAGGCGATCGACGCCCGCCCCGGCATGATCTGGGCCTATCGCCTGCTCGCGACGTCGGCCGCACTCGGCGGCGACCTCGCGCAGGCGCGCGCCGCCGTCTCGAGGCTGTTGAACGACCGTCCCGGCATGACAATCGCCGAGGTCAGGCGCGCCGTCCACAATCTCGGCGGCGCCGACCTCGACCGCTATCTCGAGGGCCTCCGCCTCGCCGGACTGCCCGAGGGCTAGCGCTCACCGAGGCGCGATGGCGTAGCTCTCGACGGGCGGGATCGTGTCGATCAGTCCGCGCTCCTTCAGGAAGGCGGCGAACCGGTCGTAGCGGCCGGGATCCAGCGCCGCCGGGCGCTTGGCGAAGCGCGGCAGCGTATCGGAGAAGGCCGTACGGTTCAGCCGGTCGTCGAGATCGGGATGCGCCTTGACGAAGATCTGCCACGCCTCCTCGGGATGATTGGTCATGAAGATCGTTGCCTCCTCGACCGCGGCGACGAAGCGCGCGACGGCCGGGTCCTTGGCGCGGTCGGTCTTCGTCACATAGATCAGCTCGTCATAAGGCGGCACGCCGTGCTCCTCCGGATAGAAGGCGATGCCGGGCTTGCCCTCGATCGCGAGCTGGGTCAGCTCGAAATTACGATAGCCGTCGATGACCGCATCGACCTGTCCCGACATCAGCGCCGTGGTCAGGTTGAAGTTGACGTTGACCATCTCGACATCCTTGGCCGTGAGACCGGCCGAGCCGAGAATGGCGCCGATATAGGCCTCCTGCAGGCTGGCGACCGAATAGCTGACCTTCCTGCCCTTGAGGTCGGCGAGGGTTTTGATCGGCCCGTCCTTGAGTACGATCAGGCAATTGAGCGGAGTCTCGATCAGCGTGCCGACGCGGGTCAACGGCAGGCTCTCCTTCACGTTCAGCATCAGGTCGGGCTGATAGGTGACGGCGATGTCGGCCTGGCCGGCGGCGACCAGCCGCGGCGGCGCGCTGGCATCCGAGGGCGCGACCAGCTCGACGTCGAGATCGCGGGAGGCGAAGAGCCCCTTCTCCTTGGCGATGACCAGCGGCGCATGGTCGGGATTGACGAACCAGTCCAGCAGCACCGTCAGCTTGTCGGCGGCATGCGCCTCGGCGGCGGAAAGAACGAGCGCGAGCGCCAGCGCGGCGCGCCTCAAGGCGGCATTCATCGAATATCTCCTCATCGGAACGAGACCTGTGTTTCCGGCGCCCAGGGCGCGATGTGGCGGGTGAGAGCGACGACGGCGGCGCGCAGCAGCAGCGCCATGGCGGCGAGCAGCGCCAGCGCGGCGAAGACGACATCCGTCTGCGCGCGGCCATTGGCCATGAGCATCGCATAGCCGAGCCCCGCCGATGCGCCGACCCATTCGCCGATCAGCGCGCCGACCGGCGCATAGACGGCGGCGACGCGCAGTCCCGAGGCGAGCGCGGGCAGCGCAGAAGGCAAGCGCAGCAGCAGGAGTTCCTGGCCGCGTCCTGCGCGATAGAGCCGGCCGAGATCGAGCAGGCTTTCGTCGGTCCTCGTCAGCCCGTCATGAAAGGCCGACGCGACCGGAAAGAAGATGGCGATCGTCGCCATGACGATCTTGGACCCGATGCCGAATCCGAACCAGAGGACGAGCAGCGGCGCGATCGCGAAGACGGGAAAGGCCTGCGTCACCACGAGGACCGGCATCAGCACGCGGCCGAGCAGCGGCAGGCGCAACATCAGCAGGGCGAGCAGCACGCCGGTAACGGCACCGGCGACGAGCCCGATGACCGACTCGGCGAGCGTCGTCGGCGCGTCGCGAAGCCAGAGTTCGGGACGATTGACGAGCGCCTGCCAGACCCGTGCCGGCGGCGGCAGCATGAAGGGCGGCGGCGCGAAGATCACCACGACCGCCTGCCAGAGCGCGACGAGCGCAGCCGCGATCGCGAGGCCGCGCAGGAGCGATGGCAGAACAGTTGGCAGTTGTCGTGCGAAAGCCAAGCGGCCGATCCCCAAAGAGACCGGACCATGCGGATGCGAACGAGCCGTCTGGCTGAAGCCTTCCCGTCCCTTCGCCGGCATGACCCGGATCAGGTTCTAAGGGTTCGGCCCCAGGCCATCTCAGCTCGCGTCGGCGAACACCCCTCGGAATGACGTGAGGATGGACGAAGGCAGCCGGTGGCGCAAGAGCCGCGCAGCGCCGACCGTGCGGGTCCTTTCAGAACCGCACGGCGAGCGCCTCGTCAGTTGCCCCAGGCGGCGAAGGCCTTGTCGAACACCCGCTGGCCGGGCGTTCCCTTCTCGAGCGTCAGGATGGCGCGCTGGTCGTTGTCGTAGACGATCGGGATGTCGATCCAGTTGCGCTCGCGCAGCAGCGCGATGTTCTGCTGCATCGTCGGGCCGTCATTCGCGAAGGCGATCCAGAAATAGCCGTCCGCGACCTTGGCGGCGGCACCGTCGAGCGGCTGGCCGCGCGATTCCTCGGTCGGCTTCATCACGAGGGCCGGAACCGCCTTGATACCACCGCCGGGGAAACCGGCGGGCGTATCGACGATGACTTCGACGAGATGGCTGGCCGGCAGGGCGGTATCGGTATTCTTCCGGAAATTCACCGTAACCTTGAGGTCGCGCTCCGGGACGGTCGCCGTGGCCACGATCTCGGGACCGTTCGGCGTGTCGGGCTCGAACTTCCAGACGACACTGGCGCTGAGGGCCGTGACGCTGGTGGCGCCGTTCAGCGGCTGCTCGTAGAGAATCGCCTTCTGCGCCACGAGGTCGTCGCCGGGCGAGGTGCTCTGAGTCGTCGCCGGAGCGGCGTCGCTTTGCGGCGCCGTGGCGCCGGGCAGCGTAACCGGCCCGTCGGTGCCGGGAAGCGGCGCCGTCGGCTCCGTGGCGTCCGGCGCCGCGTCGGCGGCGGGCGCGCCGCTGTCCGGCTGCATGACGCCGGCAAGCGGGTCGGGCTCGGTGCCCTCGGCCGGCGGCGTCGCGGTGATGGTCCGGACAGACCGCGGCACGACATCCTCGGCCGGAGCATCGCCGAGACGGTCGGCGTTCTTCGGGCTGCCGGATTCGGACGGTGCCTCGGCCGAGGGCGCGGCGCCCTTGTCGGTCGAAATCAGGTCGCCGATCACGTCGTTGACACGGGCGCGCTGCGACCAGCCGAGCGCGGCGATGCCGCCAACCATGAGGAGCACGAGCACGCCGATGATGATGGCGGGCAGTCGCGAGGACCGAGACTTCTCGACGGAAGCAGCGGCCTGAGCGGCGCGCGGCCGCTTCTCGCGGCGCGGGCGGCGCTCGACCGGCTCATCGGCGACGAGCTGTTCCTCGTCGAGGCTGTCGTCGGGCCACTCGGACCGCTCCTCTGCGGCCACCGGCGCGACGATGTCCTCGGCTTCCGCGTGGCGCGGCGCATCGGGCCTGTCGCGAGCGGGATCGAATCCAGGTTCGCGCCGGCGTCCGGTCTCGAAGACGGGCTCCTGATGCGGGAGTTCTTCCGCGGCGAAATCCTGTCGCGCGGCATTCTGGAGCGTCGGCTCCTGTCGTACCGGCTCCTGGCGCGGGCCCCGGCCAAGGGGGCGGCGCGGCGCATCTTCCGGATCGATCCTCGGCGAAACGTCGGCGCGGGGCGACTCGGGAGAGGCGGCGCGGATCGGCGGCGCGGTGCGCTCGGCGGCGGAGAGGCCTGGCCGGAAGTCCGGCGGAACCGGCGTCGCGCGCGGGGCGGGGCGCTGCGGGACGGCGGCCGGCGCGGGATGAGCCCCCTCCTCCGAGACGTCCTCCTCCGGCGAACGCATGACCTGCGCGGCCATCGCCTCGGCGGCGGCGGCGGCGGCACGGGCGCGAGCAGGCGACGGGCCGGCCGCGGTCACGGCCGCCTCGCGCTCGACGCGTCGGATGGCTTCCTCGAGCTCGAGCCGCTGGCGCGAGATCTCGGCCGTGCCGAGTGGAGGCGTGATCGCCTTCAATTGCCCCAGCAGCGCCGCCCGCGCCTTGTCGTAGATGGAGCGGCGCACATCGACGGATTCGTGCTCCAGTCCGCCGACAGCCCTTTTCAGTACCGCGTAATAGTCGGTCATCGTTCCATTCTGCCAAGCGGTGCGTCCGGAGGGTCGCCGATGGCCGCCGCGTTCAGTCCTGGAAAGGATCCTGGACGAGAATCGTGTCGTCGCGCTCCGGGCTCGTCGACAGTAATGCAACCGGCGCGCCGATCAATTCCTCGACATGACGCACATATTTCACAGCCTGAGCGGGAAGATCGTTCCAACGCCGTGCCCCGGCCGTCGAATCCTTCCATCCCTCCAGGGTCTCGTAGATCGGCTCGACACGCGCCTGCGCCGCCTGCGCCGCCGGCAGATAGTCGATCTCGCGACCGTCTAGCCTATATCCGACGCAAATCTTGATTTCTTCAAGGCCGTCGAGCACGTCGAGCTTGGTCAGCGCGATGCCATGGATACCCGAGGTGCGAACCGTCTGGCGCACCAGCACGGCGTCGAACCAGCCACAGCGGCGCTTGCGCCCCGTCACCGTGCCGAATTCGTGGCCGCGCGTGCCGAGGAAATCGCCGATCTCGCCGGTCTGTTCCGTCGGGAACGGTCCCTCGCCGACACGGGTCGTATAGGCCTTGGTGATGCCGAGCACATAGCCGACCGCGCCCGGACCGACGCCCGAACCGGTCGCTGCCTGTCCGGCGACCGTGTTCGAGGACGTAACGAACGGATATGTGCCGTGGTCGATGTCGAGCAGCGCGCCCTGCGCGCCCTCGAACAGGATGCGCTTGCCAGCCTTGCGATGCTCGTCGAGCAGCCGCCAGACCGAATCCATGAAGGGCAGCACCTTGTCGGCGACGGAGGCAAGCTCCTCGACGAGCACGGCCGGCTCGATCTCGCTCTGTCCGAGGCCGCGACGAAGGGCATTGTGATGGGCGAGCAGACGCTCGACCTTGTCGCGCAGCACGTCGATGTCGGCGAGGTCCATGACGCGGATGGCACGGCGGCCGACCTTGTCCTCATAGGCCGGGCCGATGCCGCGCTTGGTGGTGCCGATGCGCGTTCCGCTGTTGGAATTCTCGCGGAAGGTGTCGAGTTCGCGATGCAGCGAGAGAATCAGCGCCGCGTTCTCGGCGATGCGAAGATTGTCGGGCGAGACAGAGACGCCCTGCGCCGCGAGGCGGTCGATCTCGGCGACCAGCGCATGCGGATCGACGACGACGCCGTTCCCGATGACGCCGAGCTTGCCGGGGCGCACGACGCCGGAGGGCAGCAGGCTCAGCTTGTAGCTGACGCCGTCGATGACGAGCGTGTGGCCGGCATTGTGGCCGCCCTGAAAACGCACCACGACATCGGCGCGCTCGGAGAGCCAGTCGACGATCTTGCCCTTACCCTCGTCGCCCCACTGCGAGCCGACGACGACCACATTCCCCATTGAAACGGCCTCTCGGCGCCCCTTCCGGGCGCGTTACGGGATATCCTCACAAGCCTCGCCCCGGCACGGGACCGGGGCGAGAGCGCGCGGACTATATCGATTCCGGCGGGACCATGCGAGCCCCGCCGCAAATTGAGGCGGATTGCTCAGAAGGAGAGCCGCTTCGCCTGCACAACGCCTTCCAGCGCCGCGACGCGGTCGATCACCGCGTCCGAGATCGCCTCGTCCACCTCGACGAGCGCGATGGCGTCCTCGCCAGCCGCCTTTCGGCCGAGATTGAAGGTGGCGATGTTGATGCCCTCGGCCCCGAGCAGGCTCGCGAAACGGCCGATGAAGCCCGGCTTGTCGCGGTTGGTGATGTAGAGCATGTGGCGGCCGAGCTCGGCCTCCATGTTGATGCCCTTGATCTGGATGATGCGCGGCCGGCTGTCGGCGAAGACCGTCCCCGCGACCGAGCGCTCCTGCTTCTCGGTGAGGACCGTCAGGCGGATATAGTTCTCGTAGGCGCCCTGCTGTTCGCGGCGAACCTCCTCGACAGCGATGCCGCGCTCGCGCGCGATCGCCGGGGCGGAGACCATGTTCACCGTCTGCAGCTGCGGGCGCAGGATGGCCGCGAGCGCGGCCGCCGTCAGCGCCTTGACGTTCAGCCCGGCGACATCGCCCTCATATTCGAGGCGGATGCCCTGGATGCCGGTGTCGGTGAGCTGGCCCGCGAAGGAGCCGAGCTGCTCGGCGAGCTTGACGAAGGGCGTCAGCCGCGGCGCCTCTTCGGCCGTGATGGACGGCATGTTGAGCGCGTTGGAGACGGCACCCTTGGTGAGATAGTCGGCCATCTGCTCGGCGACCTGCAGCGCGACGTTCTCCTGCGCCTCGGTCGTGGAGGCGCCAAGATGCGGCGTCGCGATGAAATTCGGCGCGTGGAAGAGAACGTTGTCCGTCGCCGGCTCCTCGACGAACACGTCGAAGGCAGCACCCGCGACCTTGCCGCTCTTCAGCGCCTCGGCCAGATCGGCCTCCACGACGAGACCGCCACGCGCGCAATTGACGATGCGCACGCCGTCCTTCATCTGCGCGATCGCCTTGGCGTCGATGATGCCCCGGGTCTTGTCGATCAGCGGCGTGTGCAGCGTGATGAAGTCGGAGCGGCGGAACAGAGTCTCGAGATCGACCTTCTCGACGCCGAGAGTCAGGGCGCGCTCGTCGGACAGGAACGGATCGAAGGCGATGACGCGCATCTTCAGCCCGACGGCGCGGTCGGCGACGATCGAGCCGATATTGCCGCAGCCGATGATGCCGAGCGTCTTGCCGGTCACCTCGACGCCCATGAAACGGTTCTTTTCCCACTTGCCGGCCAGCGTCGAGGCATTCGCCTCCGGGATCTGGCGGGCGAGCGCGAACATCATCGCGATGGCATGCTCTGCGGTAGTGATGGAATTGCCGAAGGGCGTGTTCATCACGATGATGCCCTTCGCCGTCGCAGCCGGAATGTCGACATTGTCGACGCCGATGCCGGCCCGGCCGATGACGCGCAGATTGCCCGCCGCCGCGATGACCTTCTCGGTCACCTTGGTATTGGAGCGGATCGCGAGACCGTCATAATTGCCGATGATCTCGAGCAGCTTCTCCTTGTCCTTGCCGAGATCGGGCAGATAGTCGACCTCGACGCCGCGATCCTTGAAGATCTGGACGGCGGACTTGGAAAGCTTGTCAGAAATGAGAACGCGCGGTGCCATGGTGCTTGACCTTTTTCAGGCATCGTCATGGCCGGGCTCGTCCCGGCCATCCACGTCTTCCTGCCTCCCCGAGGGGAAGTCGTGGATGCCCGGGACAAGCCCGGGCATGACGGAAAGGATGATGAACGCGATGAAGTCAGGCGGCCTGCTTGAGGCCGGCCTTCTGCGTGGCGAAGGCCCAGTCGAGCCATTCGGTCAGGATCGCGAGATCGGAAGCCTCGATCGTGGCGCCGGCCCAGATGCGCAGCCCGGCCGGGGCGTCGCGATAGGAGCCGATGTCATAGGCGACCTTGGCCTTCTCCAGCGCCGAGGCGATACCCTTGGCGAAAGCCGCCTGGCCGTCGGCGTCGAGCGCCTTGACGGCCGGGTCGGTGATCACGAGACAGACCGAAGTATTGGACCGCGTCTCGGGCTCGGCAGCCAGGAAATCGACCCAGTCGCGCTTCGCTACCCAATCGGCCAGTACGCCGAGATTGGCGTCGCAGCGTGCCTCGAGCGCCGCAAAGCCGCCGAGGCCCTCGGCCCAGGTCAACGCGTCGAGATAGTCCTCGACCGCGAGCATGGACGGAGTGTTGATCGTCTCGCCGACGAAGATGCCTTCGATCAGCTTGCCGCCCTTGGTCATGCGGAAGATCTTGGGCAGCGGCCAGGCCGGCTTGTAGCTCTCGAGCCGTTCCACGGCGCGCGGCGACAGGATCAGCATGCCATGCGCAGCCTCGCCGCCGAGAACCTTCTGCCAGGAGAAGGTGACGACATCGAGCTTCGACCAGGCGAGGTCCTGCGCGAAGGCGGCGGAGGTCGCGTCGCAGATGGTGAGGCCGGCGCGGTCGGCGTCGATCCACTCGCCGTCCGGCACGCGAACGCCCGAGGTGGTACCGTTCCAGGTGAAGACGACGTCACGGTCGAAATCGACCTTGCCCAGATCGGGCAGCTTGCCATAGTCGGCGGTGAAGGTGCGGACGTCGGCGAGCTTCAGCTGCTTCACGACGTCGGTGACCCAACCTTCGCCGAAGCTCTCCCAGGCGAGGAGGTCGACGCCGCGCGCACCGAGCAGAGACCAGAGCGCCATCTCGACGGCGCCGGTGTCCGAAGCGGGCACGATGCCGATGCGGTAGTCCGCCGGCACGCCGAGCACGGACCGCGTCAGGTCGATCGCCTTCTGGAGCTTGGCCTTGCCGATCTTCGCGCGGTGCGAGCGTCCAAGCGCCGCATCCTTGAGCGCCTCGAGCGACCAGCCGGGTCGCTTCGCGCAGGGGCCGGAGGAATAATTGGAATTCACCGGCCGGCGGCCGGGCATCGCGAGATCTGCCATGATCTACCCTCTCAGATAGCAGCGCCTCGTTGGGGAGGCGTGTCCCGCCGTCGCTGTTACGCGCGGCGATGAGGGAAGTCAACGCGGCGTTTCTGCGCCGCGACGCTCCGGACTCAAAGGGACAGGGGTCTGCGTGCGAGGAAACGATGAGAGGGCAAGAAGCAGGCGAAGCGGGCCCTCCCCCGCGGGTCGCCCTCGACGCCGAAATGGCGTCGCTACACCTACGCCTTCGGGCCTGACGAAGATGGCCGAACGCCAATCCACTCCTGGCCGAGTTCGGGCCCTGGGCCGCAAAGGAAAAGGGCGCGCCCCTCGCGGTGACGCGCCCTCGATCATGTCCGGAGAAAGCCTCTCCCGGATAGCGCTCTCAATAGAAGTTGTAGCGCAGGCCGAGACGGACTTCGTTGGCCGAGATGTTGTCGTAATTGATCACGCCGCCGCCGCCGGCCGGGATATAGCCCGAGACCGCGTCGCCGAGATTGAGATAGCGATAGTTGAGGTCGACCGACATGTTGGGCGAGAAGGCATAGGACACGCCGGCCATGAGGGCATAGGCGAAGTTCCACTGGCTGCCGCCGTCCCAATAGCCCGAATTGCCGTCCGGATTGACGAAGGCGACATTCGAGGTCTGAAGGTAGGACGTACCGATACCGGCGCCGACATAGGGCGTGAAGCCCGACCAGGTGCCGACATCGACATAGCCGTTGACGAGGAAGGTCCAGGCGGCGATGTCCGCAGTCTCGACGGTGTGATCGATGCCGTAGAGCTCGCCACAGCCGCCGCAATAGCCCTGCCCGTAGGAGCCCGACTGGAATTCGTAGTCGATCGTGCCGTCGACGCGGAAGTGGTCGTTGAAGCGATAACCGGCGCCGATACCGATGAGGCCGGTATTGTCGAGCGAGTTGTTGCTCCAGTTGTCGACATAGCTTGGCGTGACGAAGCTGATGTCGGGATTATTGTACCACTTGTAGCCGATATCGCCGCGCAGATACCAGCCGCCCGTCGCGATGACGGGCGCGGGCTCCACATAGGGCTCCGGAAGGTCGGCCGCGTGGGCGGCGCCCGCGGCGGCGATGCCCGCCCCGACCACGGCAGCGAGCGTTAAGGTCTTCACGTAACCCATCGAAGTCTCCCCGATCGAAGGCTGGACCGAGACATCGCCCGATCAATCTGAATCCGTCGCAGCCGACTTTGCCGGGGAACGTTTAAGAACAGATTAACTACGTCACTTAACCACGATTGTTTACGTTACTTCTTCGTTAACGGCCGAGAGCCGGCCGCTTTCTCTTTGCGAAGAAGGGGTTGCCGCAACAGCGAAACGGCCGGAGCGGGGCTCGCGCGCCCGCTCCGGCCGTCAATCATGCTGAAGTTCGGTAAGGCGGCCGATCAGTTTGCGGCACCGGCAAACTGGTCGTCGAAGGCATAGCCGGAGCCGCGCACCGTGCGGATCGGATCCTTGACGCGGCCGCGATTGACCGCCTTGCGCAGCCGGCCGATATGCACGTCGACCGTGCGCTCGTCGACATAGACGTCGCGGCCCCAGACGCCGTCGAGCAATTGCTCGCGCGAGAAGACGCGGCCGGGGCTCTTCATGAGGAACTCGAGCAGCCGGAATTCCGTCGGACCGAGCCGCAATTCGCGGCCCGAGCGGCGGACGCGGTGCGTCTCGCGGTCGAGCTCGATGTCGCCGGCCCGAAGCAGCGAGGCGATCACCTCCGGCCGCGAACGGCGCAGGATGGCGCGCACGCGGGCCATGAGTTCAGGCACCGAGAACGGCTTAACGACATAGTCGTCGGCCCCGGTCGCAAGGCCGCGGATCCGCTCCTGCTCCTCGCCGCGGGCGGTGAGCATGATGATCGGCAGCGTGCGGGTCGTCTCGCGTGCGCGCAGGCGGCGGCAGAGCTCGATGCCCGAAATGCCGGGCAGCATCCAGTCGAGCAGCAGGAGATCAGGCGTCGTCTCCTTGAGCCGCGTCTCGGCGTCGTCGCCGCGCGGCACGGCCTCGACGCTGTAGCCCTCGGCCTCGAGATTGTAGCGGAGCAGGAGGGCGAGCGCTTCCTCGTCCTCCACGATCATCACGCGGGGGGTCATCGCGATGTCCCTTCAGGCCCGGTCAGGCGGCGTCGTAGGAGACCTTGGTCACGCTCGATTCGTCCTGCTTCGGCCGGTCCTGCGTCAGCGACTCGCCGGTCACCACATAGTGCACGGTCTCGGCGATGTTGGTCGCGTGGTCGCCGATGCGCTCGATGTTCTTGGCGCAGAAGAGCAGATGCGTGCACAGCGAAATGTTGCGCGGATCCTCCATCATGTAGGTGAGGAGTTCGCGGAACAGCGAGGTGTACATGCTGTCGATGTCGGCGTCGCGGCGCCAGACCTCGAAGGCCTGGTTGACGTCGCGCGAGGCATAGGCGTCGAGGACGTCCTTGAGCTGGGCGAGCGACAGCTCGGCCATGTGCTCGACGCCGGTGATGAAGCGCTTCGACTGGAACTGCCCGTCGAGCGCGAGGACGCGCTTGGCGATGTTCTTGGCCAGATCGCCGATGCGCTCGAGGTCGTTCGAGATGCGCATGGCGCCGATCACCTCGCGCAGGTCGAGCGCCATCGGCTGGCGGCGGGCGATGATCATGATCGCCAGCTCTTCCGTCTCGCGCTGCACCTGGTCGAGGCGGCGATCGTCGGCGATGACCGCGTTGGCCATCGTCACGTCCAGCCGCGTCAGCGCCCGCACGGAGAGATCGACCAGCCGCTCGGCCATGCCGCCCATCTCCGCGATGCGGCGCTGCACGTCCTTGAGTTCGTCGTCGTAGCGGGAAACGATGTGTTCCGACATGTCGTCCTCCTGGCCGTGGGGCTCAGCCGAAGCGTCCGGTGATGTAGTCCTGGGTGCGCTTGTCGCCCGGGGCCGTGAAGATCTTCGACGTCTCGTCGAATTCGATCAACTCGCCGAGATACATGAACGCGGTGTAGTCGGAGACGCGCGCCGCCTGCTGCATGTTGTGCGTCACGATGGCGATCGTGTAGTCGGCGGTCAGCTCGTCGATCAGTTCCTCGATCTTCGAGGTCGAGATCGGGTCGAGCGCCGAGCAGGGCTCGTCGAACAGCACGACCTCGGGCCGCACCGCGATCGAGCGGGCGATGCAGAGGCGCTGCTGCTGGCCGCCCGAGAGGCTGAGGCCGCTCGAGGAGAGCTTGTCCTTGACCTCGTTCCAGAGGGCTCCGCGCGTCAGCGCCGCCTCGACGCGCTCGTCCATCTCGGAGCGCGACAGATTCTCGTAGAGGCGGACGCCGAAGGCGATGTTGTCGTAGATCGACATCGGGAACGGCGTCGGCTTCTGGAAGACCATGCCGATGCGGGCGCGCAGCAGGTTGAGATCCTGGCCCGGGGCGAGGATGTTGCCGCCGTCGAACAGAACCTCGCCCTCGGCGCGCTGCTTCGGATAGAGGTCGTACATGCGGTTCAGGACGCGCAGCAGCGTGGACTTGCCGCAGCCCGACGGGCCGATGAAGGCGGTGACCTTCTTCTCGTAGAGCGGCAGGTTGATCGACTTCAGCGCGAGGTTGTCGCCGTAGAAGAACTTCAGGTTCTTGATCGAGATCTTCTCGGGCAGCGTGTTCTGGAGCGTGGACACGGTCATTTCGACGTCCTCGGGCTAAGGAAGGCACGCGCGACGATGTTGAGCGCGAGCACGGTCAAGGTGATGAGCAGCGCACCGGTCCAGGCCAGCTTCTGCCATTCGGGATAGGGGCTGAGGGCGAACTGGAAGATCGTCACCGGCAGGCTCGCCATCGGCGCGTTCAGGTTGGTGCTCCAGAACTGGTTGTTGAGCGCCGTGAACAGCAGCGGAGCCGTCTCGCCCATCACGCGGGCGATGGCCAGGAGCACGCCCGTCACGATGCCCGACATGGCGGCGCGGTAGGCGACCTTCTGGATCATCACGGAGCGCGGCAGGCCGAGGGCGGCCGTCGCCTCGCGCATCGTGTTCGGCACGAGGTTCAGCATGTCCTCGGTGGTACGCACGACGACCGGGATGACGAGGATGGCGAGGGCCAGCGAGCCGGCCATGGCCGAGAAGTGACCCATCGGCGCCACCACGACCTCGTAGACGAAGAGGCCGATGACGATCGACGGCGCTGCCAGCAGGATGTCGTTGATGAAGCGCACGACATTGGTCAGCTGGTTGTGGCGGCCGTACTCGGCCATGTAGGTGCCGGCGCAGATGCCGATCGGCGTACCGATCACGACGCCGATCACCGTCATCACGATCGAGCCGTAGATGGCGTTGATGAGGCCGCCGGTCGCGCCGGGCGGCGGAGTCGTCTCGGTGAAGATCACGAGCGACAGGCCAGAGAAGCCCTGCCAGAGCAGGCCGACCAGGATGAGCGCCAGCCAGACGAGGCCGAACACCGTCGCCGCGAGCGAGAGCGACAGCAGGATGCCGTTGCCGCGGCGGCGGCGGCGATAGAGCGCCTGCGCCATCGGCGTGGAGACGGCGGAATTTCCGAGCGTTGCCATGATCTCTTGCCTCAGTTGCCGGCCTTGACGTTCATGCGCAGCAGCAGCAGCCGCGCCGCCGCGAGCACGAAGAAGGTGATGACGAACAGGATGAGGCCGAGCGCGATCAGCGAGGAGGTGTAGAGCTCGCCGGTCGCCTCGGTGAATTCGTTGGCGATCGAGGCCGAGATCGTCGTGCCGGGCGCGAGGATCGAGGACGAGATCTTGTGCGTGTTGCCGATGACGAAGGTGACCGCCATGGTTTCACCGAGCGCGCGGCCGAGGCCGAGCATGATGCCGCCGATCACGCCGACCCGCGAATAGGGCAGCACGACCTTGGTCACCACTTCGCTGGTGGTGCAGCCGAGCCCGTAGGTCGCCTCCTTCAGCACCGGCGGCACCGTGTCGAACACGTCGCGGGTGATCGAGGTGATGAAGGGCAGCACCATGATCGCGAGGATGATGCCGGCGGTCAGCACGCCGATGCCGTAGGGCGGGCCGGCGAAGATGTCGGAGAGGATCGGGATCGGCCCGAACACCCAGATCAGGAAGGGCTGCACGGTCGCCTGGAAGAAGGGCGCGAACACGAACAGACCCCAGATGCCGTAGATGATCGAAGGGATGCCGGCGAGCAACTCGATGCAGACGCCGATCGGCCGCTTCAGCCAGGGCGGGCAGAGCTCGGTCAGGAAGATGGCGATGCCGATGCCGACCGGGACGGCGATCAGGAGCGCGATGATCGAGGTCACGATGGTGCCGTAGATCGGCGCCAGCGCACCGAAGATCTCCGTGACCGGGTTCCAGCGCTGCGTCGTCAGGAAGCCGAGGCCGAAGGTCGAGAAGGCCGGAACCGAACCCCAGACGAGCGAGAAGATGACGCCGCCGAGCAGCAACAGCACGGTCAGCGCCGCCGCGAGGGTGAGCCCGTGAAAGGTGCGATCGGCCATGCGCATCCGCGCAAGACGACCAAGCTTCTGGTTACCGATCTCAGCGCCTTGCACGCCGGCCATGACTGCGTCCGCCATCACGATCTCCCGACCCTAGCCCGGGGTCCACGGTGTCAGAGGTTGGGGGAGAGGCGACGCCCCTCCCCCGCCTGGTGACGGATTACTTCGTCTCGACGTAGAGCGGCTTGCCGTCGGCGCCCATCACGTCCTTGGCCCAGGTCGCCTTGATATTCTCGACGACGCTGTCGGGCAGCGGGATGTAGTGGAGCTCGTCCGCCATCTGGTCGCCCTTGGCATAGGCCCAGCTGAAGAACTTCAGCGCGGCGGCGGCAGCGGCGTCATCCTTCGGCTGCTTGGGGATCAGGATGAAGGTGGCGGCGGTGATCGGCCAGGACTTGGCGCCGGGCTCGTTGGTCAGGATCACGTAGTAGCCGGGGGTATTGGCCCAGTCCACGCTCTCCGCGGCAGCCGCGAAGTTCGCCGCCTCCGGGGCGACCGTCTGGCCGTCGCGGTTGATGAGCTTGGCATAGGGGATGCCGTTCTGGGCAGCGAAGGCATATTCGACATAGCCGATCGAGCCGGACGTCTGCGTCACGCTGGCGGCGACACCTTCGTTGCCCTTGGCGCCGAGGCCGGTCGGCCATTCGACGGCGGTCGCGGCACCGACCTCATCGGCCCAGGCCTTCGAGGCCTGCGACAGATAGGTCGTGAAGACGAAGCTGGTGCCCGAGCCGTCCGAACGGTGCACGACGGCGATCGCCGACGAAGGCAGGGTCAGGCCGGCGTTGAGCTTCTTGATCGCCTCGTCGTCCCACTTGGTGATCTTGCCCTGGAAGATGTCGGCGAGGGTCTGGCCGTCGAGCACGAGCTCGCCCGCCTTGATGCCCGGAACGTTGATCACCGGCACGACGCCGCCGATCACGGTCGGGAACTGGACGAGGCCGTCCTTCTCGAGCTGCTCGGGCTTCAGCGGCGCGTCAGTGGCGCCGAAGGTGACCGTGCGGGCCTGGATCTGCTTGATGCCGCCGCCGGAGCCGATCGACTGGTAGTTGAGGCTGTCGCCCGTTTCCTTCTTATAGGCGTCGGCCCACTTGGCGTAGATCGGATAGGGGAAGGTCGCGCCGGCCCCCGAGATATCGACGGCGGCCGCGGGGCCGATGCCGAAAGCGGCGACGGCGAGGCCGGCCGCAATTGCGATGTTCGTGAGTTTCACTGACCATCTCCCTGGTGGAGTCATTGTTCTGAGCCCGAGCGGTTTCCGCACCGCAACATCCGGGCGCAGGCCGGACCCTAGAGTTCGCAGGTAATGGTTCTATGACAGGCGCAATACGCTTTTATGACAGCGTAAGCCTTTGTCATTTTTCGCTTTTGACGGATTGATCGAAATCCGGCGCGCGTCGCTGGGCCGGGAACTCGACACTGAACGCGGCGCCTTGTCCCGGCTGGCTCTCGATCAGGAGACGGGCGCGATGCCGGTTGAGAATGTGCTTCACGATCGCGAGCCCGAGACCCGTTCCCCGGGTCGAGCCGCCACCTTCCGAGGCACGATAGAACCGCTCCGTCAGGCGCGGCAAGTGCTCGGCGGAGATGCCGGGACCGAAATCGCGGACCGTCACGCGCGGTCCTTCCTCGCCCGCCGGCGGCGTCATCTCAACGAGGACCCGCCCGCCGGAGCGACCATATTTGCAGGCATTCTCGACGAGGTTCTGGAAGACCTGCACCAGTTCGTCACGGTCGCCGGCGACGATCACCGGAGCCTCCGTCAAGGCGCTCTCGATCGCCACCTGCTGCTCGCGCGCCAGCGGCTCCATCGCCGCGACGACGCCGGAGAGCACCGGCACCAGATCGACCGGCGCCTCGGGCCGCATATGCGCCTTCATCTCGATGCGCGAAAGCGACAGGAGGTCGTCGATGAGGCGGCTCATCCGCGTCGCCTGCTCGTGCATGATGCCGAGGAACCGCTGGCGCGCCGCCGCGTCGTCGCGGGCGGGTCCCTGCAGCGTCTCGATGAAGCCGGCGAGCGAGGCGAGCGGCGTGCGCAATTCGTGACTGGCGTTCGCGACGAAGTCGACGCGGATCTTCTCGCTGCGCCGCTGCTCGGTCTTGTCGGAAAAGAGCAGGATGACGAAGCCGCCGCGGCCCTCCCCTTCCCGCGCCTCGACCGGCGCGAACCACGCGTCGTACCAGCGTTCGGTCGGAACGCGCTCGGCGAATTCCAGGCGTTCGGCCCGCCCCCCCGCCGCGACGCGCTCATAGGCGGCGACGAGGTCGGGCGCGCGCAGGCGGAAGGTCAGCGGATCGCCGGGCCGGATGGGAAAGGCGTTCTCGGCGAGGCGGTTCTGGTAGCGCACATAGCCACGCCGATCGAGAATGATGCAGGGCTCCGGCAGAGCATCCGCCATCCTTTTGAGGCTGGTCTCCGGCCACACCGAAGGCGGCGCGCGCTGCGCGAGGCGGCGGATCGACGGCCTGTCGGCGGACGAGGCCACAGCGAGCGGCAGGGCGCCCAGCATCAGCGCGACCGAGAAAAAGATCAGCGCTGCGGATGTCAGCGTGGCCGCCTCGGTGAAAACGAGCAGCGCGAGGATGCCGGCAAGGCCGATGAGCAGCATGCGGCCGGCCGCCAGGCGGGCGAAGAACCCTCCGACGCTCGACTGCTTCGCTTCTGCCGCCTCGTCCGCCATGTCGCTTTCCAGACCGACCATGCGCCTATCGCCCAAGCGACGAGCTTCGCATGTGATGCGGGACAAACACGTGACGTCTGTGACAGAATCCGCGGCTTCGGAAAAGCCGGGAGGAAGAAGCGATGTCGAAAGGCGACCGGAAGAGCGGCAAGCGCAAGGAAGCCGGCAAGGAGAACGCCGCTCCGGCCACGATCGACGCGCCGGCGCAAGAGATGGAGGGCGGTGGCGCGACCGGGCCTCGTCCGCGCGCCGACACGCTGCCGCCGCAGCTGGAGCCGACCGAGGACGCCGCGCCGATCGAAACCAGCCACGGCCGCTTCGATCTCGACGATCCCGTCCTGCCGGACTGGGTCGACAAGAAGGCGCTGAAATCCGGCGGCTATCCCTACGACAAGACGATGAAGAGCGAGGACTACGACAAAGAGCTGGAGACGCTTCAGATCGAGCTCGTCAAGCTGCAACACCATGTCCAGACCGCCGGTCTCAAGCTGGTGCTCGTCTTCGAGGGACGCGACGCCGCCGGCAAGGGCGGCGCGATCTTCGCCTTCCGGCAATATCTCAATCCCCGCCATGCCCGCGACGTCGCGTTGCCGAAGCCGACCGAAACCGAGGCGGGGCAATGGTATTTCCAGCGTTATGTCGCGGAGATGCCGACCGCCGGCGAGATCGTGACCTTCGACCGCTCCTGGTACAATCGCGCCGGTGTCGAGAAGGTGATGGGCTTCTGCACGCCCGCGGAACACAAGGCCTTCCTGAAGCAGGTGCCCCGCTTCGAGGGCCTGCTCGTCGAGTCCGGCCTTATTCTCTTCAAGTTCTGGCTCGATATCGGCCGGGAGACGCAGATGAAGCGCTTCCACGAGCGGCGCCACAATCCGCTGAAGATCTGGAAGCTGTCACCGATCGATTATGCCGCGCTGGACCGCTGGGACGACTACACGAAGGCCCGCGACGAGATGCTGGATGCCTGCCACGCCGAGCATGCGCCCTGGACCGTCGTGCTCGCCAACGACAAGCGGCGCGCCCGCCTCGCCATCATCCGCCAGGTGCTCGCCAGCGTCGACTATCCCGGCCGCGACGCGAAGGTCGTCGACAAGCCCGATCCTCGCATTCTCGGCCTCGGGCCGTCGATCCTGTCGAGAAAATGACGCCGTCGGCGGGGCATCCCGGCCGGCTCGCCACGAAGGAGCGGATGGCATAGGGTCCGCGGTCGAATCATGACCCATCTCGAAACCGTCCTCCGGCGCGCGGTCGCCGAGCTCGATCCATCGGACCGCGAGGGACGACGCCGCGCATTCGGCGATGTCCGCTCCCAGATGATGCGGCTGCTCGCGGTCTACGAGCCACCGCTCAGCGCGGCCGAGATCGAGGGCAAGATCGACGAGCTCGATACCATCATACGCCGGCTCGAGGCGGAATATGCCGCGCCGCCCGCACCGGCCGCAGTGCCGGCCCCAGCGCCGGACTCCCCCGCCGCATCCGACTTCACGGACGAGTACGAAGCGGGCGAAGAGGAATTCGTCGACGAGGAGCCCGACGAGGGTCCGTTCGAACTCGACGATGGCGAGCTCGACGTCCGTGACGATGGCGTCGAGGAAACGCCGGCGATTGCGCCCGCCTCCGCGATGGGGCGGATCGCGGCCGTGGTCCTCGCGCTCGTGATCGTCGCGGCCGGCGCGGCGTTTCTCGTTTATCTCGCCCGCGAGCCGTCGCGCCAGCAGATGGCGGAGGCGCCGCCCGCTGCGGCGGCCCCGGCCGTCGAAGCCGAGCCGCGACCGGCTGAGCCCATGGCCTCGCCCGCCAGCGATTCACCAGCAGCGGCGACGCCGGCCGAGCCGGCTGCCGAAAGCGAACCGCCGTCGCCGGGCGCGCCCGGCGCCGCTTCGGCCGAGGCACCTTCCGAGCCCGCCCCGACCGCAACGGAGCCGGCCGTCGGAACGGCCAATCCTGCGCTGCAGCCCGCCGCCCCTCTCGCCGCGGGTTCTCCCGAGGCCTCCGGGCCCGTCGCGGAGAGTCTCATCCTGTTCGACGGCAGCGATCCCGGCATGTTCCGCAGCACCGCCGACAATCCCGTCCGCTTCGACGGCTATCCGAATGGCGGCTCGGTGCGCATCTCCTCGTCCGCCAATTCCAACGGCGCGCGGCTGCGCGTCGGTCCCGGCGTTTATCAGCGGATTGCCGGCAAGCATGTCCGCATTCTCGTCGTCGCCCGCGCGGCACCGGACGATCCTGCGGATGCACTGCGCTTCGCCTATCAGAACGGACGGCGCCTCAGCCCCTGGTCCGACCAGAAGCTCACCGACGATTTCCAGGCGCTTGTCCTCGACTGGACCGTACCCGCGGAACGAACGGGCGCGGAGGGCGACTCGCTCCTGATCGAGCCCGGAATTCCCGGCGACGGAACCGCGGCCGACATCCGTTCGGTGACGATCGACGTCCTCCCCTGAGGCGCGCTCAGGAAGAGCGTGGCTCCATTTCGGGCCTGAACGCCACCACCGCGGCGCGCCCGCCCCGCTTTCCGCGATAAAGGGCGATATCGGCGGCGCGCATCAGACCGTCGGCGTCGCCGGCGTCGTCCGGCATGAAGGCGAATCCGATCGTCACCGTCGACCGGAGGCCGCCGGCTTCGGCCAGCAGCGGCGCTCCATTGTTGATGACGGCGCCGACCTCGTCGAAAAGCCGGTGCACCGCGCGGCGATCGGCAGCATCGTGGACGAGAACGGCGAACTCGTCGCCGCCGAGCCGGCCGACCATGCCCGCCTGGCCAACTGCGCCATGAAGGCGCGAGGCGGCCTCGACCAGCACGCCGTCGCCGGTCAGATGACCGAGATTGTCGTTGATCTGCTTGAAGAAATCGATGTCGATGATCGCGAGGGCGAGTACGCCCCCGCTGCGCTGCGCCACCGCCGCGGTGAGGGCGTCGATGAAATGACCGCGATTCGGAAGGCCCGTCAGGCTGTCGATATGCGCGAGACGCCACAGCGCCGCCTCGGCGCGCTTGCGCTCGGTCACGTCGATGATCATCTCGATATCGAAGGCACGCCCGTCGGCCACGAATCGCTGGGCCGAGATGAGTGTGGAGAGGATCACGCCATCGGCGCGCCGGATCTCCACCTCCTCCAGCTCGTAGCGGCCCACCGTCGCCAGCAGCTTCTGCCGGCGCGCTCGCCGTGCATCGTCGATGACGGCCCCTGCCGACTGCATCGGCCGAGCGTCCAGAAACTCCCGACTGCGGCCGACGAGCCTCAGATACGCGTCGTTGACCTTCACATACCGCGAGGCCTCGGAGTCGGTCGTCGAGACGCAGATGGCCAGCGGGCTGAAATCGAACAGCCCGTGCAGGAGCGTATTGAACAGGCCTTCCTCGATCGGGTCCGTCCGGTTGGTCTCGTACATATCCGCCCCGCCTGTCTACCGACGGTAGCATGCCGGCGGGCGGGGATGAAGTTAAGGGACCACGAGAGCGGCCCTCACCGCGGGACGATACCGCGCGCGACGAGATAGGCGACGACGCGGTCGGCCTGAGCTTCGGCGTCGCCGTCCTCGGCGGACAGGCGCAGCTCGGGATCTTCCGGTCGCTCGTAGGGGCTGTCGATACCGGTGAAATTCCTGATCTTGCCCTCGCGCGCCTTGCGGTAGAGGCCCTTCGGATCGCGCGCCTCGGCTGTCTCAAGCGGCGTGTCGACGAAGATCTCGACGAACTCCCCCGCCTCGACGAGATCGCGTGCCAGTTGGCGCTCCGACCGGAAGGGCGAGATGAAGGAGGCGAGCACGATGAGGCCGGCATCGACGAACAGCTTCGCCGTCTCGGCGACGCGGCGGATGTTCTCGACCCGGTCGGCATCGGTGAAGCCGAGGTCGCGGTTGAGGCCGTGGCGGACATTGTCGCCATCGAGCAGATAGGTATGTCGCCCGGCGAGATGCAGTTTCTGCTCGACGAGATTGGCGATGGTCGACTTGCCGGCACCGGAGAGGCCCGTGAACCAGAGCACGGCCGGCTTCTGGCCCTTGGCACCGGCGCGCGACGCCTTGTCGACCGCGAGCGCCTGTCGGTGGATATTGGTCGCGCGGCGCAGGCCGAAGCGGATCAGGCCCGCGGCGACGGTCTGGTTGGTGAACCGATCGATGAGGATGAACGCGCCGGTGGTGCGGTTGTCGTCATAGGCGTCGAAGGCGATCGGCTCGGCGGTCGAGAGGTTGGCGAAGCCGATATCGTTGAGCGCCAGCGTCTTGGCGGCGAGCGGCTTCAGCGTATCCATCTCGACGCGGTGCTTGAGCTCGGTCACGGCGGCGCCCACGATGCGGGTGCCGATCTTCATGAGATAGGGTCGGCCGGGCAGCATCGGCTCGTCGGCCATCCAGATGAGATGAGCCGCGAACTGATCGGCGACTTCCGGACGTGCATCGGACGGCACCAGCAGATCGCCGCGCGACACGTCGATCTCGCGGTCGAGCGTCAGGGTCACAGCGGCCTCCGCCTCCGCGCTCGCGAGATCGCCGTCATGGGTGACGATGCGCTCCACGCGCGCCGCCTGGCCGGTCCGCGCCACGACGACCTCGTCGCCGCACCGCACCGCACCGGCGGCGATCGTGCCGGCATAGCCGCGGAAGCTGAGATCGGGCCGGTTCACCCATTGCACAGGAAAGCGAAGCGGCTTTGCGGCCGCGCCGTCGGCGGCGAGTTCGACGCCCTCCAGATGCTCGATCAGCGTCGGACCGCGATACCACGGCATTGCCGGGCTCTGGCTGCTGACATTGTCGCCGAAGCGAGCCGAGATCGGGATCGCGACGCGGCTCGAAAAGGTGTAGTTGCCGGCATCGGCGTCGAAGGCCGCGACGATCGCGTCATAGACGGAACGGTCGAAGCCGACGAGATCGATCTTGTTGATGGCGAGCACGACATGGCGGATGCCGAGCAGCGAGGCGATCGTCGCATGCCGGCGCGTCTGCGGCAGGATGCCCTTGCGCGCGTCGATCAGCAGCACCGCGAGATCGGCCGTCGAGGCGCCGGTCGCCATGTTGCGCGTGTACTGCTCGTGGCCCGGCGTATCGGCGACGATGAACTTGCGCTTCTCGGTGGCGAAGAAGCGATAGGCGACGTCGATCGTGATGCCCTGCTCGCGCTCGGCCTCGAGCCCGTCGACCAGCAGCGCGAGGTCCATGTCGTCGCCGACCGTGCCGAAGCGGCGCGAGTCCTTCTCGAGCGCAGCGATCTGGTCCTCGAAGAGACGCTTGGAATCGTAGAGCAGGCGGCCGATCAGCGTCGACTTGCCGTCGTCGACGCTGCCGCAGGTGATGAAACGCAGGAGGCTCTTGTCGGCATCGCCGAGGGCGAGGCTGCGCGCGGAACGAACCGCCTCGGGCGCGAGGGTGAGCGGCTCGGCCATCAGAAATATCCCTCGCGCTTCTTCTTTTCCATCGAACCGGACTCGTCGTGGTCGATCAGCCGCCCCTGCCGCTCGGAGGTCGTTGCCAGCAGCATCTCGGCGACGATGTCCTCGACCGTATCGGCCTCCGACTCGACCGCGGCGGTCAGCGGGTAGCAGCCGAGCGTACGGAAGCGGACGCGCCGCTTCTGCGGCACCTCGCCCGGCAGCAGGCGCATGCGCGCGTCGTCCGCCATGATGAGCTGGCCGGAGCGCGTGACGACCGGCCGCTCGGCGGAGAGATAGAGCGGCACGATCGGGATGTTCTCGGCGAGGATGTATTCCCAGATGTCGAGCTCGGTCCAGTTGGAGAGCGGGAACACGCGGATCGACTCCCCCGGCGCGATGCGGGTGTTGTAGAGCGACCAGAGTTCGGGACGCTGGTTCTTCGGGTCCCAGCCATGGCTGCCGGTGCGGAACGAGAATACCCGCTCCTTGGCGCGGCTCTTTTCCTCGTCGCGCCGGGCCCCGCCGAAGGCCGCGTCATAGCCGCCGGCCCCGAGCGCCTGCTTCAGCGCCTCGGTCTTCATCACCTGGGTATAGTTGGACGAACCGTGATCGAACGGATTGATGCCCGCCGCGCGACCGTCCTCATTGGTATGAACGATGAGATCGAGCCCGAGCCGGCGCGCCGTCTCGTCGCGAAACGAGATCATCTCGCGAAACTTCCACGTCGTATCGATGTGCAACAGTGGAAAGGGCGGCCGCGCAGGATGAAAGGCCTTCATCGCCAGATGCAGCATGACCGACGAATCCTTGCCGATCGAATAGAGCATCACCGGCTTGGTGAAATTCGCCACCACCTCGCGCATGATGAAGATGGCCTCGGCCTCGAGGCGGCGAAGATGCGGCTTCAGCGGGGACGACATAAGGCGAGCTCCTTGCGAGAAGAAAACTAGTCTTCGCAGGAGGTCGCTCTCAAGCACGGGCGTCGCGTTTATCGGCCGGATCGCCACTCCGCTTGGCGCGACGGGGCGTTTCGGTGGAACCCGATTTCCACTAACACGATGAACTTGATCGTCTTAGGCTTTGTCCGCCCCGCGGGCCAGGAACCATGGATTGGCATAGGCGGCCGTGCCGGCCGCGCCGTTCGGCCCGTATGAGAGCGGCCGGCCGTCCATATCAGTCACCATGCCGCCGGCCGCGCGCAGGACCGCGTCGCCGGCGGCGGTGTCCCACTGCATGGTGGGGCCGAGGCGGGGATAGAGATCGGCCTCCCCCGCCGCCATCAGGCAGAATTTGAGCGAAGAGCCGGCCGCGACGATCGAGGCGCCGGGATGGCCGGCGATGAAGGCATCGGTCTCCGGCGTGCGATGGGAACGGCTGGCGATGATGCGCGGGGAACCGTCGGCCGCCTGCACCGCCTCGATGGCGACACGGCCGATCACACGTCCGTCCTCGATCGTCAGCATCGCGGCCCCCTCCCCGACGACGCCGAGGAAGAGGCGCGAGCGGGCCGGCGCCAGCACGAGGCCGACCACGGGAACGCCGCCTCGCACCAGTGCGACATTGACCGTGAAATCGCCGTTGCGCTGGATGAACTCGCGCGTCCCGTCCACCGGATCGACGAGGAAGAACGCGTCGGCCACGTCGGGAATGACGCCCGCCGCGCAGGATTCCTCGGCGACGACGGGAATCTCCGGGGCCAGGCGGGCGAGGTCGGCGAGGATGATCGCCTCGGCCAGCTTGTCGGCCTCGGTGACAGGCGAGGCATCGCCCTTGGTCTCGACGGCGAAATCGCGGCGATAAATCTCCATGACGGCGGCGCCTGCCGCGAGCACGGTCGGCACGAGCGCCTCGGCAAGCGCGACGTCGGATCTTCTCGGGGAGGCGGTCGTCATGACGAACCCATCGCTCTGAGCGCCCATGCGCGGTCCACCGGCATCGCCGGAACGAAGCCGGCATTGCGAGCCGGCGAGGCAGCAGCTACTAGCGCCGGTCGCCACCAGACACAACAATCGTGCGGGGGATTCGCGGGAGGCGAGCGATGGCCGTGATCATCGAGGGGAAGACGTCGCGCCGGCTCTCGCCGGCCGGCAGCGCGCCGCTCACCTTTGCGATGACAGCCTTTCTGATGAACCTCGCCATCTCGCTGCCGACGCTGGGACGACAGGCTTTCTGGGGCGACGAGACGTTGACAGCTCAAGCCGTCGACATGGATGTTCCCGCCCTCGTCGCCGACCGGTTGGGCGCCGGCCATTTCCCGACTTACTTCCTGCTGCTCAAGGGCCTCGGCCTCGCCCATGCCAGCGACGCACTGATGCGCCTGCCTTCTGCGCTGTTCGAGGCAGGTGCGGCAGCCGTTTTCACCGTCATCGCCCTTTCGATCGGCGGGCGCATCGCGGCGGTGGCGACGGCCGTGCTGTTCGCCCTTGTTCCGCTCCTCTTCTTTTACGCCCAGGAAGCCCGGCCCTATGCGCTCATGCTGCTCTTCCTGGCGATCGCGACCGCCGCCCATCTGAGGATCATCGCGGGGCGCATCGAGCAGGGCCGGCCCGGTCTGGTCGCAACGATCGGCTGCGTGGGAGCGGCGCTCGTCATTCCTGCCGGAATCGTCTCGGTGGCCGCGCTGCATGCGGGGCTTCTCGCAGCCGGGTCCATGGCTCGCGGGCGTCCTGAGCGCAGGCTCGTGCTCCGACATCTCATCGTGACCTGGGTTGCGATCGGGCTCGCAGCGCTGGCGCTGATCCCCAACGTGATGGCAGCAGCTCAAGGGTCGCGGGGGCTGATGAAGTGGCAGCTCGGCATGAGCCCCGGCAGGCGCCTCGTTGAAGCCTGGAACGAGATCTTCGGTCTTCTCGTTCGCCAGGACGCCAACGTCTTTCTCCCCGCCGGCTGGGAGATCGTCCCGTCTCTCGGATTTGTCGCCTTGATCGTCACGGGCGCATGGCTCGGGCGGAAGAACACCGCCATCCGCTATGTCACGGCAACCGTGGTCACAACTGCCCTCGGCTTCGTGGTGATCGGGTCCTTCACGGTAACCGCGGGCCGCTATCTGCTCGGGATCCTTCCGCCTGCGATTCTGCTGGCGTCATTCGCCAGCGCGCAACTTCTCGCGGCCGGCCGCTTCCGGCTGCCAGCGGCGGCGATGCTCGCCGCGCTGGCGGGCGCGATGGCGCTCCAGACGCTCGATGCCTCGATCTCGGACACCCGGTTCAACTGGCGGCGCCCGGCGGATTTCATCGCGGCGAATGATCTCGGCCACGCCGAAATCCTGACGAACATGCCCTTCTACGAGGCCACGCTCCGCCGCTATCTGCCGGCGAACATGGCGCCAACGCTTCGTGCGCCCCTTCCCCCGATCGAACCGCCAGGCATCATCTGGCAGTGGTCGCGCGAGACGCCGAATGCCTATGTCCTCGCATTCGATGGCGATGCTACGCCGCCGCCCGAAGCCGTGGCGGGCCGCACAGTGTGCAGCTGGGCATTCGGGCGGGCGACCTTCTTCGTCCTCGCCGCCAACATGACGACCCTGCCGGCGCCCCTTCGCGGCTGCGCCGGCAACTGACGCGGCGTCAGGCGGCAATGCCGCCCGCATCCGGATCGGCAAAGCTCTCGCCGAGCGCCTCGGCGACGGCGCGATGCGTGATGCGGCCGCGATGCACGTTGAGCCCGTTCCGAAGATGCGGATCGCGGGCGAGCGCGGCGAGGCCCTCGCCCGCCAGGGCGAGCCCGAAGGGCAGTGTCGCGTGGTTGAGCGCGTGGCTCGAGGTGAGCGCCACGGCGCCGGGCATGTTGGCCACGCAGTAGTGGATCACGCCGTCGACGACATAGGTCGGATCGGCATGGGTCGTGGCATGCGAGGTCTCGAAGCAGCCGCCCTGGTCGATCGCGACATCGACCATCACCGCGCCGCGTTTCATCTTGCCGAGCATGGCACGCGAGACGAGCTTCGGCGCCGCCGCACCGGGAATGAGCACGGCGCCGATGACGGCATCGGCCGCGAGCACCTCGCTCTCAAGCGCATCGATGGTGGAGTAACGGGTGCGCACCCGGCCGGCGAAGAGCTCGTCGAGCTCGCGCAGCCGCGGCACGGAACGGTCGAGCACCGTGACTTCGGCGCCGAGGCCGGCCGCCATGCGCGCGGCATGCATGCCGACGACGCCGCCACCAATGACGACGACCTTGGCCGGCGCCACGCCCGGCACGCCGCCGAGCAGGATGCCGCGGCCGCCATTCGGCTTCTGCAACGCGGTCGCCGCGGCCTGAATCGACAGCCGGCCCGCCACTTCGCTCATGGGTGCGAGAAGCGGCAGCCCGCCATGCGCATCGGTGACGGTCTCGTAGGCGACGGCGGTGACGCCTGATTCCATCAGCCCGCGCGCCTGCGCCGGATCGGGCGCGAGATGCAGATAGGTGAAGAGGATCTGGCCCGGACGGAACTGCGTCCATTCCGACGGCTGCGGCTCCTTGACCTTCACGATCATGCCGGCCCTGGAAAAGACCTCGGCGGCGGAGGACGCGATGTTTGCGCCGGCGGCGACATAGGCCGCGTCATCGGCGTCGATGCCGAGCCCGGCGCCGGTCTCGACCAATACCTCGTGGCCACGCGCCACATATTCGCGCACGGCTGCCGGCGTCAGGCCGACACGGAACTCGTTGTTCTTGATTTCCCTCGGAACGCCGACCAGCATGATGACTGTTTCCCTGCAGCGATTTTTTGGATGCAGCACGATATCGCCGGCTCGAAGCGATTTTCGTGCTTTTCCATGCTTCCTTCGTGGACCTTCCGCACGTAATCTCCGTATCGGATGATCGGGGCGCATGAATCATGCAGATCGATGAATTCGACCGGCGGATGCTCGCGGCGCTCGCCCGGGATGGGCGCCTGACGGCGGTGGAACTCGCCGAGCGCATCGCCCTTTCGCCCTCCGCCGCGACGCGCCGCCTGCAGCGCCTGGAGACCGAGAGGATCATCACCGGCTATCGCGCCGTGCTCGATCCGAACGCGCTCGGCCTCGGCATCACGGCCTTCGTCGAAATCTCGCTCGACCGCCAGAACGACGAGGCCCTGAAGGCCTTCGAGGCCGCGGCGCGTCGATGCCCCAACATCCTGTCGCTGCACCTGATGTCCGGATCGAGCGACTATCTGCTGAGGATCGTGGCGCGCGACCTGCCGGATTTCGAGCGGCTGCACGCCAATGTGCTCGGCCATCTGCCGGGCGTCGCGCGCATCGAGTCGAAGTTCGCGCTCCGCGAGGCGATCGAGCGGCCGCTCGTGCCGATCGGGTGAGAGGAGTTGCTACGCCGCATCGACGGGTTTCGAGGCCCGTGGCAAGGTCGCGCCCGTCCTATTGCTGGAGATCATCATGTCGCGCGCCTTTGACGTCGTCATCGTCGGCGGCGCCGTGCATGGCGCCTCGGCCGCCTATCACATCGCCGCGCATCCAGCTTTTTCCGGCCGCGTGCTGCTCGTCGAGAAGGATCCGTCCTTCGCCTTTGCCGCGAGCGCGCTGTCCGCCGCCTCCATCCGCCAGCAGTTCTCCGATCCGACCAATATCGCGATCTCGCTCTACGGCATCGAGTTCCTGAGGCGGATCGGCGAGACGCTGGCGGTCGGCGCCGACCGCCCCTCGATCAGCCTCGTCGAGGGCGGCTATCTCTTTCTCGCCACCGCCGCGGGCCTGCCCGTCCTCACGGAGAACCACGCGCTGCAGGCCTCGCTCGGGGCGGATATCGCGCTCTTCTCGCCGGACGAGATCGGCGAGCGCTTCCCCTACCTGGATCTGGACGACATCGTCGCAGCCGGTTTCGGCGCCACCGGCGAGGGTTGGTTCGACGGCTACGGACTGATGCAGGCGCTGCGCGCCAAGGCGAAGTCGCTCGGCGTCGAGACCTTGTCGGCCGACGTCGCCGCGATCCGCCACGCGAACGGCCGGGCTGTGGGCGTGCGCCTCGCCGATGGCAGCGAGATTACGGCCGGCACCGTGATCGTCGCCGCGGGTACCGGCACGCGCGATCTTCTCGCGCCGCTTGGCATTCCCCTGCCCGTCGCGGCGAGGAAGCGCTGCATCTTCACCTTTTCCTGCCGCGACCGCCTGCCCGGTTTCCCGATGCTGATCGACCCCTCAGGCGTCTATTGCCGGCCGGAGGGCGAGCTCTTCCTCACCGGGACCGCCCCGCCGCGCGATGAGGAGGGCGATGCGCGGGACTTCGATGTCGACTGGGATCTCTTCGAGGACGTGATCTGGCCGGTGCTCGCCGCCCGTGTGCCGGCCTTCGAGGCGATCCGCCCGGCGCGGGCCTGGGCCGGCCATTACGACATGAACCTCTTCGATCACAATGCGATCATCGGCCGCCTGCCGACCTTCGACAACGTCCTGGTCGCGAACGGCTTCTCCGGCCATGGCCTGCAACAGGCCCCCGCCGTCGGCCGCGGCCTCGCCGAACTCGCCGTCGACGGCCGCTACACAAGCCTCGATCTGTCACCGCTCGGCTATGGGCGCATCCTCGAAGGCCGGCCGCTGATCGAGAAGAACATCGTCTAGAGTTGCGGGATCGCGACGCGCGGATTATAGGCGGGTCAGGGTCAGCAGTTCACCCAGGCGTCACCGTCCCCGCGAGGGGAAGCTAAACCTGCCGCGATCGAAGACAACGACACCAGCCCTCGTGCCGGGTCGAAGACGGTGACCACGACAATCCCTCTGGATCGGCACAATGAGGATTGGTCATGACCCGAACTCCCATTGCGCTCCCCGTCGGCGATGTCTCGACATTCGCGAAGTCGCTGCGAAAGCAGATCGAAACCCATGACGGTGCGCCGACCCATGTCGAACTGCTCAACATGCTCGCCCGCTCGGCCGGCTATCGAAACTTCCAGCAACTCCGCGCCCATGCGCCGGCGGAGGCACCCGTTGGCGGCGCAGCGCCGCTCGCGGCACCACAGGCAGACGCGGCTCTCGTCGCACGCGTCTTCGGCCATTTCGACGATGCCGGCCGCCTGATCCGCTGGCCGTCGCGGCGTAGCCACCAGATCCTCGCCCTCTGGGCGATCTGGAGCATGTTTCCAGCGGGTGTCAGCCTCGACGACGCCGCGGTAAAGGGCTTCCTCGCGGATCGCCATTCATTCGGCGATCATGCCCTGCTCCGACGCGAACTCGTGGACATGGGGCTGCTCGTCCGCACTCCCGACGGGCGCGACTACCGCCGCATCGAGCGGCAACCGCCACCCGATGCGCTCGCGCTCATCCGGCAGCTTTCGGCGCGCATCGCTGCTGTCTAGCGATACGCGGATGCCCGGGGCGAGATCCGGGCATGACGGACGCGGGAAGAGCTCGGCCTGCCCCAAAAAACGCAATCGGGCGCCCAGGGGCGCCCGACGGAGTCTCTATGCGGGCGTGAGTCTTACTTCAGTCCCGCCTTGTCGGTGACGACCGTCGAGGTCGCCGCCGCGTCCGGCTCCTTGGAGATGACGCCGCCGGCGGAGAGCAGCGTTCCGACGGTCTGCTTGTAGTCGGCCGGGTCGAGGGCGCCGGACGTGCCGGCGGTCAGCTTGTTCACCTCGCCGATCATGTATTTCTGGTGCTCGAGCGTCTGCGAGCCGGACTCGTCGGCATCGACGGTGATCTGCGCTGCCTCGTCGGGGTTCTCGCGGGCATACTGCCAGCCCTTTTCCGACGCCTTCACGAAGCGCGCCAGCTTGTCGACGAAAGCCGGGTCGGCGAGCTTGTCCTCGAGGACGTAGAGACCATCCTCCAGCATGCCGACGCCCTGGTCGCGATAGTTGAAGACGACGAGGTCTTCAGGCTTCAGGCCGGCATCGAGGATCTGGCCATATTCGTTGTAGGTCATCGCCGAGATGCAGTCGGCCTGCTTCTGGACGATCGGATCGACGTTGAAGGCCTGCTTCAGAACGGTGACGCCGTCCGGCCCGCCCTCGGTCTTGTAGCCCAGCTTGTTCATCCAGGCCATGAACGGATATTCGTTGCCATAGAACCAGACGCCGAGCGTGTGGCCCTTGAAATCGGCCGGCGAGGCGATGCCGCTGTCCTTGCGGCAGACGAGCAGCAGGCCCGAGCCCTTGAAGGGCTGCGCGATGTTCACGAGCTTGACGCCCTTCTCGCGCGAGGCGAGCGCATCGGCCATCCAGTTGACGATCACGTCGGCGCCGCCGGCGGCGATCACCTGCACGGGCGAGACGTCGGGACCGCCCGGCTTGATCGTGACGTCGAGATTCTCTTCGTCGTAGAAGCCCTTTTCCTTGGCGACCAGATAGCCGGCGAACTGTGCCTGCGTGACCCATTTCAGCTGCAGCGTCAGCGGATCGGCCGCGAAGGCCGGAGCGCTCATCGTCAGGCTGGCGGCTGCCGCCAACGCGCCGATCATCCACTTCTTCATTGTCGACCCCTCCGTCGGGTTTTCGTTTCCGTCCCTAGGTGCGGAAGGACGGATGCCAGAAAGTGGCGGCCCGCTCGATGAGCGCCACCACGCCGTAGAACGCGGAGCCGGCCAGCGCCGCCACCGCGATTTCCGCCCACACCATGTCGATGTTCATGCGCCCGACTTCGGTTGAGATGCGGAAGCCCATGCCCACGATCGGCGTGCCGAAGAATTCGGCAACTATGGCCGCGATCAGGGCGAGAGTCGAATTGATCTTGAGTGCGTTGAAGATGAACGGCAGTGCTTCCGGGAGGCGCAGCTTGAACAGCGTCTGCCAGTAGGAAGCGGCATAGGTGCGCATCAGGTCGCGGCTGATCGGCTGCGAGGCCGAGAGCCCAACGACCGTGTTGACGAGCATCGGGAAGAAGGTCGAGACGACAACGACCGCCGCCTTGGACGGCCAGTCGAAGCCGAACCACATCACCATGATCGGTGCCACGCCGACAATCGGCAGCGCCGAGACGAGATTGCCGATCGGCAGCAGGCCGCGCTTCAGGAACGAGACGCGGTCGACGAGGATCGCGACGAGGAAGCCCGAGCCGCATCCGATCGCGTAGCCGGCGATCACGGCCTTGAGGAAGGTCTGGTTGAAGTCCGCCGCAAGGATCGGCAGCGACGAGGCGATGCGCGCGCCAATCGCCGAAGGCGGCGGGATCAGCACGAAGGGCACCTGGAACACGACCACGACGATCTGCCAGAGGATCAGCAGCCAGGCGCCGAACAGGAGCGGGATGACCAGCGAGAGCAGGAAGCCGCCGATCCCCTTGCGGACCGGCCATTCGGTGAGTTCGGTGACGAGTGCCCAGGCGAGCAGCCAGGATGTTCCGACCAGCATCCAGAAACCGCTGCCGGCATGGCCGGCGAGACGCGGCAGAAGATCGATCGCCAGCGCCGCCCCGCCATGCGCCGCGAGCGCCAGCAGGACAGCAGCGGCGACGCTCCGGCTCATGCGGATCGCCGCGACGATCGCCAATGCGACGAGCGCAAGCACCGCAAGCCCGGGGAGCCCGAGGCCGGTCAGCCGCAGCGACGGATCGGCGGCGTCGAGCGGCAGCACCGCCATGCCGATCAGCCCGGCGAGCGCGATCCAGGGCTGGATATGGCCACGCGCACGGGTCATCGCATCAGCCCCATGCGCTTCACGACGGCGGTGCCGCCGAGATTGACCATCCAGACGAGCAGCGCGGCGAGGATCGAGGCGGCGACGAGCGCCGACCAGATCTGCACCGTCTGCCCGTAATAGGAGCCCGCGAGCAGCCGCGCGCCGATGCCGGCCGAGGCGCCGGTCGGCAATTCGCCGACGATGGCGCCAACGAGGCTGATGGCGATGGCGACCTGCATGGACGCGAACAGGAAGGGCAGCGCCGCCGGCAACCGCAGCTTCCAGAAGGTTTGCCAGCGATTGGCGGAGTAGGTCCGCATCAGATCGACGAGGATCGTGTCGGGCGAGCGCAGCCCCTTCACGAGCCCGACCGCGACCGGGAAGAAGGAGAGATAGGTCGAGATCAGCGCCTTGGCCATGAAGCGCGAGGCGTCCGGCGAGAGGCCCATCTGTCCGTTCATGAGGTTGTAGCCCACGACCACGATCATCGGCGCGATGGCGACGATGGGCACGGTCTGCGAGGCGATGATCCACGGCATCAGGCTGCGGTCGAGGCTCGGCACATGGACGATCGCCGCGGCGAGGACGAGGCCGAGCAGCGTGCCGGAGAGGAAGCCGGCGAGCGTCGCCGAGAGCGTCACCCAGGCGTGATAGACGAGGCTCCTCTTGGATGTCACCGGCGTGCCGACGGTCGATTTCCACACCTCGGCGACGATCTGGTGCGGCGCCGGCAGCAGCGGGCGCTCCATGGAATAGGTGGCGACGACGAGTTCGGTGCCCGTCAGCACCTTGTCGGCCCGCGCCGCGGCATCACGCGCGAGTCCGGCGTTCATGAACACCGCCGCCACATACCAGACGAGGACGATTGCCGCCGCCACGGTCAGCACCGGCACCAGCTTGCCGCCGGGCTTCTGCGGCGCGCGCATGGCGGGTGCAGCCGCGCTCATGAGCGGACCCCCGACGTCGCCGGGGGGGCGGACGCCCCTCGCTTCCGCCGATGCGATCGCCGCCTCAGTCCTCATAGGAATGTCCCGCCCTGAGGCCGGCGCGAACGCGGGCCGCCACTTCGAGGAATTCCGGCGTTTCGCGGATATCGAGCGTGCGGTCGCGCGGGAAGCCGCATTCGATGATGTCGGTGACGCGTCCCGGTCGCGGCGACATGACCACGATCTTGGTTGAGAGGAACACCGCCTCGGGGATCGAGTGGGTGACGAAGACGACCGTCTTCTGCGTCCGGTCCCAAAGTCGCAGCAGTTTCTCGTTGAGATGGTCGCGCACGATCTCGTCGAGCGCCCCGAAGGGTTCGTCCATCAGGAGAAGATCGGGCTCAACCGCCAGCGCGCGGGCGATCGAGGCGCGCTGCTGCATGCCGCCCGAGAGCTGCCAGGGGAACTTGCGCTCGAAGCCGGAAAGATCGACCAACGCCAGATTGTCGGCGATGCGCTTGTCGCGCTCCGCCTTGCTGAGGCCCATGATCTCCAGCGGCAACGCGATGTTCTTCGCGATGGTGCGCCAGGGATAGAGCGCCGCCGCCTGGAAGACATAGCCATAGGCCCGCGCGAGCCGGGCCTCCTCGGGCGACACGCCGTTGACGGTGATGGAGCCGCCCGTCGGCTGCTCGAGATCGGCGATGACGCGCAGCAGCGTGGTCTTGCCGCAGCCCGACGGGCCGATGAAGGAGACGAACTCGCCGCGCTTCACCTCGAGATTGATGTCGCTGAGGGCCTGGACCGGCCCGTCATTGGTGGCGAAGACGAGGGACAGGCCGGCGATCTCGATCGCCGCCGCTGCCTCCGCCTTCGCGCCTTGCTCCTCCCCGGCGCGCATGCGGTTCCTCAGACGCCGATCGGCATATGTTCGGGCGAACGGGTCACCGCGCGGGGCGCCGTCAGTTCCTTCCAGGTGGAGAGCGCACGGTTCACGGCCGGGAAGGGCTTGCGGGAAATGAACTTGCCGCGGCCCGGCTGCGGACCCGAGTTCTGGCCGTCAGACCAGACGACGTCGCCGCGCGACAGCGTGTAGCGCGGCAGGCCGCGCACCTCGACGCCCTCGAAGACGTTGTAGTCGATGATCGACTTCTGGTTGGCGGCCGAGATCGTCTTGGAGAGCTTCGGATCCCAGACGACGAGGTCGGCGTCCGAGCCCGGCATGATGGCGCCCTTGCGCGGATAGATGTTGAGGATCTGCGCGATATTGGTCGACGTGACGGCGACGAACTCGTTCGGCGTCAGACGGCCCGTCTCGACGCCCCGCGTCCAGAGCACGGGCATGCGGTCCTCGAGACCGCCGGTGCCGTTCGGGATCTTGCGGAAATCGCCGAGGCCGAAGCGCTTCTGCTCGGTTGTGAAGGCGGCATGGTCGGTGGCGACCACCTGAAGCGACCCGGCGGCGAGGCCGGCCCAGAGGCTGTCCTGATGGACCTTGTCCCGGAAGGGCGGCGACATCACGCGCTGCGCCGAATACTCCCAGTTCTGGTTGAAATAGTCGCGCTCGTCGAGGACGAGATGCTGCACCAGCGGCTCGCCATAGACGCGCATCCCCTTCTGCCGCGCCCGGCGGATCGCCTCATGCGCCTGCTCGCAGGAGGTGTGCACGATATAGACCGGCACGCCGGCGGCATCGGCGATCATGATCGCGCGATTCGTGGCCTCGCCTTCCACCTCGGGCGGGCGGGAATAGGCGTGGCTCTCCGGCCCCGTCTTGCCCTCGGCCATATATTTCTGCTGAAGCGCCGCGACGATGTCGCCGTTCTCGGCATGGACGAGCGGCAGCGCGCCAAGGGCGGCGCAGCGCTGGAACGAGGCGAACATCTCGTCGTCGTTCACCATCAGCGCACCCTTGTAGGCCATGAAATGCTTGAAGGTGTTGACGCCGCGCGACACCACGGTCGCCATTTCGTCGAAATGCTTCTCCGACCAGCCGGTGATCGCGACATGGAAGGAATAGTCGCCCGAGGCCTGGCGCGCGGCCCGCTCCGACCATTCGTCGAGCGCCGCCACCATGCCGTCGGCGCCGGGAATGACGAAGTCGACGACCATGGTCGTGCCGCCCGAGAGCCCGGCGAAGGTCCCGCTCTCCCAGGTCTCCGCCGTCGTGGTGCCCATGAAGGGCATTTCGAGATGGGTGTGCGGGTCGATTCCGCCCGGCATCACATAGGCGCCGCCCGCATCCAGCACCGTGTCGCCGGAAAGCCCCTCGCCGATCGCCTTGATCGTCTCGCCCTCAATGAGGATGTCCGCCTCGTAGGTGCGATCCGCTGCGACGATGGTGCCGCCCTTGATGACCGTCGACATGATGATCCCTCGTTCTCTCTGTTCCGCTCGCGTTCAGCCGACGATCTCTGCCGTCTCCAGCACGGCATGCAGCAGCACGTCCGCGCCGGCCGCCGCCCATTCGGGCGTGATGGCCTCGTCCTCGTTGTGTGAAAGCCCGTCCACGCAGGGGCACATGACCATCGTCGCGGGCGCGACCTTCGCCGCCCAGCAGGCATCGTGTCCGGCGCCGGAGATGATGTCCATGTGGCTGTAGCCGAGCCGCTCGGCCGCCGAGCGCACACGGCCGACCAGCGCAGGATCGAATGTGACTGGATCGAAATGGCCGACCGGCTCGATCGAGCAGCCGACGCCGAGTTCGGCGGCGATCAGCGGCGCCTCGGCCTCGATCACGGCGCGCATGCCGTCCAGCTTCTCGCGGTCGGGACTGCGGATATCGATCGTGAACACGACCTTGCCGGGCAGGACGTTGCGCGAATTGGGCGAGAAGTACACCTGCCCGACGCCGCCGACGGCGCCCGGCTGGTTCTCCATCGCGATCGCCTGGACGCGCTCGATGATGCGCGCCATGGCGAGGCCGGCATTGACCCGCATGGCCATCGGCGTCGAACCGGTATGCGCCTCCTTGCCGGTCAGCGTCACCTCCAGCCACCACAGGCCCTGGCAGTGCGTGACGACACCGATCGACTTCTGTTCAGCCTCGAGGATCGGGCCCTGCTCGATGTGATACTCGAAATAGGCGTGCATCTTGCGCGCGCCGACCTCTTCGTCGCCGAGCCAACCGATGCGCTTCAGCTCCTCGCCATAGGTCTTGCCCTCGGGATCCTTGCGGCCATAGGCATAGTCGAGCGTCAGCTGCCCGGCGAAGACGCCGGAGGCCAGCATCGCCGGGGCGAAGCGGGCGCCTTCCTCGTTGGCCCAGTTGGTGACGACGATCGGATGCTTCGTGCGGACGCCGAGATCGTTGAGCGTGCGCACCAGTTCCAGCGCGCCGAGCACGCCGAGCACGCCGTCGAACTTGCCGCCGGTCGGCTGCGTGTCGAGATGCGAGCCGACATAGACGGGCAGCGCGTCGGGATCGGTGCCGGGACGCGTTGCGAACATGGTCCCCATCCTGTCGACGCCCATCGTCATCCCGGCCGCTTCGCACCAGGACTGGAACAGCGCCCGCCCCTCGGCATCGGCGTCGGTGAGCGTCTGGCGGTTGTTGCCGCCTCTCACCCCCGGCCCGATCTTCGCCATCTCCATCAGGCTGTCCCAGAGGCGCTCGCCATTGATGCGGAGATTGTCGGTGGGGGCGGTCATCGTCTTCAGTCCTTCGATCGGTAAGGGCACTGTGTCACTGCCGGGAGCGCCCCGGCAATCCGGTCTCCCATCTGCGGCAGGGAAAGACCGGAGCCCCGGGGCGAAGCCCGAGGCCGACAGGTGGTGAAAGGTCGGCTAGCCCTCACATCGTCGGGAAGTTGAACACCGCGCCCGACTTGATGCCGTCCGGCCAGCGGCTGGTGATCGTCTTGATGCGCGTATAGAAGCGCACGCCCTCGGGCCCGTAGATGGCGTGGTCGCCGAAGATCGACCGCTTCCAGCCGCCGAAGGAATGATAGGCGACCGGGACCGGGATCGGCACGTTGATGCCGACCATGCCGGCCTCGATCTTGTCCGCGAAGGAACGCGCGGCGTCGCCGTCGCGGGTAAAGATCGCGGTGCCGTTGCCGAATTCATGGGCATTGATCAGCCTGACTGCCTCGTCATAGGACCCGGCGCGCAGCACCGAGAGGACAGGACCGAAGATCTCCTCGCGGTAGATCGTCATTTCCTTGTCCACATGATCAAAAAGCGTGCCACCGATGAAGTAGCCGCCCTCGTAGCCCTGCAGCTTGAAGCCGCGGCCGTCGACGACGAGCTTCGCGCCCTCGGCGACGCCCTTGTCGATATAGCCCGAGACCTTGTCGAGATGCTGCTTGGTGACGAGCGGCCCCATCTCGGCCTCGCGGTCCGTCGCCGGGCCGATCTTCAACGCGCGGACGCGCGGCGCCAGCGCCTCGATCAGCGAATCCGCCGTCTTCTCGCCGATCGGCACCGCGACCGAGACCGCCATGCAGCGCTCGCCGGCCGAGCCGTAGCCGGCGCCCATCAGCGCGTCCGCCGCCTTGTCCATGTCGGCGTCGGGCATGATGACCATGTGGTTCTTCGCGCCGCCCAGCGCCTGGACTCGCTTCCCGTTGGCGGTGCCCGTCGCATAGACATAGGAGGCGATCGGCGTCGAGCCGACGAAGCTCACCGCCTTGATATCGGGATGGGCGAGGATCGCGTCGACGATCTCCTTGTCGCCATGCACGACATTGAGGAGGCCCGCGGGCAGGCCCGCCTCGTGCAGCAGTTCGGCGACCAGCATCGCGGCGCCGGGATCCTTCTCGGACGGCTTCAGGATGAAGGCGTTGCCGCAGGCGATCGCCACCGGATACATCCAGAGCGGCACCATGCAGGGGAAGTTGAACGGCGTGATGCCGGCGACGACGCCGAGCGGCTGGCGATCGGAATAGCTGTCGATCGCCGGGCCGACATTCTTCGAATACTCGCCCTTGAGAAGATGCGGGATGCCGCAGGCGAACTCGACGACCTCGAGCCCACGCTGGACCTCGCCGAGCGCGTCGTCATGCGTCTTGCCGTGCTCGGCCGAGATGGCGCGCGCGATGCGGTCGGCGTTCTGCTCCAGCAGGTCCTTGAAGCGGAACATGACGCGCGCCCGCTTCAGCGGCGGCGTGTCGCCCCAGGCGACCTGCGCCGCCTTGGCGACCGCGACCGCTGCGTCGAGCTCGACCGCCGTCGAGAGCGGCAGTTCCGCCGTCTGCTCGCCGGTGGCGGGGTTGAACACTGGCGCATTGCGCGTCGAAGCCGAGCGCTGCTTCTTGCCGCCGACGAGATTGTCGATCACCTGCATGGCGTCCTCCCGATCCTGATCTCAGTCGATGTCCCGGAGCACGCCTGCGAGCGTCTCGAAGATGCGGTCGATCTCGGCCTTCTCGATGATGAGCGGCGGCGAGAGCGCGATGATGTCGCCGGTGGTGCGGATCATCAGGTTCCGCTCGAAGGCCTTGAGGAAGGCCGAGAAGGCGCGCTTGGTCGGCGCGCCGGCGATCGGCTCCAGCTCGATGGCGCCGACGAGGCCGAGATTGCGGATGTCGATGACATGCGGCAGGCCCTTCATGCCGTGCAGCGCATCCTCCCAGTAGGAGGCGAGCTCGGCGGCGCGGGTCAGCAGCCCCTCTTCGGCATAAACGTCGAGCGTGGCGAGCGCGGCGGCGCAGGCGACCGGATGCGCCGAATAGGTGTAGCCGTGGAACAGCTCGATCGTGTTCTCGGGCGCGTCCATGAAGGCGTCGTAGATCTTTTTCGAGGCGAAGACGGCGCCCATCGGGATGACGCCCGAGGTGATGCCCTTGGCCGTGCAGACCATGTCCGGGATGACGTCGAAATGGTCGACGGCAAACGGCGTGCCGAGGCGGCCGAAGCCGGTGATGACCTCGTCGAAGATCAGCAGGATGTCGTGCTTGTCGCAGATCTCGCGCAGCCGCTTCAGATAGCCCTTCGGCGGGATGAGGACGCCGGTGGATCCGGCGACGGGCTCGACGATCAGCGCCGCGATGTTCGACGCGTCATGCAGCGCGATGACCTTCTCCAGATCGTCGGCGAACTCGGCGCCATATTCCGGCTCGCCGCGCGAGAAGGCGTTGCGGGCGAGATCGTGCGTGTGGCGGATATGGTCGACGCCGGTCAGCAGCGTGCCGAAGGTCTTGCGGTTGCCGGAAATGCCGCCGACCGAGATGCCGCCGAAGCCGACGCCGTGATAGCCGCGCTCGCGTCCCAGAAGGCGGAACTTCGTGCCCTTGCCGCGTGCCCGGTGATAGGCGAGCGCGATCTTCAGCGCCGTGTCGACCGATTCCGAGCCCGAATTGGTGAAGAACACATGGTCGAGCGGCGAAGGCATCATGTTGGCGAGGCGCGAGGCCAGCTCGAACGCCTTCGGATGGCCCATCTGGAAGGCCGGCGCATAGTCGAGCTCGGCGACCTGGCTCGAGACCGCCTCGACGATCTTCTCCCGCGCATGACCGGCGTTGACGCACCAGAGGCCGGCGGTGCCGTCCAGGATCTCGCGACCGTCGGCGTCGGTGTAATACATGCCCTTCGCGCCGACGAGCAGGCGCGGCGCCTGCTTGAACTGCCGGTTGGCCGTGAACGGCATCCAGAAGGCTTCGAGATTGTTCGGACGAAGCGGGGCGGTCATGATGGAAGGGTCTCCGGAGCGACGGTCTGCGAAGGCGAGACCGGTCATTTTCCTGAACGTATTCCCGCCCCCGAGGGTGGTCAATTCGTTGCGGGCGTTAAGACTGTTCTATATCTTGAACACATGAACGCCTCGCATTTCGAAATCGACGTCGGCGCGCGACTGCGGGCGCTGCGCCTGCGCGAGGGGCTGTCGCAGCGGGCGCTCGCCAAGCGCGCCGGCGTTTCCAACGCCACGGTCTCGATGGTGGAGGCGAACCGCATCAGCCCGTCGGTCTCGGGGCTCCGTCAGATCCTCACCGGAATCCCGATCGGCCTCGCCGAGTTCTTCGCCGATCCCGAGGCCGAGCGCGAGCAGGTGGTCTTCCGCGCCGAGGACCTGAAGGAGATCGCCGGCGGCCCGATCTCGTTCCGCCAGGTCGGCGCCAATCTCGAGGGACGCTCGCTGCAGATGATCCACGAGCGCTATCGGCCGGGCGCCGAAAGCGGCAAGGCGATGCTTTCCCATCAGGGCGAGGAAGCCGGCCTCGTCATCCGCGGCCGCATGCTGCTCGAAGTCGCCGGCGCCCGCTACGAACTCGGCCCGGGCGACGCCTATTTCTTCGACAGCCGCAAGCCGCATGCCTTCCGCAATATCGGCGAGGGCGAACTCGAGCTCGTCTCGGCCTGCACGCCGCCGAGCTTTTGAACCTTCCGGAGCCGTTGCGCATTCGACGTTGCATCAGTCCCGCGGAGCACGGCTGTTCCTGCGGTACCGAACGTGGAGAGAGGCATGACCGTCAAGCGGATCGTCGCCAATATCGGACCCGTGCGCCCCTCTGAGGCGATGGCCTTCTATGGCGACATCCTCGGGATGGAGATCGTCATGGACCATGGCTGGATCGTCACTTTTGCGGGCGCCGGCTCATCACGACCGGAGGTGAGTTTCGCAGAGGAAGGCGGCTCCGGAACACCGGTCCCCGACCTCTCGATCGAGGTCGACGATCTCGACGCCGTTCTCGGCGCCCTGTCGGCGGCCGGCATCCCGATCGAGTATGGCCCTGTCAGCGAACGCTGGGGCGTGCGCCGGCTCTATGTGCGCGACCCTTTCGGGCGGCTGGTCAATATTCTCGCCCATGCCGATACCAGAGACTGAGCCTCACTCGCGCTCCGCTTAGGCCGCGACCTGCTTCAGCGCGACGCAGATATCGTCGACCACGGCCTCGACGACGCGTTCATCGTCGCCTTCCGCCATGACACGGATCAGCGGCTCGGTGCCGGAGGGGCGGATGACGAGCCGGCCGGAGCCGTTGAGGCGCGCCTCGCCCTCGGCGATCGCCGCCTTGACGCTCGCGGTGTCGAGCGGCTTGCCGCCGCCGAAGCGGACATTCTTGAGGATCTGAGGCACAGGATCGAAGCGGCGGCACACCTCGCTGACCGGCTTGCCGGTCTGGCGTACCACCGCGAGGATCTGCAAGGCGGAGACGAGGCCGTCGCCGGTCGTCGAGAAGTCCGAGAGGATGAGATGGCCCGACTGCTCGCCGCCGACATTGAAGCCGCCCGAGCGCATGCGCTCGACGACATAGCGGTCACCGACCTTGGTGCGGTCGAGCGACAGGCCGAGGCCGCCGAGATACCGCTCGAGGCCGAGATTGGACATGATGGTCGCGACGATGCCGGGCTTCGACAGCCGCCCCGCCTCGGCCCAGGACGCGGCGACGACCGCCATCAACTGGTCGCCGTCGACGACCTCGCCGCGCTCGTCGACGATGATCACGCGGTCGGCGTCGCCATCGAGCGCGATGCCGATATCGGCGCGGACCTCGTGCACCTTGGCGCGCAGGGCGGCCGGCGCCGTCGAGCCAACGTCGCGGTTGATGTTGTAGCCGTCGGGATCCGTGCCGATGGCGATCACCTCGGCACCGAGCTCCCATAGCGCCTCGGGCGCCACGCGATAGGCGGCGCCGTTGGCGCAGTCGATGACGATCCTGAGGCCCGTCAGGTCATATGCCTTCGGCATGGTCCGCTTGGCGAATTCGATATAGCGGTCGCGCATGCCGTCGATCCGTCTGGCGCGGCCGAGATCCGAAGGTCCGGCCAGCCGGTCGGAAAGGTCCTCCTCGATCAGTGCCTCGATCCGCGCCTCGGCCTCGTCGGAGAGCTTGTACCCGTCGGGACCGAACAGCTTGATGCCGTTGTCCTCGAAGGGATTGTGCGAGGCGGAGATCATCACGCCGAGATCGGCGCGCATCGAGCGCGTCAGCATGGCGACGGCCGGCGTCGGCATCGGCCCGAGCAGGAAGACGTCCATCCCGGCGGCCGTGAAGCCGGCGGTGAGCGCCGGCTCGATCATGTAGCCGGACAGCCGAGTATCCTTGCCGATGACGACCCGGTGCCGATGCTTGCCGTTGCGGAAGGCGATGCCGGTGGCGATGCCGACCTGCAGTGCCATCTGCGGCGTGATCGGAAAGGTGTTCGCCTTGCCGCGGATGCCGTCGGTTCCGAAGAGTTTCCTGGCCATCACAATGATCCGTCTTGTCGCGCGCGGATGTTCATAGTCCGTAACCTAGGCCAAGAGGGTTCAAAATTCATGAGCGACCGCAACAATCGCCCCTGGCAGACCTCGCAATGAAAAAGGGCGGCCCGAAGGCCGCCCCCTGAATTCTGCGAAAGACCTTGGATCAGGCCTGCGGCTGCGGCTCGAGACCGCCGCTGTCCTTCGGACGAGGTCCGCGTGTCGTCGGAACGACCGAGGGACGCGAGGGCGGAACGTCATCGCCCGTATCGCGCACCGGCGGCTTGCCGGCGAGCAGCCCGCGGATTTCCTCGCCGGTCAGCGACTCGAACTCGAGCAGGCCCTGTGCCAGCGTCTCGAGATCGGCATGCTTCTCCGAAAGGATGCGGCGGGCGTCGTCGAGGCCGGTCTCCACCAGGCGGCGCACCTCGGCGTCGATCTTGCGCGCCGTCTCCTCGGAGACGTTCTGCGTGCGGGAGACCGAATGACCGAGGAACACTTCCTCCTGGTTCTCGCCATAGGCGACGGTGCCGAGTTCCTCCGAGAAGCCCCAGCGGGTCACCATCGCACGAGCGAGACGGGTCGCCTGCTCGATGTCCGACGCGGCGCCGGAGGTCACCTTGTCCTTGCCGAAGGTGATCTCCTCGGCGATGCGGCCACCCATCATGATGGCGAGGCGCGAGGTCATCTGCTCGTAGCTCATCGAGAGCTTGTCGCGCTCGGGAAGCTGCATGACCATGCCGAGGGCACGGCCGCGCGGGATGATCGTCGCCTTGTGCACCGGATCGGTAGCCGGAACGTTCAGCGCGACGATGGCGTGGCCGGCCTCGTGATAGGCGGTCAGCCGCTTCTCGTCCTCGGTCATGACCAGCGAGCGACGCTCGGCGCCCATCATCACCTTGTCCTTCGAATCCTCGAACTCGCGCATGGTCACCATGCGCTTGTTGCGGCGGGCAGCCATCAGGGCCGCCTCGTTGACGAGGTTCATCAGGTCGGCGCCGGAGAAGCCGGGCGTGCCGCGGGCGAGCGTCTTCAGGTCGACATCGGGGGCCATCGGCACCTTGCGGGCGTGCACCTTCAGGATGCGCTCGCGGCCGACGACGTCCGGGTTCGGGATGATGACCTGACGGTCGAAGCGGCCGGGACGCAGCAGCGCCGGGTCCAGCACGTCGGGCCGGTTGGTCGCGGCGATGATGATGATGCCTTCGTTCTGCTCGAAGCCGTCCATCTCGACGAGCAGCTGGTTCAGCGTCTGCTCGCGCTCGTCATTGCCGCCACCGAGGCCGGCACCGCGATGGCGGCCGACGGCGTCGATTTCGTCGATGAAGATGATGCACGGCGCGTTCTTCTTCGCCTGCTCGAACATGTCGCGCACGCGGCTGGCGCCGACGCCGACGAACATCTCGACGAAGTCCGAACCCGAGATGGTGAAGAACGGCACATTGGCCTCGCCGGCGACGGCGCGGGCGGTCAGCGTCTTGCCGGTGCCGGGCGGGCCGACCAGCAGCACGCCGCGCGGAATGCGGCCGCCGAGGCGCTGGTACTTCTGCGGATCGCGCAGGAATTCGACGATCTCCTGAAGGTCTTCCTTGGCCTCGTCGACACCCGCGACATCGTCGAAGGTGACGCGGCCATGCGCCTCGGTCAGCAGCTTTGCCTTGGACTTGCCGAAGCCCATCGCCTTGCCGCCGGCCCCGCCCTGCATCTGGCGCATGAAGAAGATCCAGACCGCGAGGATCAGGAACATCGGGAACCAGGAGATCAGCACGCCGATCAGCGAAGTGCCGGCCTCGGACGGCGGCTTGGCCGAGATCGCGACGCTCTTCGCCTCGAGGCGCTTCACGAGGTCGGAATCCTGCTGGGGCGCAAAGGTCTGGAACGGCGCGTTGTCGGTGTAGGAACCGCTGATCTGCTGGCCGGAGATCACGACACTCTTCACACGGCCGGAATCGACGTCGGTCAGGAACTGCGAATAGGCGATGTCCTGCCCGGCCGCGCGCGGACCCGGATTCTGAAAGAGATTGAACAGCGCGATCAACAGCAGGCCGATGATGACCCAGACTGCGAAATTGCGAAAATTCGCGTTCATAGAAATCCCTTCAAGGGCGGTGAGCCGCGCTGCCGCGCCGCTCGTCATCGGCTAAGATAGGTGGACGGGCCGATGAAGCCAAGACGAGGCCGCGTCCGGCCCCGGCAATAAATGCCCGAATGGTTGAGGCGGCCGGTCATAGATCATCGCTTCGGCTCCGATCAAGCAGTCGATCCTTCACGATGGAGCGTGTGGTGAAGGAAATTCCGTCGGGTGGCGCCACCCCCGCGAGCGGGGCGGCGATGATGCCTTCGGGTCCGATCAGCGCCGGAGTCGCCGCGAGCGCGAGCGGCAGCGCATCGACGATACAGCCGCGGACGGCGCGGCGTCCGTCCACGCCGAGCGCCCCAAGCCGGGCGCCGGGCGGCGCGCCGGCGATCGTGACGGCGAAACGCCCGTCCCAGACGGCGTCGAAGCCGCCGGCGACCGCCATTTCCGGCAGCCCGTCGCGGCCCGCCTCGCGCTGGAAGCGGAAGAGCCCCTTGCGACGGTCGACGACGACGCCGGCAACGGTGCGCTTCAGCGGCTCGCCGTCATTTGCCATCGCCGCCACCAGAGCGCCGATGCCGCTGAGTCGCGGTGGATAGGTGCTTCCGCCGACGGCGCGCAGGATGCGCGACACCGCGCGCAGCAGCGTCTCCTCCGGCTCTGCCAGCGCCGCCGCGACGTCCAGCCGCACGCCACCTGCTTCGTCGATGACCGCAGCGGTGGCGAACAGGCGCTCGACATAGGCGTCGATGGCCAGGGCGGCGGAGCGGAACCGCGCGGCCGTGGCGACGAGGCGGGGCGTGTCCAGCCCCTCGGCAGCGAGGCGCGGCATCAGCGCGCGCATACGGGCGCGGGCGAAGCGGCCATCCTCGTTGTGCGGGTCGGCAACGGGCTCGAGACCGGCCCGCGAGACCATGGCGGCGAGATCGGCATGGCGGAGCACGAGCAGCGGCCGTGCGATGCGCAGCCCGTCCCGCTCCGTCTCGGGCTCCATCGCCGCGAGCCCGTAGATCCCCGATCCGCGCGCGAGCCGCAGCATCACGGTCTCGGCCTGGTCGTCGGCGTGATGCGCGGTCATGAGGACGCTCGCCCCAGCCTCCCGCGCCGCGGCGCCGAGCAGGCGGTAGCGCAGGGCGCGCGCAGCCGCCTCGATATCCGACGGCGGCAGGGATGTATCGGCGGCCAGCGCCCTGAACGGCAGTCCGAGCGAGGCGGCAACCCGCCCGACCATCGCGACCTCGGCGGCGGCCTCGGGCCTGAGGCCGTGATCGAGCGAGAGGACGATCAGCCGGGGTGCCGCGCCGCCGTCGCGCCAGCGCGCGGCGAGCAGCATCAGCGCGAGGGAGTCGGCCCCGCCGGAGACGGCGAGCGCGAGCGCGCCCTCCCCGCTCCAGCGCGCGAACAGCCGCGCCGGATCGATCGCAGCGCCCGCCCCTCCGCCGTCAGCAGCTCGCACTAGCCTGTTCGGTCTTCACGCGCTGGAGAAGCGCGTTCGACGCCTTCGGATATTTCTTGAGGATCTCGGCATAGGTGCCGCAGGCCGCGTCGCGCTGGCCGAGCCCGACCAGCGACAGGCCGAGCTTCAGCAGCATGTCGGGCGCCTTGGCGCTCTTCGGATATTGCTGGTAGCCGGTGAGGAAGGCGTCGGCGGCGCCGCGGAAATCGCCGCGCTGATAGAGGCTCTCGCCGATCCAGTATTGCGCGTCGGGCGCCAGCGGATCGCCTGGATAATTGGCGAGGAAAAGCTGGAAGGAGTTCTCGGCGACGTCGTAATCGCCCTTGAGGACGAGGTCATAGGCCGCGTCGTAGTCGTTGCGCGAGTCGCCGCTCGGCGCGGGCGCTGCGCCAGCACCGGGCGGTGGCCCAGCCAGCGTCGCGAGGTCGAGCGGCTGGCCGCCCGGCCCTGCGGGAAGTTCGCCGAGGCTTTGCGGCGGGGCTCCGGGCCCCGTCGGCGCGCCCGCTGGGGCGGCAGCGACCGGCGCCGAGCCGATCGCCTGTCCGATGGGATCGGCGGCCGTGCGCGGCGCCTGCGGGGCGGCCGCGACCGGCTGCGGCGCCGCGGGGGCGGCCGAGCCGGTCCGCCGCGCGCCGGCCGGCTGCATCGCCCTGATCTGCGCCTGAAGCTGGTTGAGCTGGAAGGTCAGTTCCTCGATCTGGCCCGTCATCTGGCGCATCTGCTGCTCCATGCGGTCCATGCGCATGGCGGCCTGCGCCTCGCTGGCGGGAGAGGCGGCCCGCAACGGCGCCACGCCCGGATCGGGCGCGACACCGACATCGGCCGGCGGCGCCACGGCATCCTGCGGCGGCTGTACCTGTGTCTCGCGCTTGTTGAAGAGATCAAACAGCCCCGCATGGGCAGGGGCCGGGCCAAGGCCCGGGCCGAAGGTCGGCAGCGTCAGCGCGGCGAGCGCCACGGCCAGCAATCTTGCGCGTGTCGTCATGGGTCCATCCGCTGGGCGGCGGCAAAGTCCGCTCTGGAGCTGCCGCGCGGAAACGCGTGGGCAAAATCAGGCCCTTCGCCTTCGGAACTAGCCCCGCGAGTTCGGCCAAAGTGAGGCCGAAAGCGAAGCGGCGGCCCCGTCGCCGGGAGCCGCCGCCTCACGCGATCCGCTGGTGGACGTCGCGATTACATGGCGTTGTCGAGCACCGTCACGGCGCGACGGTTCTGCGACCAGCAGGAGATGTCGTTGCAGACCGCGACCGGGCGCTCCTTGCCGTAGGAGATGGTGCGGATGCGCGCCGGGCTGATGCCGAGCGAGACGAGATAGTTCTTCACATTCGTCGCGCGGCGGGCGCCGAGCGCGATGTTGTATTCGCGCGTGCCGCGCTCGTCGGCATGACCCTCGATCGTGACCTGGTAGCGCGGATAGCGCTTCAGCCACGCCGCCTGCTTCTGCAGCGTCACCTGGCCCTGGGCCGAAACATCGGTCTGATCGGTATCGAAGAACACGCGGTCGCCGACATTGACGACGAAGTCCTGCGCGCTGCCCGGCGTGGCCGAACCGATGCCGCCGGCGCCTTCAGGGCCACCCGGCTTGTTGGCGCAGGCGGCCAGCATCAGCGCCAGGCCGAGGAACGCGACGAGCTTGATCCCGTGCGAGACCGATCGAATATCCATCATCAAAGAAACTCCTTGTCCACCATGCTCGGACCTGTCCGCTCTTATCAGCCGCTTGGTTAAGCGCGGGTTCAGGAACAGGGTTGACCGAGGGTTAACCGTTGCATCGCGGCAAGCCGCGGTTCATCCAAAGCCCTTGATCCGCCATCGCATTCTTGATGAACGCGCGCCGGCGGCGGCGGATCCCCTCGCCGCGGCGCAAATCGGCAGCGGTCAGTCGATCAGCGGCGACCAGGCCGGATCGGACGCGAAATTGGCGGTCGGCACGCGCATCTCGTTGTAGCCGGTCAGGTCGATCGACCAGAGCTGCGGGCCGCCGGTCGGGCCGGGAATGTCGCGGAAGAACATCAGCACGCGGCCGTTCGGCGCCCAGGTCGGGCCCTCGTTGTGGAAGCCCTCGGTGAGGATGCGCTCGCCCGAGCCGTCCGGCTTCATGACGCCGATGGCGAAGCCGTTCGCGGACTGGCGCGTGAAGGCGATGAGATCGCCGCGTGGCGACCAGACGGGCGTGGAATAGGACCCCTGGCCGAACGAGATGCGCGTCGGGTTCGAGCCGTCGCCGCCCATCACATAGATCTGCTGGCCGCCGCCGCGATCGGAGGTGAAGGTGACCTGCGAACCATCCGGCGAATAGGACGGGCTCGTGTCGATGGAGGCCGAGTTGGTCAGCCGCGTCGTCTTCCGCGAGCGCAGGTCCATCGCATAGATGTTGGCGTTGCCCTGGTCCTCCAGGCTCATGACGATCTTCTGCCCATCGGGCGAGAAGCGCGGCGCGAAGGTCATGCCCGGGAAATTGCCGACCAGCTCACGCTGCCCGGTCTCGATATTGAGCAGATAGACCCTCGGCTGGTCCTGCCCATAGGACATGTAGACGATTTCCTGCGACGACGGATTGAAGCGCGGCGTCAGCACGAGATCGTTGCCACGCGTCAGGAAGCGGCCATTGGCGCCGTCCTGGTCCATGATCGCGAGGCGCTTGACGCGCCTGTCCTTCGGGCCGCTCTCGTCGACATAGACGATGCGGGTGTCGAAATAGCCGGTGTCGCCGGTGAGCCGCTCATAGATCGCGTCGGCGATGATGTGGGCGACGCGACGCCAGTTGTCGGGGCTGGTGAAGAACTGCTGGCCGGCCATCTGCTGGCCCGCATAGATGTCCCAGAGACGGAACTCCGCCTTGAGGCGGCCGTCGGCCTGCCGCGTGACGCCGCCGGTGACGAGCGCCTGCGCGTTGATCACTGTCCAGTCCTGGAAGCGCGGTACCTGGTCGGCGCGCGTGATCTTCTCGATGAAGGACGCCGGATCCAGCGGCTGGAACAGCCCGGAGCGCTTCAGGTCGGCGGCGACGACGCCTGAGATGTCGGCCGCGAGCTGCGCATCCGCCTCGCTGCCGCCGATGAAGTTCGGGATCGCGATCGGCAGCGGCGCCACATTGCCCTGCGTCACGTCCAGGCTGACCAGCGCCGCGGCCGGACCGCTCGCCAGAAGCCCGGCGGCGAGCGTTGCCGCGCCGATGGGAAGCGAGGCGAGCGCCGCGCGGCGGGTCAGGCGCAGCCCACCGGCCCGACCCTCAGCTGCGTGTACCGTCATGTTGAAATTCCCTCGATCCGAACGTATCGCCGCGATGCCCCCGTCGATCGGCCGATCATCGGCCCGAATAACGGCGGCGAGGTGACGATGACTGTCAAAGCTGCGGACTGAAGCGCATCTGCACTTCGCTCCACTGGTCGTATTTCTCAGCCGGAAGCTGATAGGGGCCGCACTGCAGGATGGCGCGTACCGCGCCTTCCGCCGCGACCGTCCCGTAATTGCTCGCCGGATACTGCTCGACGCTCGGCGTCCCGTTGACGGTACCGTCCTGGTTGAGCTTGAAGCGGATCGTCACCGTCACCTCGCGCGGATCGGTCCAGCCAACCGGCAACTGCCAGCAGCGTTGAACCTGCGCGCGCAGCGCGTCGAGCTCGCTCTGCGTCATCATAGCCGTCGGGTTGCGGGCCTCCGCGGCGCCGAAGCTCTCCGGGTTCTGGTTGGCCTCGGCCCCGCCCGCCGGCTTCTGCCGGTCGAGCAGTGCCGAGATGCGGTCGGGATCGAACTTCGAATCCGTGGCGTTCTGGGTCGGCGTCTGCGGCTTCTGGACGGCCGCGGTCTGTTCAGGCTTCGGCGGCGCCGGCTTGACGCGCGGCTTCGGGGCCGGCGGCGGCGGGGGTGCCTCGGCGACCTTTTCCGGCTCGGCCGGCTTCACCGGGGCCGGCTCCTGCTTCGGCGGAGGCGGCGTTTCCTTGGGCGGCTCCGGCGGCGGCGCCTGTTCGGCCGGCGGCGTCGGCGCGGGCGGCTGCTCGGCCGGCTTCGGCGGCGGCGGTGTCGGTTCGGCCTTGGGCGGCGGCGGGGTCGCCGGCGGCGTCGGCTTCGGCGGCGCCGGCGTCGGCTTCGGCGTCTGCTGCTTCTCGGATTTCTCGGGCGAGGGCGTCGGCTTCACCTCTGCCGTCTTCTTGCCCTTCTGCAGGCTCGTCACATCGGCGATCGGCACCAGCTCGACCGGCAGCGCCTCGACGGTGCTGGCGTCGAACGGCTTCGTATCGGGCAGGCCGAACAGGCCCCAGACGAGCAGGAGCAGATGGGCCAGAACGGAGGTGATGAGCCCGGTGCGCATGCGGAAATCATCCGCCGTCGGTGCTGATCGTGACCAGACCGATGTTGCGATAGCCGGCACCGGAGATGGCGCCCATGACCTGCATGATGGCGCCGTAATTGCTGCTCTTGTCGCCGCGCACGAAGATGCGCTCGTCATAGCCCGTGGTGGCGATCGCCTTCAGCTTCGGAATGAGCTCGTCGAGCGTGACCTCGGTTTCCTGCAGGAAGATCTTGCCCGCCGGATCGATGGTGATCGAGATCGGGTCCTTGTCGGCCGAGAGCGCCTTCGCCTGCGTCTCGGGCAGGTCGATCGGAACGCCGGCTGTGAGCATCGGCGCCGAGACCATGAAGATGATGAGCAGAACGAGGATGACGTCGACGAACGGCGTGACGTTGATCTCGCTCATGACCGCGGTCGAGCGCCGGCGCCGGCGCCCGCCCCTGCGGCCGCCTCCCCCGCCCGATCCGCCGACCGACATCGCCATTCTCTACACCCTCTCGTCGATCTGGCGCGACAGGATGGCCGAGAATTCGTCGGCGAAGCCTTCGAGCCGCGACGTGATCTTGCCGGCGGAGCTCGACAGCTTGTTGTAGGCGATGACGGCGGGAATGGCGGCGATGAGACCAAGCGCGGTCGCCATCAGCGCCTCGGCGATGCCGGGCGCGACGACGGCGAGCGAAGTGTTCTTCGAGGCCGCGATGGCCTGGAAGGACGTCATGATGCCCCAGACCGTGCCGAAGAGACCGATGAACGGACCGGCGGAACCGACGGTGGCGAGGAAGAGCAGCCGGCTCTCGAGCCGCTCGCTCTCGCGCGTGATCGTGACGTCGAGCACCCGATCGATGCGCATCTGCAGGCCGATCGGCGAACGCGCGCCAGCCTCGAAGGAGCGCTTCCACTCGCGCATCGCCGCGACGAACAACGCCGCCATGGCCGAAGCCGGGCGGCTGGACAGCGAGCGATAGAGGTCCTCGAGCGACTGGCCCGACCAGAAGACCTTCTCGAAGCGGTCGATCTGGCGGCGCACGCGTCCGAAGAGCAGCACCTTGTCGATGATGATCGCCCAGCTCCAGATCGAAGCGAGGGCGAGGCCGAGCATCACGCACTTGACGACGATATGCGCGTGGAGGAACAGCGTGATGAGGGACAGGTTCGGCGCGTCAAGCGCGGCCTGGCCCACGTCGGCCGGATTCATTCGCTTCAAACCTCTCGGGGTTGACCCTCGCGCGCCTTCGGCGCTCGCGAGGTCGGGACCGGCCCTCGAGCAGATCCCCGCCTGGAACGATGCCCTTGCAAGCGGCGGGCCGGACGAGCCTTTCCGGTCGCTGTCTCGCCTTCAATTTTGTCGAAAAGAGGGCTTGCAGCCGCTTCCGCGCCCGTTCCTTATACCCCCCGCATGGTTAATCAATTCCTTATTGAGGCGCTGCGGCAAAGCGCTCCGCCAGCGCGTCCGGGATCCGGCTCGGCCTGCCGGCGCGGTTGACGAGAACGACTGTCACCGTCGCATCGACCAGCAGCTCGTCGCCCCGGCGGACCTTCTGCGACAGGATGATGCGCGCGCCGCGGATCTCCTTCGGCCGCGTCACGACCTCGACGACGTCGTCGATCCGCGCCGGGCGCCGGAACTCGACCTCGAGCCGATGCACCGCGAAGGCAAGCGGCTCGCCGGTCTCGCCGGCATCGAGTGCCGAATGATGCACGCCGAGCAGGCGCACATACTCCGTGCGGCCCCGTTCCAGGAAGCGGATATAGGAGGCGTGGTAGACAACGCCCGAGAAATCCGTGTCCTCGAAATAGATGCGCACCGGCAGCACATGGCCGTCGGCGGTATGGCGTCCGGACGAGGGCATCCCCTCGGCGGTTCCGATCTCGCCCGTCATTGGTCTTCCTCGAAGAGCGGCATCTGCACGACCGACGGCGCGATCGGCACGGCGAGACCGAGATGGGCGAAGGCGTGCGGCGTCAGGATGCGGCCGCGCGGCGTGCGCTGCACCAGCCCCTGCTGGATGAGATAGGGCTCAACGATCTCCTCGATCGCGTCGCGCGGCTCGGCGATGGCGGCGGCGATCGTCTCGATGCCGACCGGCCCGCCGCCGAACGAGGCGGCGATGGTCGAGAGATACCGCCTGTCGAGCTGGTCGAGCCCCATGGCATCGACCTCGAGGCGGATCAGCGCCTTGTCGGCGACGGCCCGGTCGATCTCCCCCGGGCCCTCCACCAGCGCGAAGTCGCGCACGCGGCGCAGCAGCCGGCTCGCGATGCGCGGGGTCCCGCGCGAGCGGCGCGCGATCTCGTGTGCACCGTCAGCCGTCATGCCGATCCCCATCAGCCGCGCGCCGCGCGAGACGATGTGTTCGAGCTCGGGCACGGTATAGAACTGCAGCCGCACCGGAATGCCGAACCGGTCACGCAGCGGCGTCGTCAGGAGGCCGAGCCGCGTCGTCGCGCCGACCAGCGTGAATTTCGAGAGTTCGATGCGCACCGAGCGCGCCGCCGGCCCCTCGCCGATGATGAGGTCGAGCTGGAAGTCCTCCATGGCCGGATAGAGGATTTCCTCCACCGCCGGCGAGAGGCGGTGGATCTCGTCGATGAAGAGCACATCGCGCTCTTCGAGATTGGTGAGAAGCGCCGCGAGATCGCCGGCCTTGGCGATCACCGGGCCGGATGTCGCGCGGAAATTGACGCCGAGTTCGCGCGCGACGATCTGCGCCAACGTCGTTTTCCCGAGGCCGGGCGGTCCGACGAAGAGAACGTGGTCGAGCGCCTCCTTCCGCGCGCGCGCCGCCTCGATGAACACCGAGAGATTGGCGCGCGCCTGCGCCTGGCCGACGAAATCGGCCAGGACCTTCGGGCGCAGCGTGCGCTCGTCATCGTCATCGGGCCGCGCTGCCGCGCCGACCAACCGGCTCTCGCTCATTCAACCTCCTGGCGGCGCATGGCGTCCGCGCCCCGTGCGTAGCAGACCGGCCGGTCAGGCTCCACGATCAATGTAGCGCCGCCCCGCCGCCGCGGCCCGCCAGCAGGCGAGCGTCGCGACGAGGCTTCCGATGACGACCCAGCCGGCGAAGATGCCGATCCGCGTCGCGCCGACGAAGCGGATGCCGTAGCCGACGACGACGATATCTGCCGCGATGCCGACCACGAGACCGGTCAGGAGCGCGAAGCGGAGACTCGCGCCACCGGTGACCAGGCGGCGCAGCGCGATGATTGTGCCGCTCACCGCGCTCGGGCCGATCAGCATGCCCCAGACCGCGGTCCAGCCGAAGCGCAGCACGACGAGCGTCAGCCCGATCGCCACTGTGACCGAAGCCGCGGGATCGAAGCGCCGTCCCTCGGCGAGCGAATCGACCGCGTCCCCGGCGAGATTGGCGGCGACGATGCCGACGAGGACCACAAGCCCGAGCACCAGCGGCCCGCCGATGAGGAACACCGCGATGCCGAGGCTCGCTTCCAGCAGATCGCGCCGCGCGGTGGGGCGCTCCGGCTCGAGGCCCGGCGGTGCCGGCACGCTCACGCGGCCACCTTCGCCTGCGATCGTCTCCGCCGCCCGACCGCGATCCACCAGCAGACGCCGCTCGCCGCGGCGGCCGAAAGGATCAGCCAGACCGGCACGGCCGGATATCGGACGAGCGCGCGGATTCCGAGCCTGATCACGCCCGCCGCCAGGACGAGCGCTGCCGCGCCCCCGCCCGTCAGCGCCGCGTGCAGCAGGCCGGACCGTCCGGAAGCCGCCTCGCGCAAGGCGACGATGATCCCCGTCGCCGCCGCGGGCAGCAGGCCGACGAGATAGGCGATGACGACGGTGCCGACCGAGATCGTCGCGACCTCGCCGAGACTTCCAGGATCGAGCATCTGGACAAACACAGCCAGCGACAGCATCGCCACCAGGGTGAACAGCAGAGGGCCGAAGAGCACGAAGATCGCGACGATGCGGATGAAGAGCGCGGATCGTCCTGTGAGCGTGGTGCGCTCGCCCCCGAAAGCGGGCCCGGCGCCGCCCCCGTTCACGGCGACCTCTCCACGAAAAAGCAGGCCAAGGGCGGCGCGCTCACCGCGCGAGTTCCTTGAGGCCGAGGCGGATCAATTGCTGCGTCGTCGCGTCCTCGCCGGCGCTGCGCGAAGCGGCCGCGACGGCGGAGGCCGCCTGCACCTGCGCATAGCCGAGATTGACCAGCGCCGAGACCGCGTCGGCAACCGGCTGCGGGGCGCGCTTCTCCGCGACCGCGTCGTTAAGGGCGATGGCGCCCGGTTCGACGCTGGCATAGGCCGGCGCCTTGTCCTTGAGCTCGGCCACGACGCGCGCCGCCACCTTCGGCCCGACGCCCTGCGCCCGCGCGACCTGCGCCTTGTCGCCCATGGCGATGGCGGTGGCGAGGTCGCCCGGCTTCAGCACGCCGAGGATCGCCAGCGCCACCTTCGCGCCGATGCCCTGCACGGTCATCAGGAGGCGGAACCACTCACGCTCGACATCGGAGGCAAAGCCGTAGAGGCGGATCATGTCCTCGCGGACATAGGTTTCGATGGCGAGCACCGCCGCCTCGCCGACCGCGGGCAGCGTCTGCAACGTGCGCGTCGAGCAGTGGACCTGATAGCCGACGCCGCCGACATCGAGGATCACCCAGTCCTCGCCGAAGGAATCGACGAGCCCCTTCAGCTTGCCGATCATGGCCGCTCCGGCGAGATGATCTGGAGCTCGGGGAAATAGACGGCATAGTTGCCGCGGTCGCGCGTCAGCAGCCGATAGCCGCGCGATGCGGCATGGGCGCCGATGAAGAAATCGGGGAGCGGCGCGGTCCGCACCCCGCCGCGACGGCGATAGGCGAGATAGACCTGTCCGGCGCCGAAGGCCGCATCCCAAGGCAGATCTTCGCGGACGAAGGGATGCTCCGTCAGGATTTCGTCCAGCGCCTCTTTTTCGCGGAAGCCGGAGCCGACTTCGGCATAGACGATCTGGTTGATCACCACAGCGCCCTGATCGAGCGCATCCGCAAGCATGCGGCTGGACCATGCGAACCACTGCGAATCCTTCGCCAGCACGTCCAGCAGCACATTCGTGTCGACGAGCGTGTCAGTCATCGCCACGCAGCAGCTTCATGATCTCATCCGTGGAAAGGTCACGATTGGCCGTGGCCGTCCCCGCAATGCGCGCAACGAGCTGCTCGCCCTTCGTCAGCTCGCGCGGCGGGCCCCTCTCGATCTTGCGCAGCGTGATGACGTTGCCGTCATGGCCGAGCTCGACCTCCTCGCCTGGACGGATCCCGACCCGCTCCAGCAGCTCCTTGGGCAGGGTCACCTGCCCGTTCGCATTGACGCGCATGGCGTTCGTCCGTCCTGATATTCCGAACCGAGGCTAGAACAATTGCGGAACAACCGCAAGGCGAGGCGCGGCCTCGGGACCTAGCCCGCCAGCGCCTTCATGCGAGCGAGCGACACGCGGTGATGGGCGTGGCAGATGGCGACCGCGAGCGCGTCCGCGGCATCGTCGGAATCGAAATCTGCCTTCGGCAGGAGAACGCCGACCATCATGCGAATCTGCGCCTTCTCGGCATGCCCGGCGCCGACGACCGTCTTCTTGACCGCGTTCGGCGAATACTCGGCGACCGGAATGCCGGCCAGCGCCGGCACCAGCAGCGCGATGCCCCGCGCCTGGCCGAGCTTCAGCGTTCCCGCCGCGTCCTTGTTGACGAAGGTCGCCTCGACGGCCGCCTCGTCGGGCTGGAAGGCGCCGACGACCTTGGTGAGGCCGGCATGCAGTTCGACGAGGCGCTGCGCCATTTCGCCGTCGAGGCCGGCGCGAACCGTGCCCGCGGCGACATAGGACAGCGCATTGCCGCGGCTCTCGATGAGCCCCCAGCCGGTGCGCCTGAGGCCCGGGTCGATGCCGAGTATGCGAATCACGGATGCCATCCTCGTTGTGGTAGCCGAGGATGACCCGCCAGAAAAGAACGATTGGTGAACGTAACGACCGATCAGGCGGCGGTCAGCTTCTGCAGCACCTCGTCCGACACCTCGAAATTGGTGTAGACGGCCTGGACGTCGTCGTCGTCGTCGAGCTGGTCGATGAGCTTCAGCAGCGAAGCCGCCTTCTCCTCGTCGACCGGAACGAGGTTCTGCGGCCGCCAGACGACCTTCGCCGATTCCGGCTCGCCGATCGCTTCCTCGAGCGCCTTGGCGACATCGCCGAAATTCTCGAAGGACACGGTGATGACGTGGTTCTCGTCGGAGCTCTCGACATCGTCGGCACCGGCCATGATCGCCGCTTCCATCACGGCATCGGCGGTTCCCGCCTCGGCCTTGTAGGTGATCTCGCCGACATGGTCGAACATGAAGGAGACGGCGCCCGTTTCACCGAGCGCGCCGCCGGCGCGCGTGAAATAGGAGCGAACCGCGCTGGCCGTGCGGTTGCGGTTGTCCGTCAGTGCCTCGACGACGACGGCGACGCCGCCCGGACCGTAGCCCTCGTAGCGGATCTCGTCATAGTTCTCGCCGTCATTGCCGAGCGCCTTCTTGATGGCGCGGTCGACATTGTCCTTCGGCATGTTCTCGGCGCGCGCGTTCTGGATCGCGAGGCGCAGCCGCGGGTTCATCTTCGGGTCGGGCAGGCCGAGCTTCGCAGCGACGGTGATCTCGCGGGCGAGCTTGGCGAACAGCTTCGAGCGCTTGGCGTCGGCCGCGCCCTTGCGGTGCATGATGTTCTTGAATTGTGAATGGCCGGCCATCGTCGGAATCCCCGGACTGCAGAAGCGGCCCGTCGGAGCCGCGCGAATGACCGCCGCTTATAGGCAGTCGGACCGTCGAAATAAAGCCGGCGGCGCTCAGTTCGCCGGCGCGGCGGGCGCCGGAGCGTCCGGCGCGGCGCGGGCCGGCTTCGCTCCCGGATTGGGCTTCAGCCCCGGCGCCGGCATCTCCGGCTCCGGGCCGCGCCCGGTCGCGACGGGGGCCGAAGGTCCGGTGGCCTTGCCGAGCGGCTGCGCGGCGGTGGCTTTGGGATCGCGTCCTTCCGGCCAGTGATCGGCCTCCGACTCCGCCTTCTTCCTATCGGCCTCGGTGAGACGGGCGACGAAATCGTCGAGCCATTCGTCCTTGGCGCCCGATCGCAGCGCCACAAAATGCCATTTCGCCGCCTCGAGGCGGTCCTGCGGGACACCGGCGCCGACCGCGAGCATGCGCGCATAGCGGTTCTGGGCGATCGGGCTGCCGGCCAGCGCGGCACGCCTGAACCAGGTCGCGGCCGTCGCCTCGTCGCGCGGCACGCCGATGCCGTTGAAGAGGCGGATGGCATATTCGACCTCGGCGTCGGAATGGCCCGCCTCGGCCGCCTTGGCCAGCCACATCGTGGCGATCGTGTCGTCGAGCACGACGCCGTCGCCGGCGCCATAAAGCTGGCCGAGCGCATATTGCGCGTCGGCGCTGCCCTTGGCGGCGGCCCGGCCGAAATAATCCGCCGCCTTCAGCGGATCGCGCGGCCGCACCTCGCCTTCGAGATAGAGCAGGCCGAGATTATACAGCGCGGCGCGGTCGTCCCATTTGGCGGCCTGCTCGAAGGCGTCGGCGGCCTTGGCCTTGTCCTTCGGGACGCCTCGCCCGTCGAGATACAGAAGGCCGAGCTGCAACTGCGCGGCCGGGTCGCCGCCCAGCGCCGCCTGCTGGAACCAGGCCGCGGCGGCCTTGTCGCTCTGCTTGATGCCGAGCCCGTCGAGATAGAGCCGCGCCACCAGCGTCTGCGAAACCGGGTCGCCGAGCCGCGCTCGCTCCAGCGCCAGCGAGAAGGCGGTGAGATAGAGCCCGCGCTGGAACGCGCCGAAGGCCGGATCGCCGACATCGACATCGAGACCGCGACCGGAGCGCAGGAAGTCGCCCGGCGTCGGCAGCAGACCCGCATCCGGCGGCGGCACCCCGAGCAGCGGATCGGGCGGCGGCTGGAATTTCTCGGCCTGGGGATCGGCCGGCTTGGCTTCCGTCGCCGAGACATCCGGCTTCGGCGCCGGCTTCGGTGCGCTGGCCGCGACAGCCGGCATCGCCGCGAGCAGCGCGGCGCAGAAGGCGAGCCCGGCCGGAAGACGGCGGCTCACGACATCGTCTCCGCCTGCGCGGCGAGCACCAGCCGGTGCGCGGTCTCGACGGCCGCGGCCGCGCCGTCCGGATGTGACCAGATCGCCGAACGCAGCGCGATGAACTCGACCCGCGCCGCGGCGGCCTCAGCGATCGAGGCGAGGTCGCTGCCGCCCATCACGATGGCCGGAATCTCGAACAGCGCGCTCCACCAGGCGGCGAGGTCGAGCGTCTTGTCATGAATGGCCGGGCCGGCGTCGCCGTCGAAGCGGCCGAAGAAGAGATAGTCGCATTCGGTCTCGGCGAGCAGCATGGCGTCGTGGCGGCTGTGGATGCCGCCGCCACCGACGATGCGGTCCGGCCGCAGCGCGTCGACGGCGCGGCGAAGATCGGCAAGTCCGGTATCGACATGCAGGCCGTCGGCGCCGCAGCGCTCGAGCAGCGCGCCGTCGGTGACGATCGCGGCCGTGCCGTTCGCCTGCGCGATCGGCACCAGCTTCTCGGCCGCCGCCTGCCGCGCTTGAGGCTCCAGCCCCTCGGCGGCGATGATCAGCGACGTCACCTCGCCTGCCCGGAGCGCGGCGTCGAGCAGGGGCGCGAATGCGGCAGGATCGAAGGCCGGCGGCGTGATCAGGCAAAGCCTTGCGAAAGGCGGCTCGATCGGCTCCGGCTTCTTCTTGCCGCGCTTGTCCTTCGGCGCTCCGCCGCGAGGTTTCGATGGGGCCATGCTGACCGGCGCTTCCTCGGCTTCTTGTCCTCGCCGGCTAGACCGGCACAGGCTTGTGGCGAAAACGGGACGCGGCCCCGCCCGGCCCGTGTCAGGCCTTGGCGAGCGTCGCGAGAAGGCGGCGCTGCACGGCCTCGTTTCCGGCGCAGATATCGCCGGTCTCGAGCATGCGATCGCCGCCGGATAGGTCGGAGACGAAGCCGCCGGCCTCACGGACGAGCAGCATGCCGGCCGCGATGTCCCAGGGCTTGAGGCCGTCCTCCCAGAAGCCGTCATAGCGGCCGGAGGCGACCCAGGCGAGATCGAGCGCCGCGGCGCCGGCCCGGCGCACGCCCGACGTCTCCATCATGACGGCGGCGAGCTTCTTCACATAGGCGGCGTGGCCGGGCTTGCCGAGATGCGGAATCCCGGTCGCGATCACGCAGTCCGGCAGCGCCGAGCGCTGCGCGACGCGCAGGCGACGCTCGTTCATGAAGGCGCCGCCACCGCGCTCGGCGACATAGAGTTCGTCCATGACCGGGTTGAAGATCACGCCGGCGACGATCTGGCCGTCGCGTTCCAGCGCGATGGAGATCGCGAAGATCGGGATGCCGTGCAGGAAATTGGTGGTGCCGTCGAGCGGGTCGATGATCCAGCGATGCGAGCGGTCGCTGCCTTCGACGGCCGGCGACTCCTCGGCGAGGAAACCGTAGCCGGGGCGGGCCTTGGAGAGCTCCTCGACGATCGTCCGCTCGGCCTTCTTGTCGGCGGCCGAGACGAAGTCGCCCGGCCCCTTCACCGAGACCTGCAGTTGCTCCACCTCGCCGAAATCGCGCGCCAGCGCGCGCCCGGCCTTGGTCGCGGCACCGACCATCACGTTGAGAAGGGCCGAGCGGGCCATGGCGAAAACTCCTGTTCAGCAACGCCGAGCGCGGCGCAGCATGCCGGCGAGGCCGGCATCGGACAATGTCATTTCGGCGGGCGCCTCTCCCATCACGGACGACGCGCGCCGTCAACCCCAGAAGGGCGGCAACCGCTGCTCCAGCGCGCCGCCGATCGAGACCGGCGCGACGGCGAGCGCCAGCCCGCTGCTCTCGTCGATCTCGACCGCGAGCCCGCAGAGCGTGCCGCTGCCAGAGGCGGGCGAGAAGCGCGCCGAGGGAATCTTGGTCAGGAAGCGCCGCACCGGCTCCTCCTTGTCCATGCCGAGCACGGAATCATAGTCGCCGCACATGCCGGCATCGGACTGGTAGGCGGTGCCGCCCGGCAGGATGCGGTGATCGGCGGTCGGCACATGCGTGTGCGTGCCGACGACGAGGGTGACGCGGCCATCGAGATAATGCGCCGCGGCCTGCTTCTCACTCGTCGCCTCGGCATGGAAATCGACGACGATCGCATCGGCCTGCTCGCCGAGGGGACAGGCCGAGATCTCGCGTTCGAGCGCCGCGAAGGGATCGTCGAGCGCATCCATGAAGACGCGGCCCATGACATTGACGACGAGGACGCGCGCGCCATTGCGGGCGACGAAGAGATTGGCGCCGCGGCCGGGCGTTCCGGAGGGGAAATTGACCGGCCGCAGGAAACGCGGCTGCCGCTCGGCGAAGACCAGCGCCTCGCGCTGGTCGAAGGCATGGTTGCCGGTCGTCACGACATCGGCGCCGGCATCGAGCACATCCTGGAGGATTTCCTCCGTAATGCCGAAGCCGCCGGCGGCGTTCTCGCCGTTGATCACCACGAAATCGAGACGATGCCGCTCGACGAGCGCCGGCAGGCGATCCGCGACCACGGCGCGGCCGGGCCGCCCGACGATGTCACCCAGAAACAGCAGCCGCACGGTCGCTCCCAAGCATCGAGGCTTCAAGATCCATGACCGGTCACCCGGCCCGGATGATCCGCCGCGATCAGTTCTTCCTCCGTGACGATGAAATCGAGGGGAATGTCGTGCGGCTCGTCAGGAACCTTGTCGACTTCCTGCGCCGCGAAGGCAAGACCGAGCAGGCGCGGACGACGGCCCTTCGCGGCGAGCGCGTCGATCGCCCGGTCGTAGTGGCCCTTGCCGTAGCCGATCCGGTGCAGACGCCGGTCGAAGGCGGCGAGCGGCATGATCATGAGATCGGGGGTCACTTCGGGCGAAGCGGGCGACGGCCCGAGCGTCCCGAACCCGGCCGGGACCAGAGCCTCGCCGTGCTGCCAGCGACGGAAGACAAGTCCCGACGGCGTCGTCACCGGGAGGGCCGCGATGGCCCCCCGCTCGGTGGCGACCGCAAGAAGCGGCATCGGGTCGGCCTCGCTGCGGATCGGCCAGTAGGCCGAGACGACGAGACCGGTGAGATCGACGAGAATGGGCTTTGCGCGCGCCACCGCCGCGGCGGAGGCGGCAGCGCGATGGCCCTCGCTGAGAGCGTCGCGCCGCGCGAGGGCTGCGGCACGAAGGCCCGACTTCAGCAGCGCGGTGTCGGCGGACAAGGAGAAAGAAGCCCGTCCTGCGGGAGAGAGGGGAAGTGGCGACCCACGATGGGCCGATGGATTGATCGATCCCGGGAACCTACAACGTAGGTGGGCGCCGTATATCCGAGCCCAGGGGCCCAGTCAGGGACAGCTCCCTTTTGGATCGATAAGGCCCCGGGGAATATTGTCATCCTGTCGGGCCGCGCAGCATCGCCGAAAGCGAATATAGGGCAGCCGCGATGTCGCCGCTAGGGCGGGCGGGAAACTGTCCCCGCCCTTCCCCTGCGAACGACAAAAGCGCTCAGCGGAACACCACCGTCTTGTTGTCGGCCACCTCGTTCGGCGGCTCGCCGGTCAGCATCATCTTCGCATAGCCGTAGAGGTGGACCATGGTCGAGGACGGCGCATCCCAGTATTCCGCGATCTCAGGCTCGACCCGGATCAGCGCGATCTTCGGATCGTCGGGACCGTCGGGGAACCAGATGCGCGCCGGCTCCGACCAGAGGGCATGGATCTTGTCGCGCTCACGCGAAATGGTCGCCGTGCCGGAGATCGAGACGTAGTTCTGCTTGTCCTCGTCCGAATAGGACAGCAGCACGCTCGGCTCCTGCTCGAGTTCCTCGATCTTGCCGGAGCCGGCATCGGTCAGGAACCAGAGCGCGCCCTCGAGCGGCTCCTTGCCGGTGGCCATCGGGCGCGCATGCCAGCGTCCGCCCTCGCCGAGGCTCGCCATCATGGCGATGCGGGCATCGGCCACCAGCTCGAAGACCTTGTCCCGGGCGGCGGGGTCGTTGGTGACGTCTGGGCTGTTCGCAGTCATCGCGTTTCCTTCCTTCGAGACGTTTCGTCGGGAAGGGAACGGCGGGGGCGGAAGCCGGTTCCGCTAGTCGCGATCGGCAGCGAGGCGGTCGGCGAAGCCCTCGAGCCGCATCGCGACATGATCGACGGCGCGGGCGAAGCCCGCCTGCGCCTCTTCGTAGCGGGCGATCACGGCGGCCTTGGTCTCGTTGACGCCGGCAAGCTCGGCCTCGAGGCGGCGAATGCGTCGATAGGCCTCGGAGAGTTCGTCGCCGAGGGTCAGCGCCGCCATCACGGTCAGCCGCTGGTCGCCGATCTCGCCGAAGCTCTGCCGCAGCCGGTCGATCGTGACGTTCAGCCGCTCGGCGAGGCCTTCGAGATGGGCTTCCTGCCCATCGTCGCAGGCCATGCGGTAGACCTTGCCGTTGATGGTGACGTTGACCTGCGGCATCGCGCGGCCTCCCTGGGTCAGACCCCGTGGCGGTCGAGAACCGACCGGATGGTCTCCATCGCCGCCACGAGCCGGCGCGACACGTCCTGATTCGCATCCTCGAGCCGATCGGAACGCGCTTCGGCGGCGTCGAGCGACTGGGCGAGTCGCGAGCGGTCGAGATTGACCCGGTGGAGTTCGCCTTCGAGCTGCTGCTGCCGCCCGGCGCTGGATACACGGCCGTCCACCGCGGCTTCGAGCGTGTCGAGCGCCGCGTTGAGGCGCCGAAGCGCCGTCTCGATCGGTGACGATCCCTGCATGTCCCGCGCCGGTTCAAGCCCGCTCGACGAAGCCTCGCTCGGCGGATTCTAGGCGCCGTGCGAAGCGACCGTCAATGGTTCGATGCCGGCGAACAAAACCGCGGCGGACGCGCGGAATCACGGGGCTCCGGCACCCGTCGGTGTGATTGACTCGACTCCCTGACCTGTTATTTGTCGCAGCGGGTTACAGGGGGCGGGGTCAGTGCCGAAGCCCTCGATCGGGCACGGCCCGGCGCGGCACCCCCACCGGCTAGGCGGTTCTGCCCCCCTCTGGAGCGAAGAGCGAACCATGACTGATCCGAACATCGAAGCGCGCATGGCCAATGCCATTCGTGCGCTTGCCATGGACTCCGTCGAGAAGGCCAAGTCCGGCCATCCCGGCATGCCGATGGGCATGGCCGATGTCGCGACGGTGCTCTTCAACCGCTTCCTGAAATTCGACGTCGCCAATCCGCACTGGCCGGATCGCGACCGCTTCATCCTCTCGGCCGGCCACGGCTCGATGCTGCTCTATTCGGTGCTCGAGCTGCTCGGCTCCAGCGTCGTGACGATGGACGAGCTGAAGCAGTTCCGCCAGCTCCACTCCAAGACCCCCGGCCATCCCGAGAACTTCCACACCACGGGCATCGAGACGACGACCGGCCCGCTCGGCCAGGGTCTCGCGATGTCGGTCGGCTTCGCGCTGGCCGAACGCATGCTCGCTGCCGAGTTCGGCGAGGATGTCGTCGATCACCACACCTATGTGATCGCGGGCGACGGCTGCCTCATGGAAGGCGTCAGCCACGAGGCGATCGACCTCGCCGGCCATCTGAAGCTGAACAAGCTCATCGTCCTCTGGGACGACAACCGCATCACGATCGACGGTCACACCGATCTCGCCACCTCGATCGACCAGGTTGCGCGCTTCAAGGCGTCGGGCTGGAACGCCGAGCATGTCGACGGCTTCGACCGCGAGGCGGTCGCCGCGGCGATCGAGCGCGCCAAGGCCTCCGACAAGCCGTCGATGATCGCCTGCCGCACCATCATCGGCTATGGCGCGCCGACCAAGGCCGACAGCCACGCCTCGCACGGCTCCGCCCTCGGCGCGACCGAGATCGCCGGCGCGCGCGAGAAGCTCGGCTGGCCCTACCCGGCCTTCGAGATCCCCGAGGATGTCGCAGGCGCATGGCACGAGGCCGGCAAGCGCTGGATCAAGGACCGCGAGGCCTGGGAGGCCCGGTTCGCCAAGCTCGACCACGAGAAGAAGTCCGAGTTCAAGCGCCGCTTCGCGGGCGAGCTGCCGGGCAACTTCGAATCCGCCATCGAGGCCTACAAGCGCACGCTGTCGGACACGAAGCCCAAGGTCGCGACGCGCAAGTCGTCCGAGATGGCGCTCGACATGCTGACCGCGGTGATCCCCGAGATGGTGGGCGGCTCGGCCGACCTCACGGGCTCGAACCTCACCCGGGGCAAGCCGCAGAAGCCGCTGACGCCGGACGATTATTCGGGCCGCTACATCCATTACGGCATCCGCGAGTTCGGCATGTCGGCGGCGATGAACGGCATCGCCCAGCATGGCGGCTTCATGCCCTATGGCGGCACGTTCCTCGTCTTCTCCGACTATGCCCGCCCGGCCATCCGCCTCTCGGCGCTGACCGGCGCTCCGGTCATCTATGTCATGACGCATGACTCGATCGGCCTCGGCGAGGACGGCCCGACCCATCAGCCGGTCGAGCATCTCGCGGCGCTGCGTGCGATTCCGCACCTGAACGTGTTCCGTCCGGCCGACGCCGTGGAAGTCGCCGAGGCCTGGCAGATCGCGATCGAGAGCCGTCACCGGCCCTCGCTGCTGGCGCTGTCGCGCCAGAACCTGCCGGTCCTGCGCGTCCAGCATTCGTCCGAGAACAAGTCGGCCCGCGGCGCCTATCTCATCGACGGACCGGAAAGCGCCGACGTGACGCTGTTCGCGACCGGTTCCGAAGTCGAGATCGCCGTCAATGCCAAGGCCAAGATCGAGGCGGCCGGCCGCACGGCCCGCGTCGTCTCCGTCCCCTGCTTCGAACTGTTCTTCGAGCAGGACGAGGCCTACCGCGCCGCGACCATCGGCGACTCGAAGGTCAAGATCGCCATCGAGGCCGCGGTCCGCCAGGGCTGGGACGCGATCATCGGTTCGGACGGTCTCTTCGTCGGCATGACCGGCTTCGGCGCCTCGGCGCCGATCGAGGCCCTCTATCCCTATTTCGGGATCACCGCCGACGCGGCCGCCGAGGCGGCGCTGAAGCGGCTCGATTCCAACACCTGATCGATACGGCCGGGCGCGAAGCCCGGCCGCTCATGACAACGACGGCGCGGGGCGCCACTTCAGGAGATCGACTATGGCGGTGCGGGTTGCAATCAACGGATTTGGCCGGATCGGCCGCAACATCCTGCGTGCAATCGTGGAATCGGGCCGGACGGACATCGAGGTCGTCTCGGTCAACGATCTCGGCCCGGTCGAGACCAATGCGCATCTGCTCCGCTTCGATTCGGTGCATGGCCGCTTCCCGAAGGACGTGAAGGTCGAGGGCGACACGATCGTCGTCGACGGCAAGCCGATCAAGGTGACGGCGATCAAGGATCCGGCGACGCTGCCGCACAAGGAGCTCGGCGTCGACATCGCGCTGGAATGCACGGGCATCTTCACCGCCCGCGACAAGGCCGCCGCCCATCTGACGGCCGGCGCGAAGCGCGTGATCGTCTCGGCCCCGGCCGACGGCGCCGACTACACCGCCGTCTACGGCGTCAACCACGAGGGCCTCACGAAGGACCACCTCGTGATCTCCAACGGCTCCTGCACGACCAACTGCCTGGCGCCGGTCGCCAAGGTGCTGCAGGAACTGGTCGGCATCGAGCACGGCTTCATGACGACCATCCATTCCTACACGGGCGACCAGCCGACGCTCGACACGATGCACAAGGACCTCTACCGCGCCCGCGCCGCGGCCCTGTCCTCCATCCCGACCTCGACCGGCGCCGCCAAGGCGATCGGCCTCGTGATCCCGGAGCTGAAGGGCAAGCTCGACGGCAGCTCGATCCGCGTGCCGACGCCGAATGTCTCGCTGATCGACTTCAAGCTCGTCACCAAGCGTCCGACGACCATCGCCGAGATCAACGACGCGATGAAGGCCGCCGCCGCCGGTCCGCTGAAGGGCGTGCTCGCGATCACCGACCAGCCAAACGTGTCGCACGACTTCAATCACGACCCGCATTCGGCCACCTTCCATCTCGACCAGACCAAGGTGATCGACGGCAATTTCGTGCGCGTGCTCGCCTGGTACGACAACGAGTGGGGCTTCTCGAACCGCATGGCCGACATGTCGGTCTATTTCGCGAAGACCATCTGATCGCCCGCGGCCGCACGCCTTCCGACAACCGGGTCCGGAGCCTCTCCGGACCCCGTGACGAACGGGGATATGACGCCATGACGTCCTTCAAGACTCTCGATTCCGCTGATGTGAAGGGCAAGCGCGTCCTGATCCGCGTCGATCTCAACGTGCCCATGAAGGACGGGATCGTCAGCGACGACACGCGAATCCGCGCCATCCTGCCGACGGTGAAGGACGTCTCGTCGCGAGGCGGCAAGGCCATTCTTCTCGCCCATTTCGGCCGGCCCAAGGGCGAGCGCGTGGCGGACATGTCGCTGGCCCCCGTCGTGCCGGCGCTGCAGACGCTGCTCGGCCGCGAGGTCGGCTTCGCCAATGACTGCATCGGCAACGACGCCGCCTCCGCCATCGCCAAGATGTCGAACGGCGACGTGCTGCTGCTCGAGAACACGCGCTTCCACAAGGGCGAAGAGAAGAACGACCCCATCTTCGTCTCGGCGCTCGCCGAACTCGGCGACATCTATGTCAACGACGCCTTCTCGGCGGCGCATCGCGCCCATGCCTCGACCGAAGGCCTCGCCCATCACCTCCCCGCCTTCGCCGGTCGCTCGATGCAGGCGGAGCTCGAGGCGCTCGGCAAGGCGCTGACCGCGCCGCGCCGGCCGGTTATCGCCGTCATTGGCGGCGCCAAGGTCTCGACCAAGATCGAGCTGCTCGAAAATCTCGTTACCAAGGTCGACGCCCTCGTCATCGGCGGCGGCATGGCCAACACCTTCCTCAACGCCGAGGGCTATTCGGTCGGCAAGTCGCTCTGCGAGCATGAACTCGCCGAAACGGCCCGCCGCATCATGGCAAAGGCGCAGAACGCCAACTGCGCGATCATCCTGCCGGTTGACGCGGTCGTCGCCTGGCGCTTCGAGGCCAATGCGCCGAGCCAGGCCTTCGCCGTCGATTCGATCCCGGCCGACGGCATGATGCTCGATATCGGCCCGCACTCGATCGAGCGCGTCCGCGCCGCCATCGACGACGCCGCGACGCTCGTCTGGAATGGCCCGCTCGGCGCCTTCGAGATTCCGCCTTTCGATCGCGGCACCTTCGCTGCGGCGCAGCACGCGGCGGCCCGCACGCGCGACGGCCATCTGCTCTCGGTCGCCGGCGGCGGCGACACGGTGGCGGCGCTCAACGCGGCCGGTGTCGCGGGCGATTTCTCCTATATTTCCACGGCAGGCGGCGCCTTCCTGGAGTGGCTGGAAGGCAAGCAGCTGCCGGGCGTCGAAGTTCTGCGCCGCGCCTGATCAACTGCCCGCGCCATAGTCGAGCGCAAGGTGACGGACGGTTCATCCTGCCGCGGGACTGTCATTCGCCGGTTTTATTTTGCGATGCAAAATCGAAACGGCCGGGTTATTCAGGTCCAGCGGTCCGGATCGGCCGGTCCGCCATCCCGGAAGAGATCGACGCATGAGCGAAAGCTTGCAGGACATCGCCCGCCGCCTGGTCGTGCCGCAGAAGGGCATCCTCGCTGCCGATGAAAGCTCCGGCACCATCAAGAAGCGGTTCGACACGATCGGGCTGCCCTCGACGGAGGAGAACCGCCGCAACTATCGCGAGATGCTGTTCGGCGCCACCAAGGCCATGCACGATCACATCTCGGGCGTGATCCTGTTCGACGAGACGATCCGCCAGAACGCCAAGGACGGAACGCCGCTCGTCAAGATGATCGAGGATGCCGGCTCGCTTCCGGGCATCAAGGTCGACATGGGCGCCATCCCGATGGTCGGCTTCCCCGGCGAGACGATCACCGAGGGCCTCGACGGGCTCGGCAAGCGCCTTGCCGAATATCGCCGCCTCGGTGCCCGCTTCGCCAAGTGGCGCGCCGCCATCGCCATCTCCAAGGTGCTGCCGACCTCCGGCTGCGTCTATGCCAACGCCCATGCGCTGGCCCGCTACGCCGCGCTCTGCCAGTCGGAAGACATCGTGCCGATCGTCGAGCCCGAGGTGCTGATGGACGGCAAGGAGGCGACGCATGACATCGAGCGCTGCCATGCGGTGACCGAGGAAGTTCTGCGCGTCGTGTTCGAGGAACTCGTGCGCATGCGCGTCGACCTCACCGCGATGATCCTGAAGCCGAACATGGTCGTCCCCGGCAAGGACAGCGGGCAGGTCGTCGGCGCCGACGAGATCGCCGAGCGCACGGTCGCCGTCTTCCATGCCAGCGTGCCGACCGTCGTGCCGGGCATCGCCTTCCTCTCGGGCGGCCAGGGCGACGAGGAGGCGACCGCCAATCTCTCGGCGATCAACCGCATCAAGGGCCTGCCCTGGAAGATCACGTTCTCCTATGGCCGCGCGCTGCAGGCCGCCGCGCTCAAGGCCTGGGACGGCAAGGACGCGAATGTCGAGGCCGGCCGCGCCGCCTTCCTGCACCGCGCCGAGATGAACGGTCTCGCGACGCTCGGCGAGTGGAGCGAGGCGAAGGAGAAGGTCGCGGCCTGACGCGCCGTCGCCCCTCGCGGCGCCGCGCCGCAATTCAGCCATCCCGGCCGGGCCTGATCATCGGGCCCGGCCGTCCAATTTGCTTCCTATCGCCGGCCAAATCACGCTAGAGGATGAAACGATCCTCAAGCTTCGAGCAACGGGCCGACGCGACCGATGGCACGAGATTTCGATCCCTACAGGCTGGCCAGCCCGCAGGTTTATCTCTGGCGCATGATCATCTTCCTGATCATCGCCGGCTTCGTCGCGCTGATCCTCTACCGGCAGGTCTATGCCTCCTTCCTCGCCAATCCGGCGCTGAACGGCGTCATCCTGGCGGTGCTCGCGATCGGCATCCTGCTGGCATTCAGGCAGGTGATCCGCATCTTCCCCGAGATCCGCTGGGTGAACTCGTTCCGCACCTCGGACCGCTCGTCCGAGATGGAGCGGATGCCGGTGCTGCTGGCGCCGATGGCGGCCATCCTCGGAGACCGCATCGGCCGCATGGCGATCTCGACCCAGACCATGCGCTCGGTGCTCGATTCGATCCTGATGCGCCTCGACGAGGATCGCGACACGTCGCGCTACCTGACCGGGCTCCTCATCTTCCTCGGCCTGCTCGGCACCTTCTGGGGCCTGCTGCAGACGGTCGGCGCCGTTGCCGATGCGATCGGCAGCCTCAATGTCGGCACCGGCGACAGCGCGGTGATCTTCGAGGACCTGAAAGCCGGCCTGCAGGGTCCGCTGACCGGCATGGGAACCGCCTTCTCGTCCTCGCTGTTCGGCCTCGCCGGCTCGCTGATCCTCGGCTTCCTCGATCTCCAGGCCGGCCAGGCGCAGAACAAGTTCTACACCGAGCTCGAGGACTGGCTAGCGACCGTCACCGATCTCGACCCGACCATGCTCGACATGACGGACCGTGCCGCTTCCGGCGACGACCTCCGCCTCGCGGTCGAGCGGCTCACGGCGGCGCTTCAGGAAGGAGGCGTCGGCACACCCGGTTCCTCGCAGCGTGCGACCGCGGCCATGGCCAATCTCGCCGAGGGCATCCAGGGCCTCGTCCAGCACATGCGGTCGGAGCAGCAGGTGGTGCGCGGCTGGGTGGAGCAGCAGGCCGACCAGCAGCGCGACATCCAGCAATTGCTGGAGGTCATCGCCCGCGCGCTGAAGCAGCCGACGCCGGGGGGCTAGTTCGTGGCCGTGCGAGCCCGCCGCCGCGAGGCGAGAAGCGACGTCTGGCCGGCTTTCGTCGACGTCCTCTCCAACCTCCTGCTGGTCTTCATCTTCCTGCTGTCGATCTTCGCGCTGCTGCAATATCTCCAGACGCGCGAGATCACCGGCAAGGACACAGTGCTGAACCGTCTCAACGCGCAGATCGCCGACCTGACGGAGCTGCTCGCCATGGAGCGCTCCAACAAGCAGGAGCTGACCGACGAGCTGCAGAATGTCCGCGCCTCGCTCGCCGCCGCCGCGGCGGAGCGTGATCGTCTCAAGGGCGCCGCCGACAGCGCCTCCGCCGCCGCGGGCTCGGCAGACGGGCAGATCGCCATCATCACCAAGGCGCTCGAGAACGAGAAGGTGGTGAGCCAGAAGGCGCTGTCGCAGGTCGAGATCCTCAACCAGCAGATCGCGGCGCTGCGCCGCCAGATCGCGGCGCTCGAGGATGCGCTCGGCGCCTCGGAGAAGCGCGACCGCGAGAGCCAGGCGCAGATCGCCGATCTCGGAAAGCGCCTCAACGTCGCCCTCGCCCAGCGCGTGCAGGAACTCTCGCGCTATCGGTCGGACTTCTTCGGCCGCCTGCGCGAAATCCTCGGCGACCGGCCGGACATCCGCGTCGTCGGCGACCGGTTCGTCTTCCAGTCCGAAGTGCTGTTCCCCTCCGGCTCGGACGAATTCAACGAGGCGGGCAAGGCCGAACTCGACAAGCTGGCCGATGCGCTGAAGCAGCTCGAGGGCGAGATCCCGCCGGAAATCGCCTGGGTGCTGCGCGTCGACGGCCACACCGATGCCCGCCCGCTCTCGGGCTCGGGCCGATTCCGCAACAACTGGGAACTGTCGTCGGCCCGTGCCATCGCGGTGGTGCGCTACCTGATCGACCGCGGCGTGCAGCCGCAACATCTGGTCGCGGCCGGCTTCGGCGAGTTCCAGCCGATCGAGCCCGGCACGACCGACGAGGCCAACGCCAAGAACCGCCGCATCGAGCTGAAGCTCACCGAGCGGTAGCGTAAACGCGCGGGCTTCAACGCGGGAAGAGCCCCCTCCCCAGCCCTCCTCCACTGCGCCGGAGAGGGAGCGGCAGCCGGCTCCAACGCGGGCTGCAGGCAAGCCGGTTCAGCTGCTGCGATCGGCCCCTGTCCCCTTGTGGGGGAGTTGGAGAGGGGGACGTCGTGACAGGACAGGTTGCGCCCTCGGCCGTCACGCCGCGTCGGCGCGGAACTGTAGCCTTGCGAGGCGCGCATAGAGACCGCCGGCCGCGACGAGTTCGTCATGGCGGCCCTGCTCGACGATGCGGCCGTCTTCCATGACGAGGATGCGGTCGGCCTTGAGGATGGTCGCGAGCCGGTGCGCGATCACGATCGTCGTGCGCCCCTCCATCAGCCGGTCGAGCGCCTGCTGCACCGCCGCCTCGCTCTCGGCGTCGAGGGCGCTGGTCGCCTCGTCGAGGAGGAGAAGCGGCGCGTCGCGCAGCACCGCGCGGGCGATGGCGATGCGCTGGCGCTGCCCGCCCGAGAGCGTCACGCCGCGCTCGCCGAGCTCGGTCTCGTAGCCCTTCGGGAGCGCCGTCACGAAGCCGTCGGCATGGGCCGCGGAGGCGGCCGCCCGGATGGCGGCTTCGCTGGTCGACCCGGCGCCGAAGGCGATGTTCTCGCTGGCGCTGGCGGCGAAGATGACCGGATCCTGCGGCACGATGGCGACATGCCGCCGCCATTCGATCGGATCGAGGCGGGCGAGGTCGACGCCATCGACGAGGACGCGGCCCGACGCGGGATCGTAGAAGCGCAGGATCAGATTGAAGAGCGTCGACTTGCCGGCCCCGGACGGGCCGACCACCGCGACACGCTCGCCCGGCGCGACGGCGAAATCGACGCCGTGCAGCGCAGTCGCGCCGCCGCCTTCAGGATAGCGGAAGGTGACCCGCTCGAAGCTGACGCCGCCGCGCAGCGGCGCGGGAAGAGGCAGCGGCGATGCCGGCGCGCCGATGCTCGGCCGCTCGTCGAGAATTTCCGAGAGCCGCTCGGCCGCACCCGCGGCATTGGCGATGTCGCCCCAGACCTGGCTGAGTTCGCCGAGCGCCCCGGCGCCGATGACGGCATAGAAGAGGAACTGTCCGAGCGTGCCGGGGCTCATGCGGCCGGCCAGCACATCCTGCGCGCCCCACCAGAGCACCGCGACCATGGACGAGAACACCATGAAGATGCCGAAGGCGGTGAGCGCGGCACGCGCCGCGGTCGAGCTGCGCGCCGCATGGAAGGCAGCTTCGACCGAGCGGGCAAAGCGGCCGGCGACCGACGCCTCGGCGGTGAAGGCCTGCACGGTGCGCATCGCACCGATTGCTTCGCTGGCATAGGCCGAGGCATCGGCCAGCATGTCCTGCGCCTTGCGCGAGCGCAGCCGTACGCGGCGGCCGAAAGCGACGAGCGGGAGGACCACGATCGGCAGCGCGACCAGCACGAGACCGGAGAGCCCCGGGCTGGTGACGACCATCATGGTGATGGCGCCGGCGAACATCACGAGATTGCGCAGCGCGATCGAGACATTGGCGCCCGCCACCGCCTTGATCTGCGTCGTGTCGGCCGTGAGCCGCGAGGCGATCTCGCCGGATTTGTTGCGATCGAAGAAGTCGATGCCGAGCGCCGTCAGATGGCGGAAGACGTCGGCGCGCAGATCGGCCACGACCCGCTCGCCCAGCCAGCTGACGAAATAGAAGCGGAGGCTCGATGCGGCGGCCAGCACGGCGACGACGGCGATGAGGGCGAGGAAATAGGTGTTGATGGCCGCGGCATCGTCGGCGTTGAAGCCGTGGTCGATCATGCGGCGTATGGCGATGGGAACGGTCAGCGTCGCGCCGGCCGCCGCGATCAGGGCGAGGCCGGCCGCGGCGAGCTGCGCGCGGTAGCGCATGAGATACGGCAGAAGCATGCCGAGCGGCCGCATCGACCGGCGCCGGCGCCCCTCCCCTTCCACCGTCGCGCTCGTGCCATCCGCCATATTGGTCCTGTCCTCGCGCCCGGTCCCCGCGTCTTTGCCGGCTGCGGCTTAGTTGCATGAGGGAATCGGCCGATTCAAGCCGCGGCCGGCCCTTGTGCGCCGGGTGGGGGTGGGCTATATCGTCGCCCCGAACGAGCGGCCGTCCATGGGGCGGCCGCATTCCCATTCACATGGCCGAAGGGTCGTCGCGGCAACGAGCCGAGCGGTCCCGAAACGACGCCCTTCTGAGGACCGAGCGATGAAGAAGAACATTCATCCCGACTACCACTGGATCACGGTCGTGATGACCAACGGTACCGAGTACAAGACCCGCTCGACCTATGGCGAGGAAGGGGCGCGGATGAATCTCGACATCGATCCGACGACTCATCCGGCCTGGACCGGCGGCGACCAGCGCCTGCTCGACCGCGGCGGCCGCGTCTCGCGCTTCAACAACAAGTTCAAGGGCTTCATCGGCAGTTGATCGCCGGCGAAACGCCTCGCACGAATCGAAACCCCGGCCGCTGGCCGGGGTTTTCGTTTGTGGATCGGTGAGAGGCGGTACGACGGAGCCTCAGTCAGCGCCGCCGAAGGCGCGGGCGAGCCGGCCCAGCGCATGACTGACGGGATTGTCGGCGGCCGGCTCGGGCAGCGCGCCGGACAGCGCGTCGTCGAGCCGGATCACCCGCTCCTGGAGCCGCACCGACCGCTCGACGAGGTCGCGTAGCCGCTCCGGCAGTTCCTCCCAGGCCGGGCCGGTGACGGCGGAACTGTAGCCACGCAGCCGGACCTTCGCCTTCTCCTGCCCCGCCTGCTCGGCCGTCATCTCGCCCTCGTTCACGGCGCGCTGCAGCAGCAGCCAGGAGGCGATCTGCATCAGCCGCGTCGTGAGGCGCATCGATTCGGTCGCGTAGCCGAGCGATGCCCCGCGCGAAAGCTCGCGCGATTCGGACCGCCCGTCGCCGTCGAGATAGCCGGCGGTTTCCTCGACCAGCGCCATCCCCTCGCGGAACAGCGATTTGAACGTGTCGGAATGCGCCAGGCGGCGGCCGAACACGATCGGCTGAGCGCCGTGGCCTTCGGCCGTTTCGTCGGTCGTGATCAAGCGTGTCGTCTCCCGAGAGGGGCCGTGGCGTCGTTCCGGACAGCATGGCAGCGAACCGCTAAGGGAATCCTGCCGCGTGACCGGAAGCCGGCGCAAAAAAAGAGCCGCTGAAAACGACGGCTCTTATAGGCCAACAGGGAGGGAGGGAGACAGAGCGGACAGGCCCCGCTCGGACCTGCAATTGCAGGCAAGGTCCATAATCGCACGTAAAGGTTAACGAAACCCTAACGCTTGAAAAAGGACGAGGCGGCGGATCGCGACGCCGTCTTGGCGGCAATCGCTTCTCGAAGACGGGCGATCTCAGCGTCGAGAAGCGCGATCCGCGCCTCCAGTTCGTCGATCGAAAGCGCTGCGAGATCCTCGCCGATCCTGTGCGGTTGCGGCTTCTCGCGCGGCGGATCGTCGAACAGGGCCATGAGCTTTCCCTCCTCCACATGCTTGTCTCGAAGGCTCGTCGACCAGAGATTAGGGAGCGGCAGCGGCTGCGTCGAGCCGCCTGGACGAGAGGACCACCAGATGGATGCGCTGCCCGAAACCATGACCGCCGTGGCGATCCGCGAGCCGGGCGGCCCCGAGGTACTGACGGTCGTCGAGCGTCCGGTGCCGAGGCCCGGGCCGGGCGAAGTGCTGATCCGCGTCGCCGCGGCGGGCGTCAACAGGCCCGACGTGTTCCAGCGGCGGGGCGGCTATCCGCCGCCGGCCGGCGCGTCCGACCTGCCCGGCCTCGAGGTCGCCGGCGAGATCGCGGCACTCGGAGCGGGCGTCGAGGGCCACGCCGTCGGCGATGCCGTCACGGCGCTGGTATCGGGCGGCGGCTATGCGGCCTTCGCGCTCGCGCCCGCCGGGTCCTCCCTCCCCGTCCCTGCCGGTCTATCGCTGGTCGAGGCCGCCGCGCTGCCAGAAACCGTCTTCACCGTCTGGCACAATGTCTTCGAGCGCGGCCGCCTCGAGGCAGGCGAGACGCTGCTGGTGCATGGCGGAAGCTCGGGCATCGGCACGACGGCGATCCAGATCGCGGCGGCGCGCGGCGCGACCGTGCTCGCAACGGCGGGCTCGGCCGAGAAATGCGCCGCCTGCGTCAGGCTCGGCGCCAGCCGTGCGATCGACTACCGGCGCGAGGACTTCGTGGCGGCGACGCTGGAGGCGACCGGCGGCAAGGGCGCCGACGTCATCCTCGACATGGTCGGCGGCGACTATGTGCCGCGCAACATCGCCGCTGCCGCTTTCGACGGGCGCATCGTGCAGATCGCCTTTCTCGGCGGCTCACGCATCGAGGCGGATTTCCAACGGCTGATGGTGAAGCGTCTCACCTGGACCGGATCGACGCTGCGGGCCCGCCCGGACGCATTCAAGGCGCGTCTTGCCGCCGAGGTTCGCCGCCATGTCTGGCCGCTGGTCGAATCGGGCCAGGTTCGCCCGGTGATCGACCGCACCTACCCCCTCGCCGACGCCGCAGAGGCGCATCGGCGGATGGAGAGCTCGGGGCATGTCGGAAAGATCGTTCTCACGATCTGAGCCGTGAAACCAATCGGCCCTTCCCGAATTGGGTCTTTCGGGAAGGAGAACGCCATGACCATGACCCTCAGAAACCTCCACCTGCCGATCTCCCATCGCATGCTGGTTCTCGATGCACGCGGCAATCGCGTCGGCCGCGTGGATGGGCTCGCCGAGGGAAACGAGATTCGCCTGACGCGCGACGACTCGCCGGACGGTGTCCATCACTACATCCCGCTCGACTGGGTCGCCGAGATCGGCCGGTCCGTGCATCTCAATAAATGTTGCACTGAAATCTACCGCGACCGCGCCTGATCGCCCCGTTTACAGCAGTGGACCGGCGCCTCGCCGTCCGCTGCATGCACGCGTCAAGTCGGCGATGCAGCAAGCTCTTCGTCGATCGCCGTGAATCGGCTATGAATACAGGGCCGTGAGCCACAAACAGCAAGGAGGAACGGCATGCAACGCCAAAATACATGGATCTGGGTCGTCGTCGTCATCGTCGTGATCGTCGTCGCATGGTTCTGGTGGAGTTCTCGCGCCGTCGCCCCGCCCGCGCCGCCGCCTCCTGCCGCAACCGAGACCGCTCCGGCGCCCGCCGCGCCCGCGACGCCGGCTCCCGCAGAGCCTGCGCCTGCCGCACCGGCGACACCCGCGCCCGCCAACTGATCTCGAAGGCTCTCTTGGAGAAGGGCGCGGCCTCCGCCGCGCCCTTCTTCTTTGGACCGGAGGTGACGCCGTGTTTGATTCGAGGCAGGCGGCGGTCTATATAGCGGTGATCCCCGTCATTCAGACGACATGCTGCCCATCCGGCTCGCCAGCCGGGCGGGCGATCAGGAGAGACTTATGTCGAACATCCCGCTGATGCCGAAGGCGACCGCCGTCTGGCTCGTCGAGAACACCTCGCTCGGGTTCGACCAGATCGCCGAATTCTGCAAGCTGCACCCGCTCGAGGTGAAGGCGATCGCCGATGGCGAGTCCGCCCAGACCATCAAGGGTCTGGACCCCGTGCTGACCGGGCAGCTGACGCGCGAGGAAATCGACCGTGCCCAGCGCGATCCCAAGCACAAGCTCAAGATGGCCGACACCAAGGTCCGCGTGCCGGTGCAGAAGCGCAAGGGACCGCGCTACACGCCCGTTTCGCGCCGCCAGGACCGCCCCAACGCCATCCTCTGGCTGCTGCGCAATCATCCCGAGCTGAAGGACGCGGCGATCATGCGCCTCGTCGGCACGACCAAGCCGACGATCGACTCGATCCGCGGCCGCAGCCACTGGAACTCGACCAACCTGACGCCGATGGACCCGGTGACGCTCGGCCTCTGCTCGCAGATCGATCTCGACTTCGAGGTCGACAAGGCCGCCAAGAGCGCCCCGCCGCGCGAGTACACCCCCGACGGCGAGACGCTGCTGCGCCCCGAGGAGACGACCGCTGCCGACGCGCTCGCCGCCGCGGCGCTCCGCTCCTATCGCCCCGAAGAGCCGAAGGAAGAAGAGCTCGACGCCGACGCGGTGTTCGCGAAGCTCAAGTCGCTCAAGGGTCCGGTCGAAGAGGACGACGAGGACCTCTGAGCCTCGCGGGCATGAGGGCGGGAGGCGCGGGCCTCACGCCTTCACCGGCACCGTGTAGTTGAGGGCGAGACGGCCGCCATCGGCATAGATCGTCTCGCCCGTGACGTAGCTGGCATCGTCCGAGGCGAGGAACACGGCGATCGCCGCGATCTCCGACGGCTCGCCGATGCGCCCGAGCGGCGTGCGCGACAGCAGCCGCCGCTTCGCCTCCGGGTCGTTGTTGACGCTGGCGAGAATGTCGGTTGCGATCGAGCCCGGCCCGATCGCGTTGACGCGGATGCCGCGCGGCGCCAGCGAGACCGCCATCGCACGCGTCAGCTGCATGAGGCCGCCTTTCGACGCCGTGTAGGGCACCTGGTTCGGCAGCCCGAACACCGCGTTGACCGACGTCATGTTGACGATCGCGCCGGGCGCGCCGCCGGCATCGACCCGTTCGGCCATATGCCGCGCCACGGCCTGTCCGCAGAGGAAGGCGCCCTTCAGGTTGACGCGCAAGACGCGGTCGAAATCCTCTTCCGAGACGTCGAGGAAGTCGCCGGCAGCGACGATGCCGGCATTGTTGACGAGGATGTCGATCTCGCCGCCGAAATCGAGCGCGGCCGCGACGAGATTGGCGACATCGTCGCGGTTGCCGACATCGGTGCGCACGAAGCGGCAGGCGCCGAGCGATCCCAGCCGCTCGATCGCCGCGGCGCCGGCATCGGCGTCGATGTCCGCGACGACGACCCGCGCGCCTTCGGCCAGGAAACGCTCGGCAATGGCATAGCCGATTCCCTTGGCACCTCCGGTGACGATGGCGACCCTGTTTTCGAGCTTCACGATGCCGCTCCTTCGCTGGTTTACGAGCGTCGATTGATAGCCGCGCCGCGCCGGCCGCGACACGAGAGAATCCGCCATTTTCCTGGCCGAGACGCTTTGACGCCCCTTGGGTCATCTGCTATGAGAGCGCCGGAATCGGGACGGGGATGACCGGCGGGCGATGGCCCTCGGCGCCTCGCCGGGGAAAAACGACCATCCGTTTCGGATCAAGACAGGACGCAACCGCGTGCAGATACTCGTTCGCGACAACAACGTCGACCAGGCGCTCAAGGTCCTCAAGAAGAAGATGCAGCGCGAAGGCATCTTCCGTGAGATGAAGCTGCGCGATTTCTACGAGAAGCCGTCGGTCAAGCGCGCCCGTGAGAAGGCGGAGGCCGTGCGCCGCGCCCGCAAGCTGGCTCGCAAGAAGGCCCAGCGCGAGCTCGGCATCGTCGCTGCCCCCAAGGCTGCGGCCAAGGGCCGGCACTGAGCCGCGTCGGCGTGATCGGCGGCCGGAGATGTCCGGCCACTTGCTGCGCCCTATCTGTTGATCGAGGGTAACGAGCCCGCCGCTGCGGTGCCCGTTGCCCTTGTTCTGTTTTCTGCTCCGCGACAGCGCGGCCGAAAGGATATCCGGATGAGCCTCTTGACGCCGACGGTTACCTCGAAGACCAGCCTCGTGCGCGGGGCGAGCCTCGCCTCGGCCGGCCTCTTCGCGCTGGCGCTCGCGGCATGCCAGTCCTCGACGGGCATGGGCGGACCGGAAGCGGGGATCGACCCGGCGACGGCCTCGCCGACCAACATCGCCTCGCTCAGCGATGTCGTCGGCCAGAACCCCACCGATGCCTCGGCCTACAATGTCCGCGGCACCGCCTTCGGCCGCGCCGGCAAGTATCAGGACGCGATGGCCGACTTCAACAAGGCCATCCAGCTCAATCCGAACTTCTATCAGGCCTATGCCAACCGCGCGCTGGTCGAGCGCCGGCTGAAGCAGGACCAGCAGGCCCTCGCCGACTACAACACCGCTCTCCAGATCAATCCGAACTACAGCGACGCCTATGTCGGGCGCGCCAATCTCTATCGTTCGCAGGGTCAGGTCGACCTCGCCCTCGCCGATCTCACCAAGGCGGTCCAGCTCGAGCCGAACGATCCGAAGGGCTATTACAACCGCGCCCTGATCTATCAGAGCCAGAACCGCCACGACGACGCGATCTCGGACCTGACGGCCGCGACCACCTACGCGCCAAACCAGATCGACCCCTATCTCTCGCGCGGCCTCTCCTATCTCGCGATCGGCGACTACAAGGCGGCGCTGGACGACTTCAACATCGCGGTGCGCAAGGACAAGCAGTCCTATCTCGGCTGGACCTATCAGGGTCTCGCGCTCGAGAAGCTCGGCGAACCCGGAAAGGCGCATGACGCCTTCGCGCGGGCACAGATCATCAATCCGAACTACGCTCCGGCCCGCGACGGCATGCGCCGCACGGCCCCGCAGCAGGGCACCTGAGAGAATCCATCGATCGGGCCGTGCGGGTCAGGCCCTCGCACGGTCGAACAGAAGTCCGATCAGGATATCGTCGTGGAAGGCACCCACGGCGAACTGCGCGCTTGGCACGACGCGGTATAGCCCGAAACCTGGTGGTGGGACCGAGACGGACGGGGCCGTTTTTAGAGATTCCGCCCCTTCGCGCCGTGCGACTTTGTAGGATGCGTACCGGACTCTCCGTTCCAGTAAGTGACGCAGACCGAACCCGTCTCCAGCGCATCGCCTCCAACTACAACGCGCCAGAAGCTCGTTTCGCGTGCTCGGATCGCGCTTCCCGGCGCAAACAGCACGTGGACGAACGCCATCATGGCGGCGACTGGTCCGGCGCGGCCAACGATCTGACGATGGCAGGAACGGTTCATGGGAGCGCGCGCAGAGGGCCTATTGCGCGACAGGGCCCGGCGGCCCTGCAAGCGTGCCAGACACGATGCCGCCCGACTCACGACGCTGACCTCGGGCACCTGGATGAGGCAACCTCGGACTGGACAGCAGTCGTTCGCCTCGGTCAGGCGGGGCGTTCGCTTCGTGCCGGATCGGGACGATCGGAGACGCTCCTCGCCGGCCGGGAGGCTGCGGCCGACCTGGCTCAGCGATGAGCGTGCACGACATTCAGCGCGTGCCGCAGCGCCGCCCGGTCGAACGCCGGTGCGGTCCCCCCGGGACCCGCGGGCACTGCCGAGGCATCCCGCTTGCCTTTCGAGCCGGGTATCACGCGACCTTCCATCACGGTTCCCCAGACCGCGATGTCACGGATCTCCATGGGGGCCACGGCCAGCGGATTCCGGTCGAGGATCGTCATGTTGGCGCGCTTGCCCGGCACGAGGCTGCCAATCTCGCTCTCCATCTTCAGCGAGTAGGCCGCCTCGATCGTCACGCCGCGCAGAGCCTCCTCCGCCGAGATCCTCTGATCGGGGGCGGCGACGCGGCCCGACGCGGTCACGCGGTTGACAGCGCACCACATCAGGAACAGGGGATCGGCCGGCGCCATCGGCATGTCGGAATGCAGGGACCAGCGCACGCCCGCGCGCGACAGGTCTCCGAGGCGCACCATAGCGTCCGCGCGCGCAGGGCCGAGGCCGACCTCCGCATATTGGTCGGCGAGCGCCGTGACGTAGTAGGGATTGCCGCTGACGATTGCGCCGAGGTTGCGGATTCTCTCGACCTGCTCGAAGGCGCTCACCGCGAAGTGCACGATCACGGTCCGGTGATCGTAGCGTGGATTACGCCGCAGGTTCGCCTCCAGCGTGTCGAGCACGCGATCGAGTCCGGCATCCCCGTTGACGTGAACATGAAGCTGGTAGCCGGCGTCCCAATAGATGCGGAAGGCCCGCTCGAAGAGCGCCTTGTCCATCATCCACTCGCCATGGTGGTCGTCGAGATAGGGCTCGCGCACCTGCATGAGTTGCGAGTAGATCGCGCCATCGCTGAAGAGCTTGGCTTGCCTCGGCGCGAGGCTCGTCATTCCGCCATACCAGGAGGCAAGCGCCTCCGACCGGGCGATGACCTCGGCGTCGTCGTCGTGGGCGGCGACGAGGCTCTTGGCATCGACGATAAAGGACCAGCGGAAGGGCATGTCGGGGCTCGAGAAGACCGCGTTTACCCCGTCCTGCACAGGCTTTGAGAGAATCCCGCCGGGCTCGTTTCCGAAGGTGATCCCCTTGGCGTGCATGTAGTCGCGGCTCAGCTCGAGCCCCGCGCGCAGCCGCTCGGGCGTCGCGGCCAGGGGCGCGATGTGCGGCAGGACGGCGAACAGCCCCTGCTCCCAGAACCGCCCCTCGTCGAAATTGGACTGCTTGCGGGACGTATCGTCGAACCCGTCCACGACCGCCTGCGTCACGCCGCCGGCGGCAAGGGCCGCGCCGTTGAGGATCATCTCGTGGCAGGAACGCGCCCAGACGAGTATGGGGCGCTCGGAACTGACCGCGTCCAGGTCCTCGCGTGTCAGCGGGCCGTAGAAGGCCGGGTGATAGCCCCAGCTCACGAGCGGCTCGTTCGGATCGCTCCGCGCGTTCGCAGCCCTCGTCAGGCGCTCGATGAAGTCCCGCTTGTCCTTGACGGCGCGGACCGTGCCGGACGGCAGCACCCAGTCCTCGATGGAGAGGATTTCCGACGACATGGTCAGGGCGGCGAGGACAGGGTGATCGTGCTGTGCGATGAAGCCCGGCACGACGACCTTGTCCCCGAACCTGTCGTCGATGCGATGCGGCTGATCGCCGAAAATGAGCCGCATGTCGTCGAGCGAACCGACCGCGAGGATCCGGCCGTTCACGACGGCGACCGCGTTGGCCGACGGACGAACGGGATCCATTGTAACAATCTCGCCCGCCAAGTAGATCGTCGCCTCTGGCGACGATACAAGCGAGGTTCCGAGGTCCGAAAGTGAGCTAGTCTCGCCGAAGGCACGTCCAGCCCCGCCCATCAGGGCCGCGGCTGCGAGTCCGCCCTTCATCAGTCCTCTGCGGTCGAAGGTTTTCATGGCACCCTCTTGCCATTCATTTTGCCACTATAGATGAAGCTGCCGGCAAAACGAAGAAATTCGACTGAGCTGACCGGCCGCAGGGCGCCCCGGCCCATCGTGACCACTAGACCGGCATGGAGCGCCCGCGCCTCGGTACCTTCCCCCGATACGTCCGCGTCGAGAAATCGCGCGTGCTTCGCCGCATGGTCGATGACGGCGAGGACGAGTCGACGCGCAGGCCGCGGCCGCGATGGGCCGCTGGCCGTATACGCCCCAGAGCGTGCCGCGACGGTGCTTCTTCTCGCGTTCGTTGGCGCCGAAGACGGCGGAGGGCCAGGCATGGGCGAGGCGCCGCAGCACCTCTTCGTCGGAGGTCGCGGCGTTCTCGAGAGGCGTCGTCAGGAAGGCATCGTCAGGACGGCGAACGGCGCGAGCGTCACCGACTCGCGCCTCAGTCTGCGGCAGGCGACGAAGTCCGCCGCTCCCAGCCTGCGGACGGCAATGGGCTCGCCGTCCGCGATCGGCATGTCAGTCGAGAGCCGTGTCAGTCGAGCGCCTTGACGATGCTCTCGACCATCTTCTTCGCGTCGGCGAAGAGCATCATCGTGTTGTCCTTGAAGAACAGCTCGTTCTCGACTCCGGCATAGCCCGAGCCCATGCCGCGCTTCACGAACAGCACCGTTCCCGCCTTCTCAACGTCGAGGATCGGCATGCCATAGATCGGCGAGGACTTGTCGGTCTTGGCGGCCGGGTTGGTCACGTCGTTGGCGCCGATGACGAAGGCGACGTCGGCCTGCGCGAACTCCGAGTTGATGTCCTCGAGCTCGAACACCTCGTCATAGGGAACGTTCGCCTCGGCGAGCAGCACGTTCATGTGGCCCGGCATGCGGCCTGCCACCGGATGGATGGCGTATTTGACCTCGACGCCATGCGCCTTGAGCTTGTCGGCCATCTCGCGCACGGCATGCTGGGCCTGCGCCACCGCCATGCCGTAGCCCGGCACGACGATGACCTTCGAGGCATTCTTCATGATGAAGGCCGCGTCGTCGGCCGAGCCCTGCTTGACCGGCCGCTGCTCGACCACGCCGCCGCCCGCCGCCGCCGTCTCGCCGCCGAAGCCGCCGAGGATGACGGAGATGAACGAGCGGTTCATCGCCTTGCACATGATGTAGGAGAGGATCGCGCCCGACGAGCCGACCAGCGCGCCGGTGACGATGAGCGCCGTGTTGCCGAGCGTGAAACCGATTCCCGCCGCCGCCCAGCCCGAATAGGAATTGAGCATCGAGACGACGACCGGCATGTCGGCGCCGCCGATCGGGATGATGATCAGGCCGCCGAGCACGAGGCTGACGATCACCACCAGCCAGAACCAGACCGGGCTTCCGGTCACGACCAGCGCGACGACGAGCAGGACCAGCAGCGCGGCCAGCGCGATGTTGATGAGATGGCGCATCGGCAGCAGGATCGGCTTGCCCGACATGTTGCCGTTGAGCTTGGCGAAGGCGATGACCGAGCCGGTGAAGGTGATCGCGCCGATGGCGACGCCGAGGCTCATCTCGACCAGCGCCTGGCGATGGATGTCGCCGACCTCGCCGATGCCGAAGGCCGCCGGGGCATAGAGCGCCGCCGCGGCGACCATGACGGCCGAGAGGCCGACAAGGCTGTGGAAGGCGGCGACGAGCTGCGGCATCGCCGTCATGGCGATGCGGCGCGCGACGACGGCGCCGATGCCGCCGCCGATGCCGAGGCCGAGAATGATCAGCGTCCAGGCGAGGCCGCTGCTCGGGGCGGCGAGCACCAGCGTGGTCAGGATGGCGATGGCCATGCCGACCATGCCGTAGAGATTGCCCTGGCGCGAGGTCGCCGGGCTCGAAAGCCCGCGCAGCGCCATGATGAACAGGACGCCGGAAACGAGATAGAGGACGGCGGTGACGTTGGCTGTGGTCATCGCGGCGTCCTCACTTCGTCTTTTTCTTGTACATCGCCAGCATGCGGCTGGTGACGAGGAACCCGCCGAAGATGTTCACGCTGGCGAGGATGAGGCCCACGAAGCCGAAGCCCTGCGCGAGCGAATGGCCGGTGGAATTGCCGACGGCCTCCACGCCGACGGCGAGCAGCGCGCCGACCACGATCACCGAGGAGATCGCGTTGGTGACCGACATCAGCGGCGTGTGCAGCGCCGGCGTCACCGACCAGACCACGTAGTAGCCGACAAAGATCGCGAGGACGAAGATCGAGAGGCGGAAGACGAACGGGTCGATGACCCCGCCCGAGGCGGCATGCACCGCCATCGCAGCGGCGTCGCCGAGGCCGCCCTCGCCGGGAACGCCGGCCTGGACGGCATATTGATGGGCGGCCGCGGCCGCTTCCTGGGCCGCCTGCGCGGCTGCGGTGGCGGCATCGGCAGCGGCCCGCGCGGCGCTCGCCGCCTGTTCCGGCGTCAGATTGGCCATGGCCATGGCTCCTTGTGTCAGGCGGGGACCGTCTCGGCGAGTTTGGGCTTGAACGCGGCATGCACGATGGCGCCGTCGCGCGTGAGAAGCGTCGCCTTCACCAGCTCGTCGTCCCAGTTGACCGCGACCTGCTTCGAGGCCTTGTCGATCATCGTCTCGAGGAAGGCGGCGAGGTTCTTGGCGTAAAGCTGCGAGGCGGTCGCCGGGATGCGGCCGGCGACGTTGAGGTATCCGACGATACGCCGGCCGTCGATGTCGACGACCTCGCCCGCGACGCTGCCCTCGACATTGCCGCCCCGCTCCACGGCGAGGTCGACGAGCACGGCGCCGGGACGCATCGAGGCGACCATCGCCGCCGTGACCAGTCGTGGCGCGGCGCGGCCGGGGATGAGCGCCGTGGTGATGACGATGTCCTGCTTCTTGATGTGCTCGGCGACGAGCGCGGCCTGCTTCGCCTGATATTCGGCCGACATCGGCTTCGCATATCCGGCGGCGGTCTCGGCCTGGCGGAATTCCTCGTCCTCGACGGCGATGAACTTGGCGCCGAGGCTCTCCACCTGCTCCTTGGCGGCCGGGCGGACGTCCGTGGCGGTCACGACCGCGCCGAGGCGGCGGGCGGTGGCGATCGCCTGAAGGCCGGCGACGCCTGCGCCCATGACGAAGACGCGGGCGGCCGGCACGGTGCCGGCGGCGGTCATCATCATCGGCAGCGCGCGGTCATAGGTGGCCGCGGCGTCGATCACCGCCTGGTAGCCGGCAAGGTTCGCCTGGCTGGAAAGAACGTCCATGACCTGCGCGCGGGTGATGCGCGGCATGAATTCCATGGCGAAGGCCGAGACGCCGGCTTCGGCCATCGCCGCCACCGCGTCCTCGTGGCCATAGGGATCCATGGTCGCGATCACGAGTGCGCCGCGCCGGTAGGTCGGCAGTTCGGCTGCCCCCGGACGGCGAACCTTGAGCACCACATCGGCATCGGCGAGCGTCGCCGCGGCGTCGTCCGCGATGCGCGCTCCGGCGGCCTCATAGTCGGCGTCGATGATGCGCGATTTGAGGCCCGCGCCGCGCTCGACAACGACCTCGGCGCCGAGCGCCACGAACTTCTTGACCGTGTCGGGGGTCGCCGCGACACGCGTCTCCCCGCCGTCGATCTCCGCGGGAACAGCGATCTTCATGGATTGTCCTCGACTGTGAGCGGAGGCCGCGCGGGCTCCGCCTTGCATCGGGTCGCCGGCAGGCGGCCCGTCGATGCTCAGAGCAGGAAGAACGCCATCAGGATGAGGATCACGACGACAGCGATGGTTCCCCACTTGGTGAGCGCCGTGAAGAACGCATAGGTGCGCTCGTGCTCGGGATAGTCCATCGCGTTGTCAGCCATCGGCTCGTCTCCCTCGTGACGGATTGCAGCTGACCGGGGCTATATCGCAGAAGCGGCATGGCCTGCAATCGGCCACGCTGACGCGCCGCCGCGACGGAGCGTCAGGCGAGGCCGACGCCGCCGAGCGCCGCCTGCTGGCGATGGCCGAGGAGGCGGACGTCGAAGCCGTCGAGGGTTTCCATGAACAGGCGGTGGAAGTTCATCTCCGCCTTGAGATGCAGGAACACCGCGCCGAGCCCGATCGCCGCGCGGTCCATGAACACGAATTCGCGGGGCACCGTGACCGGCCCCTTTTCCTTGAGCACCTGATGCACGCGGAAGGCCTCGCGGCGGCCATACTCGGCAGGCGCGACGCCGTCGGCGATGGTGCGGACGCGATCGTCGAGCAGCGGCGCATAGATGAACCGCGCCCAGATATTCAGCGCATCGATCAGCTCGTCGGAGAGACCCTTGAAGCCCCAGCTCTCATAGGCTCCAACCACCCGCGCGCGATCGTCCTCGAGCAGTCCGTGGAAGAGGTCCACCACGCCGGCGACGAAGGACGGCGGGAAGATGCGGATGCAGCCATAGTCGAGCAGGTTGATGCCCGCTGCGACACCCTCCTCCTCGAAGACCGTGTAGTTGCCGAGATGCGGGTCGCCATGGATGACGCCGTAATGGGCGAAGGGCGACCACCAGGCGGTGAACATCGCGGTCGCGATGCGGTTGCGCTCGTCGAGCGGGCGGTCGCGGAAGTCGAGCAGCCGGCCCCCGTCCAGCCAGGTCAGCGTCAGCAGCCGCCCGGTCGAAAGGCTCGGCTCCACCTCGGGCACGCGCACGATCGGCGCCCCGTCGAGCATGATCTTGTAGAGCAGCGCATGCCGCGCCTCGCGGCCATAGTCGAGCTCCTCGCGGATGCGCGCGCCGATCTCCTCGTAGATCTGGCTGGTATCGATCGAGGAATCGATGCGGCGATAGACCGAGAACAGCATCTTGAGCTGGGTGAGGTCGGCTTCGACCGCGGACTGCATGTCCGGATACTGGAGCTTGACGGCAAGCGCCTTACCGTCCTTGGCCGTCGCACGGTGCACCTGTCCGAGCGAGGCGGCCGCCGCCGGCTGCCGCTCGAACGAGGCGAAACGCTTCTCCCAGTCCGGCCCGAGTTCGGCCTGCATGCGGCGGCGCACGAAAGGCCAGCCCATCGGCGGCGCGTTCGACTGCAATTGCGACAGCTCGGCCGCATATTCCGGCGGAACGAGATCGGGCACGGTGGAGAGGATCTGACCGACCTTCATCAGCGGACCCTTGAGGCCGCCGAGCGCCGTGGCGAGTTCCGCGGCATTCTTGCCCTTGTCGAGCGAGGAGCCGAACAGACGCGACGACGCGACCTTCGCCGCGACGCCCCCCACATTCACGCCGACGCGGGCATAGCGGGAAAGGCGGCCGGTGAGACGGTTGCGTTCGGAATCGGACATTGGTCTCTCGGCTGGGGGCGCTCGGCTGGGACTGGACCCTTAAGATGCGGCGCGGCGCCGAAGCTGCAAGGGCACGCGGCGAGCCGCCGCGGCGGGAGACCACGCCAGGCGGTAGGAATACGTCATCTCCACCTCTCCCCAAGGGAGAGGTGGACGCGCAGAAAGCGCATAGGGTGAGAGGTTACGTCGCCCAAGAGGTCACGCCCTCACCCAGACCTTCGGTCCGACCTTTCCCATGGGAGAGGCCAAAGGGCCGCCTCCCGAACCCCGCAGATAACCGCCCTCTTCCTATTCCTCCATCGCCTCCAGCTCGCTGATGAAGCCTTCGAGCACCGAGAGGCCCTTTTGCCAGAACTGAGGGTCGGTGGCGTCGAGGCCGAAGGGGGCGAGGAGCTCTGCGTGATGCTTCGTTCCACCCGCCTTCAGCAGCGCGAAATAGCGATCCTGGAAGCCGCTCTCCGCCTCGCGATAGACCGCATAGAGCGAGTTCACCAGGCAGTCGCCGAAGGCATAGGCGTAGACGTAGAATGGAGAATGGATGAAGTGCGGGATATATGTCCAGAACAGCTCGTAGCCCGGTCCAAGGCGGATCGCGTCGCCGAGGCTCTCGCGCTGGACGTCCATCCAGATCGCGTTCAGCCGGTCCGAAGTCAGCTCGCCCTCGCGGCGCTCGGTATGGACCTTGCGCTCGAAGCTGTAGAAGGCGATCTGGCGCACCACCGTGTTGATCATGTCCTCGACCTTCGAGGCGAGCATCGCCTTGCGCTGCACCGGATCGGTGGTCGCGTCGAGCAGCGCGCGGAAGGTCAGCATCTCGCCGAACACGCTCGCGGTTTCGGCAAGCGTCAGCGGCGTCGGCGCCATCAGGGGCCCCTGCGGGGCCGCCAGAACCTGGTGCACGCCGTGGCCGAGCTCATGGGCGAGCGTCATCACGTCACGCGTCTTGCCCTGATAGTTGAGCAGCACATAGGGGTGCGCCGAGGGTACCGTCGGATGCGCGAAGGCGCCGGGTGACTTGCCGGGTCGCACCGGAGCGTCGATCCAGCCCTTGTCGAAGAACTGCTCGGCGATCGCCGCCATTTCCGGCGAGAAGCGGCGATAGGCCGAGAGCACGGTCTCCCGCGCTTCCGTCCAGGGAATGGTCCGGCTCGCCACCTTCGGCAGCGGCGCGTTGCGGTCCCAGTGGTCGAGCCGCTCCTTGCCGAACCACTTCGCCTTCAGGGCGTAATAGCGATGCGAGAGCCGCGGATAGGCGGCCCGGACGGCCGCGACCAGCGCGTCGACCACCTCGGGCTCGACCCGGTTCGCGAGATGCCGCGATTCCGCGACGTCCTGGAATCCACGCCAGCGATCGGAGATTTCCTTGTCCTTCGCCAGCGTGTTGGTCACCAGCGTGAACAGGCGGATATTCTCGGCAAAGGTCGCGGCGAGCGCATCCGCGGCCGCCTTGCGCTTCGTCTCGTCCGGGTCCTGCATCAGGTTGAGCGTCGGCTCGAGCGTCAGCATCTCGCCGTTCACGTCGAAGCGCAGCGAGGCCATGGTCTCGTCGAAGACGCGATTCCACGCAGCCCGTCCGGTGACCGACTTCTCGTGGAACAGCTGCTCGACGCGGTCCTCGAGCTGGTACGGTTTCTCCTTGCGCAGATCCTCGAGCCAGGGGCGATAGTGGGCGAGCGCCGGATCGGCCACCATCGCCGCCTCGATCAGCGCGTCGTCGATGCGGTTCATCTCCAGCGTGAAGAAGAGGAGATGCGTGCTGGCATCGGTCACCTTCTGCTGCACGTCGCCATAGAACTTGGCGCCGGCGGGGTCGGTCGTATCGCCCGAATAGACCAGGCCGGCATAGGAAACGAGGCGGCCCAGCAGTTCGTCCAGCTCCTCGTACTGGCGGATCGGCTCGACCAGCCCGCCCTCGCGCGCCAGCACCTCGAGCGTTCCCTTCCAGCGGCCTTCGAAGGCCTCGCTATCCCGCGCCGCCCGCCCGAGGTCGCCCTGGATCTCGGGAGACTGGGTGCCTGGATAAAGATCGGTCAGGTCCCATTCGGGCAGATGGCCGATGTCCCCGGCCGCGCTGGTCGCGGCGGCGGAGCTGAAGGTCTGGCGCAGGGTCATGGGCAGGGGTCCGCTCTGGGAAGGTTCGAAGGGCTAGATAGGGTGGGAGGAGCGTTGGGATCAACAGGCGGGATCGACACGCCCCGCTGGAGAGGTCCCGTTCAATACCCGCCGGCGACAGAGGTTGCCGTAAGGCCCGCGTTAAGGAAGGGCCGCGATCATGCCGTCCGTGGCCAGCCCCCACGCGGGCAGCGTCGGGGAGCGCGCTGGCCGGAGAGAACCGGCCGCCGATGTCATCGAGAATTCTCATCGTCGACGACGATCCCGTGCAGCGTCGGCTGCTGGAGGCGGCCGCTACGCGTCTCGGCCACAGCGCGGTCACGCTCGACAACGGCCGCGCAGCGGTCGAGATGCTCGCCGGCCCGGACGGCGACCGCTTTCACCTGATGATCCTCGACCTCGTGATGCCGGAACTGGACGGCATGGGCGTGCTGGAGCGCCTGCCCGCGCTCGGTCGCACGCTTCCGGTAATCGTGCAGACGGCGCATGGCGGCATCGACACGGTCGTCGGCGCGATGCGGGCCGGAGCAAGCGACTTCGTCGTGAAGCCGGTCTCGCCGGAGCGCATCGAGGTTTCGATCGCCAACGCGCTGCGGCTAGGCGCCCTGGAGGGCGAGCTCCAGCGCGCCAGGCGCTCGGCCTCCGGCATGCTCGGTTTCCGCGACATCGTCACGGCCAGTCCGGCGATGGACCGGGTGATCGCGCTGGCGCGCCGCGCCGCCGGCTCCCAGATCCCGATCCTCATCGAAGGCGAGAGCGGCGTCGGCAAAGAACTGATCGCCCGCGCGATCCAGGGCTCGGGCGATCGTCGCGCCAAGCCCTTCGTCACGGTCAATTGCGGCGCCCTCCCCGCCAATCTCGTCGAATCGATCCTGTTCGGCCATGAGCGTGGCGCCTTCACCGGCGCGACCGAGAAGCATGCCGGCAAGTTCCAGGAGGCACATGGCGGCACGCTGTTCCTCGACGAGGTCGGCGAGCTGCCCCTCGATGCGCAGGTGAAGCTGCTGCGGGCGCTGCAGGAGGGCGAGATCGATCCGGTGGGCGGGAAACGTTCGGTCCGTGTTGATTTTCGTCTGATTTCGGCGACAAACCGCGATTTGATCGCCCTCGTCCGCGAGGGCCGCTTCCGCGAGGATCTCTATTACCGGCTGAACGTCTTCCCGATCCGCGTGCCGCCGCTCCGCGAACGGCGCGAGGACATCCCGGAGCTCGCCCGTCATTTCCTGACGCGGTTCGCGGCCGAGGAGAGGAAGCCGCGCCTTGCCGGCATCGCGCCGGAGGCGCTCGATCTCCTGATGCGCCATGACTGGCCGGGCAATATCCGCCAGCTCGAAAACGTGATGTTCCGCGCGGTCGTCCTCGCCGACGATGTCATACTGACCCGCGAGGAATTCCCCCAGATCGCGCCCCATCGCTTCGAGCCGCCCCACGTGGAGGTGGCCGGCGACGCTGGAGCGGAGCCACCTGTCTTCGAGACGGCGCTGCCCGAAGGCTGGCTGCCGGCCCTCGGCGACGACGGCGAGATCAGGACGCTCGAAGCGATCGAGGCGGAGATGATCCGCCTCGCCGTCGAGCGCTACCGTGGCCGCATGGCAACGGTGGCGCGCAAACTCGGAATCGGCCGTTCCACCCTCTATCGCAAGCTGAAGGAACTCGGCATTGCCGAAGAGGACGAGGAACTGGCGACGGAGTGATCGCGGTCGCAGCGCCGTGCCGCATTCCGGTGTTCAAGAAAGAGCCGGCTCGAACGGGAGCCGGGTGGGAACGACAGGCCCGCTGGCGCGTATCTTGTCGGTGCAGGGTGAGGATCGGACGATGATCGGCAGGGTGTTGCGGACGGCTTTGGCGGGCACGGCGCTCCTGGCGCTTTCGGCGGGCGCAGCGTCTGCGTTCCTGCCCGAGGGCCAGACCTTCCGAGAGCGCGCGGGCAGCGCCGCCAGCCTCACCATGGCCGATGTCGCCAGCGACCCGGCCGCGATCGCCCTCAAGGCAGCGCTCGCCATCGCCCCGACCAAGGAGAGCTTCCTCGACAAGCGCGACCGCGCGGCGATGGAGCAGTTCTACTCGGCGCGGGACTATCAGCCCGTCTGGGTCAGGGACGGCCGCTACACGCCGGCGGCCAAGGCCGTGATGGCCGCCATCGGCGCGGCCGCGGAGGAAGGGCTCGATCCGGCAGCGTATCGCCTGCCCGTCGCAACGCTGGGCGAAACGGCGCCGCTCGGGCCGGACCTCACGGCCGCCGCAGAGCTGACGCTCGACCGGGCGCTGCTGCTCTATGCCCGCCAGGCCTATGCCGGCCGTCTGGACCCGTCCTCGATCGGCAAGCTCATCACCATCAAGCCGCTGCTGCCCGATCCGGTCGAGATCCTGGCGAGCGTCTCCGCGGCGCCCGATGCGAGCGCGGCCGTCATCGCCTACAACCCGCCGCATCCCGGCTATCAGCGGCTCAAGGCGGCGCTCGCAGACGCCCGCAAGCTGCCCGCGACGGAGGCGCCGGCGCCGATCGCCGAGGGCAAGCTGATGAAGCTCGGCGTCAGCGATCCGCGCGTGCCCCAGCTGCGTGCGCGCCTCGGCCTGCCGGCGGCGACCGAGAAGCCCGAACTCTACGACAACGCGCTGGCCGAGGCGGTGGCCCGTTTCCAGGCCGAGAGCGGCCTCAAGGCCGACGGCGCGGCGGGGGGCAACACGATCGCCTTCCTCAACCGCGCCGGCAAGGACAGCACCGCCGAGATCCTCGCCAATATGGAGCGGTGGCGCTGGCTGCCGCGCGACCTCGGCGCCTTCCATGTCGAGGTGAACGTGCCCGAGTTCCAGGTGCGCATCGTCGATGACGGCAAGGTGGTGCACGAAACCCGCGTCGTGACCGGCAAGGTCACGAACCAGACGCCGATCTTCTCCGACGAGATGGAATCGATCGTGGTCAATCCGAGCTGGAACGTCCCGGCCTCCATCACCATGAAGGAGATGCTGCCGAACGTCCGCCGCGATCCATCCTATCTGTCACGCAACGGCTATCAGGTGCTCGCCAAGGTCAACGGGAAGGTCGTTCCGGTCAGCCCGAGCTCGGTCGACTGGAGCACGGCGAGTGCGCGCAACATCCAGATCCGCCAGCGGCCGGGCGACGACAACGCGCTCGGCTCGATCAAATTCCTCTTCCCGAACGAGCACTCGGTCTATCTGCACGACACGCCTTCGAAGAGCCTCTTCCAGCGCGACCAGCGCGCTTTCAGCCATGGCTGCGTGCGGGTCCAGAACCCGCTGGAATTCGCCGACGTGCTCCTCGCCTATCAGGGCGGCTGGACCAAGGAAAGGCTGCGCAAGATGGTGGGAGGTCGGGAGAGCTGGGTCAATCTTCCCAAGCATATCCCCGTCCACATCACCTATTTCACCGCCTTCGTGGATGATTCGGGCACGCTCCAGACGCGACCCGACATCTATGGCTACAACGCCCGCGTGGAGCGCGCCCTCGGCCTCTGAGAAGAACTCCCCGCTGCGGCCTGCCGCCGCGTAACCGCGATCAGCGGTCGACATTCCCTGCCGAACATGCGAAACCGCGTTTGGAGCTTCCAGACGCGGTCATCGTGTTGCCCCGTTCTCGCCACGATTGCTGCTGATGGTGGCTCCGTATCGGTACGCAGAGCCGCGCGCGGATACTGGGGTCAGGCAATGACGATCACGGTAAATGCTGGTTAACTCTATTCGAGCATTCTGCCCTCGACGGGGGCGCCCGAACGGGCCGTGGACGCAGAAGCAGGTTGACTAGTCTCATGAAAGAGTCTCAGCGCACAGACGGTTGGCGGAAGCGGGTCTTCTCCTCCATCCGTTTCGCGACGGCCTCGGCACTCGTCGCCGGAGCAATTCTTGTGACGGCCAAGGTCGGTGATGCCGACGCTGCCGCCGGAGACCGGGCTCTCACCCTTCACAACGCCCATACCAACGAGAGCGCGACGATCGTCTTCAAGCGCAACGGCCGCTACGATCCGGCCGGGCTCAAGAAGCTCAATTATCTGCTGCGCGACTGGCGCAAGAACCAGCCCACCAACATGGACCCGCGGCTGTTCGACCTGATCTGGTCGGTCTATCAGCAGAGCGGATCCAAGGTGCCGATCCAGGTCGTCTGCGGCTATCGCTCGCCCGAGACCAACGGCATGCTCCGCTCCCGCTCCCGCGGCGTCGCCAAGCAGAGCCAGCACATGCTCGGCAAGGCGATGGACTTCTACATCCCGGACGTCCCGCTGACGAAGCTCCGCGAAATCGGCTTCAAGATGCAGGTCGGTGGCGTCGGCTTCTATCCGACCTCCGGATCTCCCTTCGTCCACATGGACACGGGCAGCGTCCGTTCCTGGCCGCGCATGAGCCGCCAGCAGCTCGTACGCCTGTTCCCGGACGGCAAGACGATGCATATCCCCGACGATGGCAAGCCGCTGCCCGGCTACGCCGCCGCGCTCGCCGCCTACAAGTCCCGCAAGGCCGGCGGCAATGACGACATCGTTCTGGCCAGCGCCTCCTCCGGCGGAAACGGCAACAAGTCCTTCCTGGCGCGTCTCTTCGGCGGCGGTGCCGACGAGGAAGAGGATAACTCCGATATCCCGGCCCCGACCGTGAAGGTCGCCGCAAAGGCAGCCAAGGCTCCGGCCCCGGCGGCCGACGACGACAGCGATGCTCCGGCCACCGCGACGGTGAAGGCGCCGCAGGCCGCTCCGGACGTAGAAGCCGCTCCGGCCGAGACCGTGGTGGCGATGGCTCCCCTGCCTCGCCGCTCGCCGATGCCACAGCAGCAGGATGACGGCGCCGCCGATGCGCCCGTGGCCGCGGCCGAGGACGCAGAAACCGTGGTCGCCATGGCCCCCGTTCCGAGGCCGTCGCCGGTCGCGAACGAGGCCGCCGAGGAGGCCCCGGTGGTGGTTGCCGACGCATCCGCCCCTGTTCCGCGCAGTTCCCCTGCCGCTCAACCGGCGGTCGCCAACCCGATGGTGGCGCTCGCCAGCGCATCGTCGACGGGCGGCGCTTCCGGTCCGGCGGTCGCGGCCCAGCTCGCGGCTTTCGATGCCTCCGAGCAGCCCCATCAGCCGGCCACTGCCGCCGAGGCGATCGCCGACGCGGTCGGCAAGGGCGGCAGCATGGGACCGGCTCCGGTTCTGGCCTATGCCGCTGCCGACGAAGGCGCGCCCCGTATCGACGCCAGCACCGGCGCGCTTGTCGCCGGCCGGGCGGCTTCGGCTTCCGCCGACGTCACCGGCGCGCCGATGGAGAGCGCCGACGACTGGCAGGATCCGCTGGCCCGCTTCACGGCGCTCGGCTACTCGGCCGACACCATCGAGCTGGTCACCCGCCAGGGGTCGACCCGCCAGAAGGGCTATGCGGAACTCGAGATGCCGCGTCCGTTCGGCGATCCCGCCCTGTTCACGTCGCCCGAGCGCGCCGTCCGCCTGGGCTTCGGCCGCATCGCCTATGAGGGGCTGCGCACCGATCGCTTCTCGGGCCCGCTGTTCCAGCCGGTTGTCACGGTGACCTTCGCCTCGGCCGATCTCGGCAGCACGAAGCTTGCGATGAAGCGCTAGGCACCTCGTCCATGATCGATTTCGACGGGCGCCGCGGCAACGCGGCGCCCGTTTTCTTTTGCGCCCGCGAGAGACCGAGGAATCCAAACGAAAACGCCCGGGCGAAGCCCGGGCGTTGCCGTAGAAGTGGATGTTGCCGTAGAAGTGGATCTGGTCGGTCGATTCAGACCATACCGAGCGCCTGCTTGTAGAGGTCGAGGATCGCGTCCTGCTCCTCGCGCTCATTCGCGTCCTGCTTGCGCAGGCGGATGATCGTCCGCAGGACCTTGGTGTCGTAGCCGTTGCCCTTGGCCTCGCCATAGACGTCCTTGATGTCGTCGGCGATCGCCTTCTTCTCTTCCTCGAGACGCTCGATCCGCTCGACGATCGAGCGGAGCTGGGCCGCGGCGATGCCCTGGACGTCGTCATTCGACATGGCTGCTGTCCTCGAAACTGTGAACTGAGGCAGGGTCACTGCCCGTTTCCTTCGGCCCGGTCAAGCCGCCCCAAGGGCGCACCGCCGCGGTCCACGGCTTTCCGGGCTTATCCACCGCTCATTCCTTGGGCCGGCTCGTCTCGAAGGCGGCGAGTTGCTCGGGGCTCGCGTCGCGCTGGTTCGCCGCCCGCCAGGCCTCATAGGGCATGCCGTAGACGACTTCGCGCGATACGTCCTTGGAGAGCGCTATCCCCTTCGCCTCGGCCGCCTCGCGATACCAGTTGGCGAGGCAGTTGCGGCAAAAGCCCGCGAGATTCATGAGATCGATGTTCTGCACGTCGGGCCGGCCGCCGAGATGCTCCAGCAAGCGGCGGAAGGCGGCGGCTTCGAGCTCCGTGCGGGTCGCAGCGTCGAGTTCGGTCATGTTAGACACTCCACGGAAGCGGCTCGACCGGGCCGGTGAGCGAGCCGTGCATCAGGACGCCGTGCGGCGACCGGTCGAGCCCCATGCCATCCAGCGCGGCGCCGATCCGCTCCACCCAGTCGGCGACGCCGGCGGCATCGGCGATGAGATCCTGGCGCACTTCGATCAGCGCATGGGCGAGGCCGCGCCTTGTCGCGTGGCGATAGAGCGTGTCGCCCTTCAGCGCCCCGTGATAGGGCTCGTTGTCGCCGATCGTCAGAAGCCGGTCGACCGCGAGCCCCTCGATGAGGGGCCGCGCGAAGCGAGGATCGGCATCCCAGAGTACGCCCGCCTGCCAGGGACGCGGCACGCCTTTCCAGACCGGCGTGAAGCTGTGTACCGAGAGGATCACCGGAATGCGGCCGCTTGCCATCGCGGCATCGATCAGCGCGCCCACCGCCTCGTCATAGGGCCGGTAGAAGCGGTCGATCCGCCGCTGCCGCTCGGCGGCGTCCGCCCGCGCATTGCCGGGGATGACGGCGCCGTCCGACAGCCGCATCACCAGTGTCGGATCGTCGAGGCCGCGATTGGGATCGATGAGGAGCCGCGAGAAGCGCGACAGGACGGCCGGAACGCCGAAGCGCGCGGCGAGGCCACGCGTCACCGCGGCGGCGCCGATGTCATAGGCGATGTGACGCTCGAAGGCCGCCTCGTCGAGACCGAGCCGTCCATAATCCGCCGGCACGGCATTCGACGCATGGTCGCAAAGCAGCAGCAGGCCGGCCGATGCGTCGCCGCCAATCTGCTCGAAGGCCGGCGCGTCGATGTCCTGAAGAAGCGCGGCCGCCGTCATGGATCGGCGATCGGCCGGGCCATCGGAGGTCGGGCCGCTGAAGGGGGGCTTGTCGTGCATGGCCATGATGATACTGACGGGGGCGGCAACCCGCCATAGCCTTTGCACCCCGTCCCCGACTGGATCCCGACCGTGACCGACCAATCCCGCCAGGGGGCGCAGACGCTGGCCCTGCCGGCCCTCGTCATGGGCGCCCTCGCCATGGCAATCTCGCCGATCTTCGTGCGCCATGCCGAGGTCGGTCCGTTCGCCAGCGCGTTCTGGCGCGTGGGCGGCGCCATCCCGTTGCTGTTCGCCTGGGCTTATGTCGAGGGTCGGCGGTCCGGCAGGACGTTGCGCGATCTCTTCCGCTTCAGCCCCGCCATCATCTATGCGGGCCTGTTCTTCACCGCCGACCTCATCTTCTGGCATCTCGCGATCCTCAACACCTCCGTCGCGAACGCCGTGTTCCTCGCCACCATGGCGCCCGTCTGGGTCGCGCTCGGCTCGGGCTTCTTCATCGGCGAGCACGTTCCCCGCAGCGTCTTCGCCGGCCTCGGGCTTTGCCTCGTCGGAGCAGCTTTCCTGATCGGCATGAGCTGGCAGCTCGCGCCCGACCGCCTCTTCGGCGATCTCTGCGGCCTCGCCACCTCGCTGTTCTTCGGCGCCTATTTTCTGCCGGTGCGCGTGGCGCGCAGGACGGAATCGGCCGCCAAGATCACCTTCCTCTCGACGATCGTCACGAGCCTGGCGCTCCTTGCCGTGGCACTCGCGATCGAACCCCGCATCCTCCCGAAGACCGTGGAGGGCGCCACCGCCATTGTCGGCCTGTCCTTCGTCAGCCATGCCGGCGGCCAGGGTCTGCTCGCCTTCGCGCTCGGCCATCTGCCGGCCGCTTTCTCTGCCCTCGTGATTTTCCTCGAGGCCATTGCCGGCGCGATCTTCGGCTGGCTGTTCGCCGGCGAGTCCATCTCGCTGCCGCAGGCGGTGGGCGGCCTGCTCATCCTCGCCGGGATCATGGTAGCGCGGCCGCGCAAGGCCCCTGCTCGGCCGGACGCCGGGGCGGCGTCATGATGCCGCCGCCTTTGGCGCGATCATCGGAGGTCGCCGCCGCGAACCGCGCGGGGGCGCCTGCGATCCCCAAATCCGAAGACGCATGACCCTTGTTTTCGCTCCTTCGCACCGCGCCGGCGCCCCGGCGGCGGCCAGACCGTTGACAGCCGAAAAAAATCGCGCCCATAAAGCGCGCGACCATGTCGAGAGTTCGATCACCTTGATGGTGCGCCGCATGTTGTCGGGGCGCAGTCTCGCTGCGGCGATCGCGCTCGCCGCAGGGTTCCTGCTGGCGCCGAGCGTTGGCATGGCTCCTGCATTTGCCGATCTCAGGCTCTGCAACAAGACGAACAACCGGGTTGGCGTCGCCATCGGCTACAAGGACAAGAAAATCTGGACGACGGAAGGCTGGTGGAACATTCCCGTCAACAGCTGTGAAACGCTCGTCAGCGGCACGCTGGTGTCACGCTTCTATTACGTCTACGCGGTCGACTACGACCATGGCGGCGAATGGAGCGGCAAATACGTGATGTGCACCAAGGACAAGATGTTCACGATCCAGGGCACGGAGGACTGCGTGGCCCGCGGCTTCAACCGCACCGGGTTCTTCGAAGTGGACACCGGCGAACAGACGAACTGGACAATCCAATTGAACGAACCCGCCCAAGCAGGAGCGAAGACGCAATGAGACGGTCGCGTAAGGTCAAGATTCTCGCGACGCTCGGACCCGCCTCCTCCGACAAGGCGACGATCCTGGCGTTGTTCCGTGCCGGAGCCGACGTGTTCCGCATCAATATGAGCCACACGCCGCACGACAGGCTGCATGAGCTCGTGTCGATCATCCGCGAGATCGACCGCGAGGAAGGTCGTCCGATCGGCATCCTCGCCGATCTGCAGGGACCGAAGCTGCGCCTCGGCACCTTTGCCGACAAGGCGGTGGAGATCACCGTCGGCCAGGCCTTCACGCTCGATTCGGACCCGACGCCGGGCACGGCAGGCCGCGTGTTCCTGCCGCATCCGGAGATCCTGGAGGCGCTGGAGCCTGGCCACCGGCTGCTCATCGACGACGGCAAGGTGCGCCTACGCGTCGTGTCGACGGACGGCAAGTCTGCTCTGACGACGGTCGAGGTCGGAACGAAGCTCTCGGACCGCAAGGGCGTTTCCGTGCCGGATTCGACGATCCGCACCGGAGCGCTCACCGAGAAGGACCGCGCCGATCTCGACGCGGCGCTCGAGGCGAAGGTCGACTGGATCGCGCTCTCCTTCGTGCAGCGCCCCGAGGATGTCGCCGAGGTGCGCAAGATCGCCGCCGGCCGCGCCGGCATCATGTCGAAGATCGAAAAGCCGCAGGCCGTTCAGCGCCTCGCTGAGATCATCGAGATCTCCGACGCGCTCATGGTGGCGCGCGGCGATCTCGGCGTCGAGATGCCGCTCGAGGAGGTGCCAGGCATCCAGAAGCAGATCACCCGCGCCTGCCGCCGAGCCGGCAAGCCGGTGGTCGTCGCGACGCAGATGCTCGAATCGATGATCACGGCGCCGGTTCCGACCAGGGCCGAAGTGTCCGATGTGGCGACCGCCGTCTATGAGGGCGCCGACGCGATCATGCTGTCGGCCGAATCGGCGGCCGGCGCGTTCCCGATCGACGCCGTTGCGACGATGGACAAGATCGCCGCCGCGGTCGAGCGCGACATCAACCACAAGAACATCATGCATGCGCAGCGCACCGAGCCGGAAGCGACCGGCGCGGACGCCATCTCCGCGGCAGCGCGCCAGATCGCCGAGACGCTCAATCTCTCGGCCATCTGCTGCTACACCGCGTCGGGGTCGACCGGCCTGCGCGCCGCGCGCGAGCGGCCACGCACGCCGATCATCGCGCTCTCGCCCATCGAGGCGACCGCGCGGCGCCTGTCGATCGTCTGGGGTCTCCACTGCGTGGTCTCGGACGATGCCTACGATCTCGACGACATGGTCAACCGCGCCTGCCACATCGCCGGCCGCGAGGGCTTCGCGCAGGCCAACGACCGCATCATCATCACTGCCGGCGTGCCGCTGCGCACGCCGGGCGCGACCAACATGCTGCGCATCGCTTTCGTCGGCGCCGGCAGCGAGGGCGCAAGCTACTAGCCGGACCCGCCAGGCGGCAGGACGCAGCGATGCCCGGGCTCGGCCCGGGCATCGTCGTCTTGGGGCTCAGCGATCCGTCCGTTCCATGAAACGGATCCGGTTCTGGAAGGGGTCGATGACCTCCAGCTCGAGCCGAGTACCCTCTTCCGAGAGGCCGGGCTTCATGTAGCGATAGTTCTTGCCGGTGAGTTCGGCGTGGAGCGCGCGAATCCCGGTCATGCCGACCACCATGTTGCAGCCTGGCGTCGCGTCCCCGGCATGTTCGGAGAGATGCAGCCGCAATCCGGCGCGAGAGACCTGCGTATAGAGCGGGAAGTTCTCGCCATAGCGATGCTCCCAGTCGACCGAGAAGCCGAGAAACCCGAGATAGAACTCGTGTGCCTTCCCGACATCGAAAATGCGCACGATCGGAACGGCCTGTTCGAATTGCGGCGTATCGGGCGGCCTGGCCTCCCGCTCGACGATCGACGACAGGACGTTCCAGTCGCTGAACCCGAACTGCGACGCGACGATTTCAAGCGCATCACTATGGTTGATTGAAGTTCCCCGGGCCTTGAGGGCCTGGCGAAGAGCCTTGGCCATAAGCTTGGCATCGCGATGATCGCGCATGTCCGTTCCCTCGCACGGGCAAAGCCATCGCCGGTGTCCGCATTGCCGACGCCTTCGCCCGACGATTGAACGTGGAGGACGAGCAGCGCATGGAGGCGTTCGCCATAGCCGTGCGGGTGCGGACTGCAGGCCACCTCCGGCCCGATCCCAGCCTAGCCGAGGCGGGCGCTCCGGGAAAGACGGATGCGGGCCGACGTCAGATCTGCTCGCCCTCGACGTCGGGCTTCAGCTGCTCGATGGATTTGCGGACATCGTCGTCGAGATAGGGATCGATCGCCAGCGCCTTCTCGAAGGCCGCCAGCGCGTCGGCCTTGCGGTCGAGTTCCTCGAAGATCGTCCCGATTCCGGCGAGGGCGCCGAAATGGCGCGGTTCCAGAACCAGCACCTTCTCGATGTCGGAGAGTGCCTTGCCATACTCGTCCTGGAGATAGAATACGGTCGCCCGGCGATTCCAGCCCTCGGCATAGTCGGGCTTCAGCATCACGACCTGATCGAGAAAATCGAGGGCGCGACCATATTCCTTGGCGGCAAGAGACTGTTGCGCCCAGCTCATCAGGAGATCGATGGTGGCGCTGCCCGAGCGGGACCAGCGGCGCTGGATCTCCTTCTCGGCGGCGCGCCCTCGCACAGGATTGGCCGGGTCGGCAAGGGTCGCAAAGAGCTCGTCCATCGACATCTCGCCGAGCGGCTTGCTCGCCAGCGACTGCGACGGCGAAGGGCTTGCGGCAGAGGGAGGCTCCGCGGCCAGCGTCGGCGCGGCGCAACCGAGCAAGGCGGCAAGAACGATGGCCTTGAAGACAAATGCCTGCATGCGATCCAAGCTAGGACGGCATGCAGGCATCGTCAAATCACGAGCGCGTCCGGAGAACCGGACGCCAGAGATCAGCCCTGGCGCGCCTTGTAGCGCGGGTTGACCTTGTTGATGATGAAGACGCGGCCCTTGCGGCGCACGAGCCGATTGGCGCGATGGCGCCCGAGCAGCGCCTTGAGCGAGTTCTTGATTTTCATGGCGCAGAGTTCCGCAATTCCTGAGGCCTACAACGAAACGAGCGCCCAAGGCGCCCGTCTCGAAAGTTGGCCGGACCATAGGCAGGCGGTCCGCGAATGTCAACCGGATGACGGGCTTTGCGGTGGATGGTTTGGGACAACCGCCGCTCATCGCCTCGTCCATTCCGGCATGCTATGCGAGGGAGCGGACGCGGCCCCCTCCCCCGAGGAGTGAGAAGCCGAGGCCGGGGAACAGGGAGGAGAGCCCGATGCAGAACCGCTTGCCGATGACCAGAGCCCGGCGAGGAAACGACTGATGCCCACCATCCCCTTCGTCGACACGCATGTCCATCTCTGGGACCCGATGCGACTCGGCTATGACTGGATCGCCGGCAACGACACGCTCGACCGGCGCCTCGAGCTGCCGGAATTCGCGGCCGCCAGCGCCGCGCTGCCGCTCGAGTCCATGGTGTTCATGGAATGCGCGGTGAACGCCGGCCAGGCGCTGGACGAGGCGCGGTGGGTCACCGGACTCGCCCGCCAGGAACCACGCCTGAAGGGAATCGTTGCCGCTGCCCCGCTCGAGCAGGGCGAGGCGGTCCGGTCTCATCTGGAAGCCCTCTCCGAGCTGCCGCTGGTGCGCGGAGTCCGCCGGCTGCTGCAATCCGAGGCTGACGACTTCTGCCTGAGGCCCGGCTTCATGGACGGCGTGAGGATGCTTTCCGAGTTCGGGTTCAGCTTCGATGTCTGCATCTTTCATCGGCAGCTCGCCAATGTCATCGCCTTCGCGGATAGGGTCGAGTCCGTGCCGATGATCCTCGACCACATCGGGAAGCCAGGCATCGCCGATGGCCTCGTCTCGCCTTGGGCGGAGGAGATGCGTGAGCTGGCCCGCCGGCCCAATGTCGTCTGCAAGATTTCGGGCGTTGCGACGGAGGCAGACCACCGCAACTGGACCGAGGACCAACTGAAGCGCTACGTCTCGATCGCCATCGACGCCTTCGGCTTCGACCGCGTGATGTTCGGCGGCGACTGGCCGGTTTCGACGCTCGCGATCACCTATCGCCGCTGGATCGAGATCCTCGACGACCTCCTAGCTGGCACCAGCGAGGACGAACGCCGGAAGTTCTGGCGCGACAACGCGGTCGCCTTCTATCGCCTTTGACGCGAAGGCCGCGGCCGCCTTCCGGCAGCCGCGGCCCTCGTGAGCTTCGCGATCGATCCCGGCGGCCTATCGGCCGGGACAATCCCTACTTGCCGGGCAGATACTTGCCGACATTGATGAGCTGGACACGCCGATTGATCGGATCGGTCGGGTTCTGCACGTCCTGCAGATTCTCCTGACCGAGGCCGACGGCCTCGAGGCGGGCAGGATCGACGTTGAAGACGGTGACGAGCGCGTTCATCACCGCGTTGGCACGGCGCTGGCTGAGCTCGAGATTCTTCATGCGGTCGCCGGTCGTGTCCGTATTGCCGGTCACGACGAATTTGTACCCGGCGAGAATCGGATGATGCAGCGCGTCGGCGATCGAGCCGATGGTCGCATAGGACTCGGGGCGGATGATGTCCGAGTTGAGCGCGAACTGGATCTGCACATTGATCTGCGCGAGGCCGTCGAGCAGCTGGAGCGGCGTCCAGGTGATCGGCATGCCCGGATTGTTCTTGATGTGCTCCTGCACGGCGTTGGCGATCAGCGCGGCCGAGAGATTCGGCGGCGCGACACGCGCGGCGCTCTGGAGGCTCTGCAGGATCTGGTTTTCGCTGAGCGCGGTCTGGGCCGAGGCCGGCAGCGTGGCCCCGGCAAAGGCGAGGACGGCGGCGAGCGCGGCGATGCGGGTCTTCTTCATGATCTTGGTTCCTTCCGATCCGTCACGCCGCTCAGCGCCAGCCTGCATCGACGATCGCCTGATTGCAGGCGGCGGTCACGACGCGATAGGAAGCGTTCAGGCAGGAGAGGAAATGCGCGTCGCCCGGGACCATGCCCTGGCAATGGCGGGCCACGTCGTTGCGGCAGAGCTTCGGAACGGCGGCCTGCGCGGCAGCGCGCTTGGTCAGCGAAGCGACGACCGCCTGGTAGTCGGCGACGCACTGCGGATTGACCTTGGCATTCGGTCCCATGAGGCAGTCCCGCAGGGCTCCGTCGCCGAGATTGATCTTGGCGCAGTACTTCTCGATATCCTTGCCACAGCTCTTCGCGAGGAGAGCGCCGGCGTCGGAATAGCTCATGGTCTGGGCGGAGGCGGCGGCAATGCCGGCTGTCAGAGCGGCGGCCGCCAGCCCGATCGTGATGAATCGCATAGATAATCCTTCCCCGTATAAAGCACCGGCGAGGCCGGCGAGCCTGCCCGCCGCGAGGCGACGAGCCGGATGCCGGCAGATGCGGAGATGGCTCGATTCGCTCCCCGCCGGCGCGCCTAGAATGGCGGTGCTTTAGCTTCGTTAGTCAACTGCAACTCACGACAGAGTGAGAATATTGCTCTTCCCGGGAATGAATAGACGCGGCAATCGCGCAAGCATTTGTTAACCTTGCGCCTGGCCAGCATGCATTGTGACCACGCGAAGCCGACGGGCGCGATGCCGATGCGGGTCCCGAAGGCGGTCGAAATCTCGGCGGCCCACAGAGCCGCCGGCCTTGTCGAGAGCTGCGTCCGAGCTCGTCGGCTCGGCGGGTCCGGCGGAGACGGCGATCGACCATTGCCTGGCCTTGTCCGGTCTGAATCTGGTGTCGCACGCAGTGATTGCCCGCCACACGCCGGATGGTCTTGTGTTGAGCGATCACGAGGGGTTGGTGGTGCGCCTGGCCTGGGCATCGCGCTGATCGCCTCGTCCACTCGCCTCGTGCACTCCGGGGTCGGTCGCGCTGGACCGCGGGGGTCTGCGGCTGGGGTTGTGGCGGGCCTGACTGTCGGCGGGGGTTTGACGGAGGATGGTCGCGGTGGCGCGGTGGGTTTTCGGGCCGGGGGTGAGGCGGCTGGATGGCTCTTGCGCGTCCGGGGTGGGGCGAGGTGCGCGAGTGCATGGGCTCAGGCCCCCTGCTCCGCCTGTGCGGCCGATGCTCTGGGGCGGGCGTGGCTGGGCGTCCGTTTGGGGGTGATGGGGTGTTCAGGACGACAAAAAGCCCCCGGCCAGGGTTCACCTGAACGGGGGCTTTTTGGAAGGCGTGAAGAGAGGTTGTTTCTTTCTGCGTTTTGCAGGCCTGGCAGCGACCTACTCTCCCGGGTCTTGAGACACAGTACCATTGGCGCGGAGGAGTTTAACGGCCGAGTTCGGAATGGGATCGGGTTCAGGCTCCTCGCCATGACCACCAGGCCGGCAAAGCGCAGAAAGGGAAGAAGCTGGAATTGATCATTGGAGCGCATCGCGGATGCGATGGGCATTGTTAATGAGGGCGATCAAGCCGATCGAGTGATTAGTACCGGTAAGCTGCATGCGTTGCCGCACTTCCACACCCGGCCTATCGACGTGGTGGTCTACCACGACTCTCAAGGGAAAACTCGTTTTGAGGTGGGTTTCCCGCTTAGATGCTTTCAGCGGTTATCCCGTCCGTACGTAGCTACCCTGCAATGCGGCTGGCGCCACAACAGGTCCACCAGAGGTACGTCCATCCCGGTCCTCTCGTACTAAGGACAGATCCTCTCAATTTTCCTACACCCACGGCAGATAGGGACCGAACTGTCTCACGACGTTCTGAACCCAACTCACGTACCACATTAATCGGCGAACAGCCGAACCCTTGGGACCTTCTCCAGCCCCAGGATGTGATGAGTCGACATCGAGGTGCCAAACGATGCCGTCGATATGGACTCTTGGGCATCATCAGCCTGTTATCCCCAGAGTACCTTTTATCCGTTGAGCGATGGCCCGTCCACGTGGGACCACCGGATCACTATGGCCGACTTTCGTCTCTGCTCGACTTGTCAGTCTCGCAGTCAGGCGGGCTTATGCCATTGCACTCGACGAGCGATTTCCGACCGCTCTGAGCCCACCATCGCGCGCCTCCGTTACACTTTGGGAGGCGACCGCCCCAGTCAAACTACCCACCATGCACTGTCCCGGACCCGGATGACGGGCCGCGGTTAGATATCCATATTCACAAGGGTGGTATTTCAAGGATGGCTCCATCCGAGCTGGCGCCCGAACTTCAAAGCCTACCACCTATCCTACACATGCAAACACGAATACCAGTGCAAAGTTGTAGTAAAGGTTCATGGGGTCTTTCCGTCTGACCGCGGGAACCCCGCATCTTCACGGGGAATTCAATTTCACTGAGTAGGTGCTGGAGACAGCGGGGAAGTCGTTACGCCATTCGTGCAGGTCGGAACTTACCCGACAAGGAATTTCGCTACCTTAGGACCGTTATAGTTACGGCCGCCGTTTACCGGGGCTTCGATTCAAAGCTTGCACCTCTCCTCTTAACCTTCCGGCACCGGGCAGGCGTCAGACCCTATACGTCGCCTTACGGCTTCGCAGAGCCCTGTGTTTTAGGTAAACAGTCGCTACCCCCTAGTCTGTGCCCCCTGATGCTGGTTGCCCAACACCAGGGCCTCCTTCTCCCGAAGTTACGGAGGCAATTTGCCGAGTTCCTTCAGCACCATTCTCTCAAGCGCCTTGGTATGCTCTACCAGTCCACCTGTGTCGGTTTAGGGTACGGTCTATACGCGGGAGCTATTTCCCGGAACACCTTCACTGCCAGATCAATCCAATAAGACCTGACAATACACGGCATTCGTCACTACCCGCAGGCTGAGGAATATTCACCTCATTCCCATCGACTACGCCTTTCGGCCTCGCCTTAGGAGCCGGCTAACCCTGCGCAGATTAGCTTTACGCAGGAACCCTTGGACTTTCGGCGACAGTGTCTCTCACACTGTTTGTCGTTACTCATGTCAGCATTCGCACTTCCGATACCTCCAGGAGCTCTCACGAGTCTCCCTTCGCAGGCTTACGGAACGCTCCGCTACCGCGTGACTTGCGTCACACCCGCAGCTTCGGCACATGGCTTGAGCCCCGTTACATTGTCGGCGCAGGAACCCTTGTCTAGACCAGTGAGCTGTTACGCTTTCTTTAAATGATGGCTGCTTCTAAGCCAACATCCTGGTTGTTTTGGGATCCCCACATCCTTTCACACTTAGCCATGATTTGGGGGCCTTAGCTGGCGGTCAGGGTTGTTTCCCTTTTGACGATGGACGTTAGCACCCACCGTCTGTCTGCCGGATAGTACTCTCAGGTATTCGGAGTTTGGTTAGGTTTGGTAAGATGGTAAATCCCCCTAGCCCATCCAGTGCTCTACCCCCTGAGGTATTCGTCCGACGCTCTACCTAAATAGATTTCGCGGAGAACCAGCTATTTCCGAGTTTGATTGGCCTTTCACCCCTAGCCACAAGTCATCCGCGTCTTTTTCAACAGACGTCGGTTCGGCCCTTCAGTGCGTGTTACCGCACCTTCAGCCTGCTCATGGCTAGATCACCCGGTTTCGGGTCTAATCCGACGAACTGAACGCCCTGTTCAGACTCGCTTTCGCTGCGCCTACACCTACCGGCTTAAGCTTGCTCGTCAGATTAAGTCGCTGACCCATTATACAAAA